>JBNJEY010000092.1:0-5653 GCA_051746325.1 Pseudomonadota bacterium
GCCGCTTTTTGTGTCTTGGTCAATTGCACCATCACTTCGGTATGGGTAGTTTGTGGAAACATATCAATAAGACCGGCTTTTGTAAGGCGATATCCCTGCTTTTCAAGCTCTTTAATATCACGAGTCAAGGTCGCGGCATTGCAAGAAACGTAAACAATGAATTGTGCATTAAGTAATCCCAGTGTTTTACACAGTTCAAATGCACCTTGACGACCTGGATCTAACAGAATACGGTCATATTGCTTACTATGAAACCAAGGCAGTGGGCGCATATCGTTAAATAGATTCGCTTTATAAAATTTAACATTATCCAGTTTGTTGAGTTGTGCATTGTGATTGGCGACATTCACCAGAGAGTGTTCACCTTCAATGCCGACCGCTTGTGAAACTTGTTGGGCAATGGGCAGCGTGAAGTTCCCAACACCACAGAAGAGGTCTAATACATTGTGAGAAGGCTCAAGCTTTAGCCAATTGATTGCCTGCTTAACCATCGCTCTATTCTGTTGCGCATTGACCTGAATAAATCCGGCTTTTGGGAATTCAAAGGTTAGTTTTGTCGGGGTTTGATTTACTTCGGTATCCAGTTGGTAGTAAGGAAGGGTCGCTGAACTTAATTCATTATCCGCTTTGTCGCTAGAGCGATTAATGAAAATTCCATTGTCCGCTTCTACAAAAGTAATCTCTTTATAGGCGCGGCTAGCTGTTTCTAGTAACTCTGCACGATTCTCTTGAATGGCTTGGTTTAAAGCAGGGCTTAATACTGGACAGTGTGTAATGTCGACAAGCTCATTAGAGGATTTTTGTCTAAACCCTAAACGGGCGATTTTGTCTTTTTTACTAATCACTAAACCTAAGCGGGCGCGTCTGCGATAACCGATACCTGTCCCGATTAAAGGTTCGACGGTTTTGCACTGCTTAGAATCGACTGCTTGAATGAGACCTGTCATAAAATTGTGATTTTTCCAGCGACGTTGTGCATCCAGTGAAAGGTGTTGTAACTGGCAACCACCACAGGTTGCATAGTATTCGCAAAATGGCTCAACTCGTTCGCGAGAGGCGGTTAGAATTTCAAGGCAATCGGCTTCATCAAATTTGTCTTGTGATTGAGTGATTTTGGCTTTAATAATATCGCCAGGCACGGCCTGATTAACAAAAATAGTTTTGCCATTATGGCGAGCAACCCCGCGACCATCCTGTGTCAATCCGGTAATTTCTAATGCGTCAATCAATGTGTTTGGCTGGTTTTTTTGTGTCATGGGCTTCTGCGATTAAGTTAATTGGGTTACATGTAAGTTTAAGTCTGTTTAGTCAAAAAAGTATTTTTATAAACTGACCTTGCGCTCACCTGATTTTGTAAAGCCGTAGGGCATGCCTGGCCTGGTCAAATTGACTTTGTGGGTCCGATTTATTTAATCAATACCCAATAGCTTATGAGTCTGCAAACTCAATTTCCATTGCGGGTGAGCTAAGCAATAGGCGACGGCTTGTTTAATGTTTTGTTTTGTTATTAAAGGATCTTTATTATCCATAGGTTGTAGATAGAAGTGCTCATAGTCTAAGTCAGCCACTTTTTCAGGCATCAGGTCGGGCTGTGGATAAACTAATTTTAACTCATTACCCGATTCTAAAATAAGGGGGGCATTGGCTTTAGGGCTCATGCAAATCCAATCAATATGCTCGGGTGCAGATTTGGTACCATTGGTTTCAATGGCAATCTCGAATCGATGTTTATGCAATTGGTCTATGAGTGGTTGATCAACCTGTAAAAGCGGCTCACCACCGGTCATAACAACAAATGGGTGCGCTTTTATTTTGCCTTTTGAATCCGTAGGCCAGAAGTGTAAAAGGTGTTGGCAGAGCGCTTGTGCATCTGCAAACTTACCCCCGTTTTGGCCATCTGTTCCAATAAAATCAGTATCGCAAAATTGGCAAATGGCCGTGGCACGATCTTCTTCACGGCCTGTCCATAGGTTGCACTTGCTCATTCGGCAAAAAATGGCAGGGCGACCGCTGTGGAATCCTTCTCCTTGTAGCGAATAGAAGACTTCTTTTACCGAATAACTCATCTTAACGTTCCTTTTGCCTGAAATGATTGGTTTATGGATGTATTTTACTATTTAGATTGGGGTGTGAAGTGATATAATTTGCGATTATTTTTAAACTTACACGGGTTGGGTTAAGCGCCATGTCAGCAAAGACTTTATACGATAAATTGTGGGATGCGCATCTAGTGCGTCAAGAAGATGATGGAACAGCTCTGATTTATATCGATCGCCAGTTGCTACATGAAGTAACTTCTCCACAGGCGTTTGAAGGTCTGCGTATGGCGCATCGTAAGCCATGGCGTATTGAAACTAATTTGGCCACGCCAGATCACAACGTGCCCACCACCGATTTAAGTAACGGGATTGCGAGTATTACCGACCCTGTTTCGCGTATTCAGGTCGAAACTTTGGGTCTGAATACACGCGAATTTGGGATTACCGAATACGCAATGGGTGATATTCGTCAAGGGATCGTACATGTCGTTGGGCCGGAGTCTGGTGCAACCTTGCCAGGTATGACGGTGGTTTGTGGTGACTCTCATACTGCAACTCATGGCGCTTTGGGCGCATTGGCGCATGGTATCGGTACATCTGAAGTTGAACATGTATTAGCGACTCAGTGCTTAATTCAGAAAAAGATGAAAAATATGCTAGTCAAGGTCGATGGAAAATTATCGGCTGGCGTGACTCCAAAAGATGTTGTATTGGCGATTATTGGTAAGATTGGTACATCTGGCGGCAATGGTCATGCGATCGAGTTCGGTGGTCAAGTTTTCCGTGATATGTCCATTGAAGGGCGTATGACGGTCTGTAATATGGCGATTGAGGGCGGTGCGCGCGTGGGTTTGATTGCAGTGGATGAAAAGACCGTTGAATATGTTCAGGGTCGTCCTTTTACACCAAAAGGCGATCATTGGGATATGGCTGTCACAGCTTGGATGGATTTAACTTCTGATGCAGATGCTCTGTTTGACACCGTCATTGAATTAGACGGTTCAAGTATTGAGCCGCAAGTGACTTGGGGTACTTCGCCTGAGATGGTAATAGATGTGAATGGCAGAGTGCCTAATCCAGCGAATGAGATGGATGCTGTTAAGGCGGATGGAATTCGTCGTGCTTTGGCTTATATGGGGCTTGAGGCGGATATGGCGATTAAAGATATTCCCGCTGAATATGTCTTTATCGGTTCTTGTACCAATTCGCGTATTGAAGATTTTAGAGCTGCAGCCGCCATTTTGAAAGGTAGAAAGATTTCGGCTAAGGTCGAGTTAGCCTTAGCGGTACCGGGTTCGGGATTGGTAAAACAACAAGCGGAAGCAGAAGGGCTAGATAAGGTCTTTATTGAAGCGGGTTTTGAGTGGCGCAATCCTGGTTGTTCAATGTGTTTAGCGATGAATGCGGATAAGTTGCCAACTGGTAAGCACTGTGCCTCAACTTCAAACCGTAACTTTGAAGGTCGTCAAGGAGCCGGTGGTCGTACCCATTTGGTCAGTCCAGAAATGGCGGCAGCGGCGGCAGTAGCAGGTCATTTTGTTGACGTGCGTGATTACATCTAACCGAGCAGGAGTGGAGAGATAAGATGGAAAAGTTTATAAAAAAGACATCAATTGTTGCCCCAATAGATCGTGCGAATGTGGATACGGATGCGATTATTCCTAAGCAGTTTTTAAAATCGATTAAACGCTCAGGTTTTGGCCCTAACCTATTTGATGAGTGGCGTTATGAAGATGTCGGTCAGCCGGGCTCAGATAACTCAGATCGTCCATTGCGTAAAGAGTTTGTTTTAAACCAACCTCGTTATCAAGGAGCGCATATTTTATTGGCGCGTGAAAACTTTGGTTGTGGGTCAAGTCGTGAGCATGCGCCTTGGGCTCTAAAAGATTACGGCTTTGATGTGGTTATAGCGCCAAGTTTTGCAGATATCTTTTTTAATAATTGCTTTAAAAACGGCATTGTTCCTATTGTTTTAGATGAGGCCGTAGTGGATGATCTCTTTAAAGAGGTCCTTGCCACAGAGGGTTATCAGTTGACGGTTGATTTAGCGGCGCAACAGATCATTAAGCCTAATGGCGAAGCGATTCCATTTGACGTGGACTCCTTTAGAAAGCACTGTTTAATGAATGGATTGGACGACATCGCTTTAACCTTAGCTTATCAAGATGATATTAAAGCCTATGAAGCGAATAGAAAAAAAACGACGCCTTGGTTATTTAGCTAAGAGTATTGATTAAGTCAGGCAATCGATAAGGTGATCAGAACTGGCCAGGCTTGGTCAAATACAAAACAGAATTTAAATTTAAAGAATTAAGAGTTTAATAATATGACACAGCAAATATTGGTTTTACCAGGTGATGGAATCGGCCCAGAGATTACCACTGAAGCGGTTAAAGTGTTAGAAGCACTAAAACACTCTGATAATTTAGATATCAATATGTCTGAAGATTTAGTCGGTGGTGCCGCTTATGATGTGCATGGTGTGCCATTATCAGATGAGGCCATGGCAAAAGCGCAAGCGGCGGATGCGGTTTTATTAGGTGCTGTTGGTGGTTATAAGTGGGAGTCATTAGATATCTCCGTGCGTCCTGAGAAAGGCTTATTACGGTTACGTTCTGAAATGCAGTTGTTCGCTAACTTACGTCCTGCCTATTTATTCCCTCAATTGGCAGATGCTTCAACGCTAAAACCTGAAGTGGTTGCTGGTTTAGATATTTTGATTGTCCGTGAATTAACGGGCGGTATCTATTTCGGTCAGCCACGTGGTATTCGTACCTTAGAAAATGGTGAGCGTCAGGGCTACAATACCTATATTTATAAAGAGTCTGAAATCAAGCGTATTGCGCATGTTGCTTTTCAAGCGGCTATGAAGCGTAATAAAAAACTCACTTCTATTGATAAGGCCAATGTATTAGAAGTGACGGAACTTTGGCGTGAGATTGTTGATGTCGTTGCTAAAGAGTACCCAGAGGTGACTGTAAATCACATGTATGTCGATAATGCCGCAATGCAGTTAGTGTTTAACCCTAAGCAATTCGATGTTATGGTCACCGGGAATATGTTTGGTGATATTTTGTCGGATGAAGCTTCTATGTTAACAGGCTCTATCGGCATGTTAGCATCCGCTTCTTTGGATGCAAATAATAAAGGTATGTATGAGCCAAGCCATGGTTCGGCACCCGATATTGCAGGAAAAAATTTAGCGAATCCATTAGCGACGATTTTATCGGTCGCCATGATGTTGCGTTACACTTTAGATCGTGAAGATTTAGCCCTTAAGATCGAAGCTGCCGTTTCTAAAGTATTGGATCAGGGGTTACGTACCGGCGATATCTGTTCTGAGGGTATGACTAAAGTCAGTTGCAGTGAAATGGGGGATGCCGTTGTCGCAGCGCTTTAAGGCGTTGCTGGTCGTACGGCTTTAGTTTCGATGAGAAATCATTTCACGATTACCATTAGTGATGTGCATGGCGCACGTCACTATTCATTTAAGCAGTTTGTCCGCAAGTTTGTCTGGATTCTGTTTGCTGTGTTTATCGCTGTTTGGACGGTGGGTGGTGTCTCAATTTGGTGGTTAAATCATAAAGCGGATACGATTGAACTGTCACATAAGG
>JBNJEY010000093.1:0-5423 GCA_051746325.1 Pseudomonadota bacterium
CGCTTGCAGTAAGTCGCCTTCAGTGGTTTGGATATCCGTGTCGAAGTTAATGGCGGGAAGTTTTTGGGAGGTGGTATAGAACCAGTCGGCATTAAAGACGTTTTGGTAATGGAGTATGTTTGGTCCCTGGATTTTACATAATAGATCTATCCAACGTCCATTTTTAGGACGGGTGGCATCAGTTCCTAGGTAGTCATTGGTAAGGTTTATGCCCCCCGTAAGTAGTAGCGTTTGGTCAAAAAGATAAATTTTTCGATGGTTGCGAAGATTCACTTGATGAGAAAAAAATGAGCGCCAAAGGGGTTGAAAAAAAGCGTATTGCCCTCCCGCTTCAATCAGAGGGGTAAGTGCATTTTGATTGCGGTAGAGCGCGAAAGAGCCTACCGCATCTAGCAGTAATCGGACTTGCACGCCTTGTTGCGCTTTGTGTACCAATACATTAAGTATGGCAAGTCCGCTCTCATCGGCTTCGAAAATATAGGTTTGCAGGTGAATGCTTGATTGTGCCGCTTCAATAGCTTGCATAAAAATGGTAAAAGACAACGTAGCATCGGTATGCAGACTGATCTGGTTGCCGAACGTTGCGCCGGGTATTTGATTGGCATGTAATAGTTCATCCAATTGGATCGCTAGGGTTTTATCCGGTTTAAGCGTGGAGATAGGCTGCATCTCAATGGTCGGTTTTCTCTGTTTGAAAAGAAGTTTTCTAGAGCCAAAGAGAATATAGAAAAATACCCCTATAAAAGGTAAAAGAATCAAAGTAAGAAGCCATGCCATTAGGTTTTGGGGAGAGCGCCTCTGGTAGAGCATATGCAACACTGTGGTAATCACCAGAGTGGTGTAGGCTAGGTAAATCCAAAACAGCGGGTAGTCGGGCAAAAAATCCATCGGTCCTTGTGCCTTAATTACTGAGGTAGATTGATAGTCTAAGGGGGTTGGTTGGAATAATCTAGTGGTGTCGATTTATAGAGGGCACTTTTTGACTAGAGTTGATCTAAATCCCGCTTTTAAAATAAAAAACCTGTCGATTTTAATTTCGACAGGCCTGGTATAGCAGATGATGGGGTGTGCAGTCGTGACTGCCCAGAAATATTATTTAGTGCACAAGCTTACACCAGTCATCTCTTCGGGTTGGTCAACCTGCATTAAATCCAACATAGTGGGCATAACATCAGGTAAGGATCCACCTGAACGAAGTTGGCATTTACGAGGACCGAAATAGACCAATGGAACCGGGCAAGTGGTATGCGATGTTAATGGTTTCCCGGTTTCTGGGTCGATTAACATCTCAATATTGCCGTGATCGGCCGTGACAATAACTTGGCCATTGGCTTTTTCAATCGCCTCTAATATTTTCCCAAGCGCTTGATCGACAGCTTCGCAAGCTTTAATGCAGGCATCCATTTTTCCAGTATGGCCAACCATGTCAGGGTTGGCGATATTGCAGATAAAGGTATCATACTTGTCCGACTCAATTGCCTCGACGAGCTTATCTGACAGTTCACCGACACTCATTTCGGGCTGTAAATCATAGGTACGTACCTTTGGAGAAGGGACTAAGATACGGTCTTCACCTAAATAGGGTGCTTCAGCACCACCGTTTAAAAAGAAAGTCACGTGTGCGTATTTCTCGGTTTCAGCAATGCGTAACTGGCGTAGCTTGTAGTTCGCAATGACTTCACCAAAGGTGTTTTTTAGTTTGGTCGGGCGAAAAGCGACCGTTGCACCGAAGTTCTCAAAGTTTTTGTTGTACTGCGTTAGGGTTACGAAATTCGACAAAATAGGCGTTTTGCAGCGATGGAAATCACCAAAGTCATCCATGATAAATGCACTGGTAATTTGGCGTGCACGGTCAGAACGGTAGTTCATAAAAATAATTGAATCCCCATCCTTAACTTTTATTTTCTTGCCCTTTTTATTAAGAATGGCCGTTGGTAATATAAACTCATCCGTTTCACCGCGCGCATAAGCCATTTCAACAGCTTGTTTGGCGGATTCAGCTTGATGGTCTGATTGCCCACAACAGATCACATTGTATGCTTCTTCTGTGCGTTCCCAGCGTGTATCACGATCTAAGGCATAAAAACGCCCTGTGACAGATGCGATACTGCCACCTTTTATCTCCTTAAGGTGTGCTTCAATGTCTTCAATATAGCCCAAAGCACTTTCAGGCGCTGTGTCGCGACCGTCGGTAAAAATGTGTAGATAGGTTTTGGCACCACGTTCAACTGCGAGCGATAATGCGGCTTTAATGTGATTGATGTGAGAGTGGACTCCTCCATCAGACAATAATCCCATAATATGGACAGCATGGCCGCGATCATGAGCACTGTCAATGGCGCTTAAAAAGGCATTATTGTTAGCGAATCGGCCTTCATCAATGTCTTTTTGAATGCGCGACAACTCTTGATAAACCACACGGCCGGCACCCAAGTTCATATGGCCAACTTCAGAGTTTCCCATCTGGCCAGTCGGTAAGCCGACATCCATGCCAGATGTACCAATTAAAGTATTTGGACGTGTGGCAATTAAGTTATCCCAATTTGGAGTATGTGCTTGTGCAATGGCGTTATGCTCGGTTTCTTCGCGGTAGCCCCAGCCATCTAAAATAATCAGACCTGTTGGGCGATGCTTGATTTGGATTTTTGGCTTAATATCTTGACTCATGTTATTTGCTACCATAAATAATTAATAAATTCCGTTTATTGTATCCAGTTTCACTGTTAAAATCATCTGGTTTGATTTAACACGCTTAAAGGGAAAGTAAATGTTTAGTGAATTTGTACAGGAACAAGCGCTATTGTTTGTCGCTTTAGCGGTAGTCATTGCAATGTTAGCATATAGTTATTTAGGGGATCGTTTGTCTGGTTATAAATCAGTCAATACCGATGAAGCAACGCGCCTATTCAATGACGATGCATTTTTGCTGGATGTGCGTACTGCGAAAGAGTTTAAGGAAGGGTTTATTGGAGAGGCAACTAATGTGCCTGTGACTGAGCTGTCTGCCAATATGAATAAGTTGCCAAAGGATAAAGAAAAACCGTTATTGGTCTATTGTCTAACGGGAGCGCGTTCTAAACGTGCCGCAGGTATATTGACTAAGGCCGGTTATACGCAAGTCTTTAACTTAGCGGGTGGGATTAATGCATGGAAGTCAGCAGGTTTGCCGATTGCAACGACTAAAGCGAAACGAAACAGAAAAAAGTAAAGCCGGCAACCACACCCGTGAGATTGCCGATAAAGGAGAATACGATGGTCGAAACAATTATCTACTGCACAAAAACGTGTCCATTTTGCACTATGGCGAAACGCCTTTTTGATTCTAAAGGGGCCAAGTATCAATTAATTGACGTCGGTAATGACCCCGCAATGTGGGCTGAATTGACTGCGAAAAGCGGTCGTAATACTGTTCCGCAGGTTTTTATTGGTGATCGCCATATCGGAGGGTTTGACGAATTATCAGCGGCAGACAAACGCGGTGAAATCGATGCACTATTAAACGCCTAATTTAAAATTTTTAAGGAAGAACGATGTCTGAAACAGCGGAAAAAACATTTTCAATTCAAAAGATTTACACCAAAGATATCTCTTTTGAATCACCAAACACGCCGGGGATTTTCACATCTGAATTCCAGCCACAGTTAGCGGTAGACTTAAATGTTGAAAGCAAAAAGCTTGAAGATGATGTTTATCATGTCATTGTTCGCGTTACAGCAACCACCAAAGTAGAAGAGCGCACTGCATTTTTATGTGAAGTTGAGCAGGCGGGGATTTTTACCCTAGCAGGTTTTGATGATATCGAAATTGGGTATATGTTAGGTGCACAGTGTCCTAATGTATTATTCCCTTATGCGCGTGAAGTGGTTTCTGATTTGGTAACGCGTGGTGGCTTTCCGCAATTATTGCTTGAGCCGGTTAATTTTGAAAGTATGTACAACGAGCATGTCCAACAAGCTAGCGCGGCTAAAGAAGCCGCAGCAGAGCAATAGAACGGTTGGAAAAACGATTGGATAAAATTATGTCCGAAGTCACTAAAATACCTAAAGAATCCCGGAAAATAGCTGTATTGGGGGCAGGTGCTTGGGGAACGGCTCTAGCGATTCACTTGGCGAGAGCCGGCCATCAAGTCAGGCTGTGGTCGCACAGTGTCGGTCATGCTGAACGGCTTAATGAACAGCATGAAAACAGCCGCTACTTACCAGGTATCACTTTTCCAAAATCTTTATCCGTCAGCGCCTCGCTCGATCAAGTTTTGTATTCCGCTGAATCAATCTTAGTGGTTGTGCCTAGCGATGCTTTTAGAGACGTTTTAAAGCAAGTCTCTAATTACATAGGTTCTAAGCCGGTGCATATCGCATGGGCAACCAAAGGTTTTGAGCCAGAATCCCAAAGCTTATTGCATCAAGTAGCATTGGATGTCTTAGGCGCAGATGCTGGAATAACTGTTCTTTCAGGACCCACATTTGCCGATGAAGTGGCTAAGGGTTTGCCTACTGCCATGGTCAGCGCTTCAACAAAAGATTCAGAGGCCCAATATTGGGCAGACGTTTTTCATTTTGGCGCCTTCCGTATGTACACCCAGTCGGATATGGTTGGGGTCGAGGTCGGCGGTGCTTATAAAAACATTATCGCGATTGCGACAGGATTGAGTGACGGTTTAGGCCTGGGGGCGAATGCGCGGGCCGCTTTAGTGTCACGTGGCATGGTAGAGATGATGCGTTTAGGCGAGGCATTAGGCGGTCAGCCTGAAACCTTAATGGGCTTAGCTGGCCTGGGCGATTTAGTGTTAACGTGTACCGATAACCTCTCTCGTAATCGTCGTTTTGGATTACGTCTGGCACAAAGTAATCTAACGGCGCAAGCGGTCATTGATGAAATTGGTCAGGTAGTTGAAGGGGTCAAGGCGGTCGTTGCAGTAAAACAGATTGCATCACGGTTGACTTTGGATTTACCGATTATGGAGCAAGTCTATCAAATCGTGACCGAGCAATCGACGCCCAAAGAGGCGGCGACGGTTCTATTGGCTAGATCAGGTAAGTCGGAAGGCCATTAAGTTGATGTAACTTGATGGGTTAATTTCATTGCTTAAGCTCATAAAAAACGACCAGGCCTGGTCGTTTTTTATGGATGTCGATTTTAATTGTTCTCGTGAACGCGAGAATTAAAGTGACATGTCAAAATCAAGTTGACGCCAAGCTTCATAAGCCACTACCGAAACGGCATTAGCCAAGTTTAAGCTCCGACCACCGGCAATCATAGGGATGGTAAGACGTTGTTCTTCTGGTAAGTCGTTTATAACCTCTGCTGGTAAGCCCCTGGTTTCTGGGCCGAATAAAAAAGCGTCGCCGTTTTCAAATTTCGGTTCGGTATAATAACGTGTGGTTTTAGTGGTCAATGCAAAAACGCGATTTGGCTGAACGCTT
>JBNJEY010000094.1:0-5204 GCA_051746325.1 Pseudomonadota bacterium
GAGTCACTAAAAGTGATCACTCAAGCAAGCGGTGGGTTAGAGCAGATTCACTTTACCTTAGAGATGATTGAACCCTATACAATGCACTCTGAGCACCTGCTTAAAATAGATAACTCATTGATTCAACTCGACTCTCAAATTACCCAGTTAACAGCCAAGCTAAATGAACAGTGGCAAATTAATCAGCTGCAGGGCCATAACAACTTACGTTTTGACCTTAATGACAAGCTTATTGTTAACCAAGGCAATCTCAAGATTGAGCTTAAGGATAAACCCTTAACAAACGTCAACTACTCGGTCGAATACGCCCCATCTGGCGTGGCGACCTTTGATCTAAAAACAGAGTTCAATAAAATGGGAAGTTTTAAAGCCCATGGTCAGGCCAATATTCAGAACCTAGAGAAATTGACGGCAAAGGCAACGGTAGAGACAGATCAGTTAAACTTGCAATGGCTAGAAACCAATCTAAACTATCCCATTAACAGCCTATTTGATTTTACCCTGAGCGACCTTCAAACCCTAACCAGCCAGCTCGACATTAAACAATTTGAGATCACTGGCCTACCCGAGCCCTTCTCCTTTAAAGGAATTGTCAAAACTCAACATAATAATCAAGCCAAAACCCTAGCCTCTGCATCGCCACAAAGCAATGGAACAGATTATTCGATCGGCATTCAATCAGGCCACTTAAACTATGCGGCCTATTCAGGTAATCTTCAGGCTCAACTCTTTATTAAACCCGATCTCAGCCGAGTAACCATTCCCACAGCCAAACTTTCGCTGGGCGACAACTCAATTGATTTGAGCGGTCAATGGGCAGAAACCTTAACCCTCTCATTAAATGCAAACCTCAATCAACTAAACCAGTTGTATGCGCCTTTGTCTGGCAAGATCACCGCCAAAGTGGATGCGAATGGTCGTTTGCTTAAAGACCTTTCTGGATTTGACCAGGCCTGGTCAACTTTACAAATCGATGCTAAAAACCTACGTTATCAACAGCCTGATTCAGAAAATCAAGCCGCGTTAACTCTAAAAAAGATGGCCCTCAATACCAAAATACCTTTACATAAACCGCAGTGGAGTACCTTTACAGTGACCGCTGACGAGCTTGTACAGAGCTCAAACAATGCGGTCAGTCGCACACTCTTTTCTCACCTTTTAGCCAGTCGCCAAGCATCTAAAACAGGCTTAGCCAGTGCCGTGACGGCCCAGCATCCTGAGCTGAGTCTGCATGCAGAGTTCTATGAAGCCGAACCCAGTTTAAAGCAAACAACTATTGCTTTAAGGCGCTTTGATATAAAGCAACCGGAGACTGGGAACTGGCAATTAAGCCAACCCCGTCAGATAGAGTGGCACTCGCCTTTGCAGCTCAATAGTGAACAATTTTGTCTGCAATCCGTTGACAATACCCGGGCCAAATTCTGTCTACAAGCACAAAATAATCAGGCCAACTGGTCAATAAATGAGTTGCCCATTTTTGATTGGATTAAACCTTGGTTAAGTGACAATCTATTGCTTAAGGGTCGCCTGAGCGGTGAGGGCTCAGCTAATTGGAAAAATGCGCTGACGCTGCAACAAACACTCTTAATACCACAGCTTGATGTGACGGTTATCGAACAGGGTTATAAAATACCGTTTGTCGTTAAAAACTGGCAGAGTGAGTTACAGATGGACTCTAAAAAAGCCCACCTAAAAAGCCGCGCCCAAATCAATGAAACGGGCCGTTTAAAGGCCGATATTTACGCCGAAAATAAAAGTGACCAGACCTGGTCGAATGCCAAATTAAACGGTAAAGTGCATCTTAATCTGATCGAATGGCCACTCAAAGGTCGAATTCTAGAGCTAGTGAAACTAAATAGAACGCAGTTGGAGATTGAGAGCGTCCTTTCTGGCACACTTAATAAAGTGGGCCACGATACCAAAGCCAATATCGACCTTAATTTAGACCTGCCTTTGCTGGGCCTCAAGAATCAAACCCTCAATTTACAAGCACAACTGACACCGCAAGCCATTGATGCAAAAGGTTTATGGAAACAACATGAGAATCAGGCTAATGAACGTCAAGCGAATTTAACACTCAAATTAAGTCAGTTAAAGAGTCAGCCTAAGTTATTAGCTCACTTCGATACACCCTCTATTGAGTTGCTCAAGACCCCATTTGCACACCTGACAACTTCGGCAGATATGACGGTTACTCTGGCACAAGGCGCGACCCATATTATCGGTCAAGTAGAGCTGCAAAACAGCGCGTTAAATCTGGATGAGATGCCATTGCACCAACGCACCACCACCAGCGGCGATGAAATTATAATTGATGAACAAGGGCAAGTGGTTCCCAAAGAGGAGAGCGTTTCCAACCTAAGTTACGACATAAAAATTGGCTTTGGTGAAAACGTTAAAGTGGAAGTACAGGATTCTGTACTCTTTTTAGGCGGCGAGCTACAACTGGTTCAAGCCGCCAATACACCTGATATAAAAGCCTTTGGCGAGGTTAAATTGCGCGATGGTTATATTAATCTGGATGCCCGAAATCAGATTCAAATTGACCAGTCCACCTTCCTCTTTAACGGCATGATTGGCAATCCAACCCTCAATGTAAACCTCTATAGAGTGGTCGATCAAACAACAGCGCGACTAAATATTACAGGCAAGGCGAGCCAACCACAGTTTGTCTTCTACTCTACCCCCGCTTTATCACAAGGGCGTATTATTAATTTAATGGTCTTTGGACGAGCTGGTGATATGTCAACTGAACCCAACTATGAGTCGCAAGTTTTGAGTGCGTTTTACAAACTCGGTATTCAAAAAAACACCCCCGTGCTCAATACCTTAGCCAGCACCTTGGGCATTCAAGATGTCTATTTTGATGTCCAAGGCCAACAGGTCAGTAGCCTTTTGGTTGGCCGTAGCCTAACCGATAAACTCTATGTTCGTTACGCCAAAGACTTAACTGGCCAACAAAATAATGCCGTGCAGTTCTTTTATCAATTGACCAAAAAATGGTTACTGAAAACCAATAGTGGTGATAACAATAGTTCAGTTGATCTAATTTACCGACTCGAACGCTAACGGCATAACCCGTTGCAACCACTGAATAGTCCACGCATTATTTAGATAATTATTTAAGATCATTCATTTAAAAGCATTTAAAAGTAATCCATTATGAGAGATATAGTCATTACAGGCGGAAATAAAGGCATTGGTTTGGCATTAACAGAAAAGTTTGTTGAAGCCGGTAATGCTGTGCAGATCATCGCGAGAGACTTTAGTCATCAAGAAGCGTTTGATTACCAAAACCACCCTTTAGTCACGTGTACTGAATTTGATTTGACCGACTTAGAAAACTTACCAGGCCTAGTCGATTCTATTGAGAAAATTGATGTATTGATTAACAATGCAGGGCTACTCCAACCCATCACTATTGACGATTATCCAGACGACCAGCGAGACTACTCGCTCGCATTAAATATTATGGCCCCCGTTAAACTGATTGAGTTACTCACAGAAAAACTAAAAGTGCCTTCTGAATACACCCCCAGAATCGTCAATAACGCGTCGATTGCTGGGCAAATTGGCCATCCCGATATTTGGTATGGCATTAGTAAAGCCGGCTTGATTAACGCCACCAAAAGTTTTGCTAAAGCCTTTCAAGGCGATATTATTATCAATGCGGTCGCCCCTAGCCCAACCGAAACCGTTATGTTAGATAATATCCCGCAACACCGCCAGCAAGCCTTCTTAAAAAACACCATTACCGGCCGTTTTGCGACGGCTTTAGAAGTCGCTGAAACAATCTATTGGCTGGCCACCGACTCGCCAGAATATATCAATGGCATTTGTGTCGATATTAATAATGGCTCTTTCCCAAGATAATCCAATTTTATCTCGAACAATCTAGCCGGCCGCGTTATACGACACCAATGCCATAACAACGATTAGAGCCTAACCAAAAGTTTATTTATAAACCTAGGTCAGGTAGTTCACCTCTTTTAAGGCATTAAAATAAAACAGCGCATACTCTTGATACTCATCCGCTCTATTTTTCTCGAAGCTTTTTGTAATCTCTAATAAACGACCATACTCTCCCTTGCCATTAAGTAAGCCCTCTTTTATCTCATGACTAATGGGGAGATGGCTTAAAGCCTGCTCTAAGGTTTGCCCAATAATCACGTCTAGCATTGAAAAAAGACCCGCTAAATAGAAACTGTCTATATTCGCTAAGCGTTCACTCTGTGCGACATTACGCATAAAGACAGCTCTTAGACGCGCTAAGTTAAAGACTTCAGGGATCACATCGTCTAAGGCCGTCATAGACATCATGCTCGCCCAAGATTGCACACGCTTTATGCCAAATAGACTCAATACCTCTTTTAATGTTGAAAAATTTGGCATTCTGGCCGTACGGTATTGACCGGCCATCTTTAAAATTTTAAGACTTAAGCCGACATCCCTTTCGATCACCTTTTCTAAATCATCCAAATGCAGTGTTAAATCCACTATTTTTGCTAGCAGCTGCATTAAATTAACCTTGCCCACACCCAGTTGCTTTCCGGTAACAATTTCAGGTTTGGCAAAATAATAGCCTTGAAAAAGATCGGCACCAGCCGCTTTACAGTGGTCAAACATCTCTTTGGTTTCAACGCGTTCAGCCAAAATAATGGCCTTAGTGATGCTTTTGACCTTATCAAATAGGGCTTTTAATTTTTCTGGGTTCATATTTTCAACATCGAATTTAATAATGTCGGCCATCTGAATAAAAGGCATCAACCGTTTCTTAAAAATAAAATCATCCAGGGCAATGGTATAACCCCGCTCTTTTAAGCCTTGAATGCTTGCAATGACTTCTTGGGTAGGTCGAACGTCCTCCAACACTTCGATCACTGTTTGGGCGTGATGAAAAATCGGCTCTTCTTCCTCTATAAAAAATTCTTCTGGAAAGTTAATAAAGACTTTTGCATCACCCGCTAACTCTGTCAAACCAATATTCATCATCGCATTACGAATAACAGTGGCCGTCGCAGAACAGGCTGAATCGAACTCTGCTGTCGTTTGATGTAAACCGCCACGAAATAATAATTCATAACCATAAATTTTATGGCTACCGTCTAAAATAGGTTGCCTGCCTACAAAGTAATCATCTTTCAAAGTATCCATTACAAACCATTTTTTTGAAAAAACTTTATTCATTGTATCCTTGAAATAAA
>JBNJEY010000095.1:0-5045 GCA_051746325.1 Pseudomonadota bacterium
AAAAAATTACTGCCTTTCGAACTGGCAGAAGGTGTGTTGCATCGCACTCATTAAGTCTAATATATTGTGGTCGCGAACCTTGCACAAAATCTTACTGCCTTCACGACGCGAGGTAATAATCTCTTTTTCTCTTAAAATATCGATGTGTTGAGAAATATTACTCTGTGTTGTTCCTACCCTGTTAACGATATCCATAACCGGTAGTTCTTGCTCGCCAATGACGCATAAAATTTTAAGCCGTAAAGGGTGTCCCATTGCTTTGAGTGCTTTGGAAGCTTTAAGGATGTTTTCTTCTTTCATCCCAAAAAGAGGGTTGTCTTGTTGGTCCATGCTCACCTACTATCCATTTGTTAATGATTTATTATATAAGAATATTAGCAATATATTGAAATTCTAATGAAATCGAGTCATTCTGTCACCTAAAGTTAACTTATAATGAGCAAATATTTAAGAAATGTCTTTTTTTTTAACTTAACACATTGAAAGCCAAGATAAAATTTAATCGGTATGGAGAGCGGAGTGAGTACATCAGGTTTAAAGAAAATCATGTGGATTGGGACAGGTACTCTTTTAGGTGCCATGATTGCTGTCGGTACGACCGTTTGGGCTGATCGAGAGCAGGCTGTTACGCCGACAGAAGAAGCTGTTCTGTCTCTGCCACTCGAAGAGTTACGAGCCTTTGTTGAAGTCTTTGAACGCGTTTCTCATGACTATGTTGATTCTGTCGATGATAAGGAGTTACTCGAAGGTGCAATCAGCGGTATGCTTTCCAATCTTGATCCGCATTCGGCTTATTTACCACCAGAGGACTTTACCGAGATGCAGGAGCACACGACGGGCGAGTTTGGTGGTTTAGGGATGGAAGTGGGTATGGAAGATGGTTTTGTTAAAATCATCTCGCCTATTGACGATACACCAGCAGAGAAAGCGGGCATTAAAGCCGGTGACTTAATTATAAAATTGGGCAGTGAACCTGTTAGAGGTAAAACATTAAGCGAAGCCGTAAAAATAATGCGTGGTAAGCCTGGCACTAAGCTAGAGCTGACTATTATTCGAGAAGGTGAAGAAGCGCCCCTTAAAAAAGTGATTACGCGTGCGATTATTAAGGTCAAGAGTGTTAAGCAGCGGATGCTTAAAGATAATATCGGTTATCTGCGCATTAGTCAGTTCCAGATTAGAACGGGAAGCGATTTAATTAAGGGAATTGCAAAGCTTGAAAAAGAGAATAAAGCACCTCTAAATGGTTTAGTTCTGGATTTACGTAATAACCCAGGTGGTGTCTTAACGGGCGCGGTTCAAGTCTCTGATGCCTTCTTAAATAAGGGATTGATAGTCTATACCGAAGGTCGAATTAAGAATTCACAAATGCGTTTTGAAGCCGAAGCGGGTGACCTTATGCAAGGTAAGCCAATCGTCGTGTTGATTAATGAAGGCTCTGCCTCGGCCTCTGAAATTGTGGCGGGTGCCTTGCAAGACCAAAATCGCGCATTGATTGCTGGGCGCACCAGTTTTGGTAAAGGGTCTGTGCAAACCTTGTTACAACTCAATAACGGTGCAGCAATCAAAGTTACTACCGCACGCTATTACACACCTCTAGGGCGTTCAATTCAGGCAGAAGGCATTGAGCCCGATGTGAATATCGAATTAGTCAAAGTGGAAAAAATCGGTTCTGACAGCCTAGCGCGCGTTAAAGAGAGTGATTTAACAGGCCATATTTCTAATGGAAATAGCGATACAGACCCAGTGGATGAAAAAATCCCAGAGGACAAAGATAAAGACAAAGCTTCAATCGCTTTAATGGAGTTAAATGAACTGCTAGACAAAGATTATGAGCTTAATGAGGCTTTAAGAATTATTAAAGCGATGATATTGGCTCAAAAAATGGTTCAAACAATACCTTAGTAGTCTTTTCAATGTGCGATTAATAAAAACAAAAGCCACTGTTAATAAATAACAGTGGCTTTTTTGTTTAAAGATAAAACAGATAAATCTTTTTTACTTTCATTTAAGAGGATAGAGATATGGCAAAAGCATTGATTCCGTTAGCGCAAGAGTGTGAAGAACTTGAGGCCGTCACCATTATAGATTTATTAGTGCGTGCTGGCGTTGAAGTGGTGACAGCCAGTTTGGATGAAAATAAAATTATTACCGCGAGTCATGGGGTGCAACTCATAGCAGAATGCACACTAGAGTCGGTATTAGATCAATCATTTGATATTGTTATATTACCTGGCGGTTTGCCGGGTGCAGATTATTTAAAAGCCGACTCACGTATACTCGCACTACTGCAAAAAACGGCATCTCAAGGGGGGCTTGTGGCCGCCATTTGTGCTGCGCCACAGGTATTGGTGGCAGCAGGTTTATTGGATGGCAAAGTTGCGACCAGTTATCCTGGTGTAATTGATCTTCACCCTGCTCCAGACATGACCTACGTCACCCAGGCGGTTGTTCAAGACGGCAATATCATTACTTCCCGCGGGCCGGGTACCGCCATCGACTTTGCTTTGACATTAATCGAAAGACTTTGTGGCCCGGCGGTCAGAATAAAAGTTGAGGATTCGCTGGTCAAAGCGTAACTCAATTCATCTGCTTAAGGGTACTGGCATCTGTCTTGTTATTTGTGTACAAAGGTATTTGCTTGAAATCGCGAAATAAAAACCGTGTAATAGGGTCTGTTATTGTGGAAAGGCGTTTAAAGCCTGAATAGAATATAAAAAATTAGTCATTATTTGGAGTGAGTCATGAAAACACGTAGAGATTTTTTAAAATTAACGGGTGCAACACTTGTCGGTGTCACAGGTGTGGCTTCCGCCTCCGAAAACCCTTTTGGCTTTGCCAAAATGGAAACGGGCTATACCCAGGTTGCTGATAACCAGATGGAAGGCAAGTGCGGCGAAGGCAAGTGTGGCAATATGAAAACGCCTAAAGCCGCCGAAGGTAAGTGCGGGGAAGACAAGTCTGACAATATGAAAACGCCTAAAGCCACCGAAGGTAAGTGTGGTGAAGGCAAGTGTGGTGAAGGTAAATGTGGCAATA
The DNA here is from genome assembly GCA_051746325.1 of Pseudomonadota bacterium. GTDB lineage: Bacteria > Pseudomonadota > Gammaproteobacteria > Thiomicrospirales > Thiomicrospiraceae > Thiomicrorhabdus. Next base: position 3,037 of record JBNJEY010000095.1, read on the forward strand.
TGAAAACGCCTAAAGCCACCGAAGATAAGTCTGGCGAAGGTATGTGTGGCGCTAAAAACTAATTCAGTTTTGAAGTCCGTTTTAAATTCTAATAACCTGCATACTCATATGTGTAGGTTATAAATAAATGTCTTTTTAAAGTGACCAGGCCTGGCCACTTTAAAAAGACATTTAAGCTAGCCAAAGCAGAGGAGAGGTCAATAAGGTGTCTATGCAAAGAGAGTATCCGGTAGAAGGGGTTGGATTAGGCTTAAGAAGAGACTTTTTTAATGAGGTCGTCGATTCGCCTGAACTTAATATTGATTTTATGGAAATCGCACCTGAAAATTGGTTAAATTTTGGTGGCCGCAAAGGTCGTCAATTAAGAGCTTTAACCGAGCGGCTGCCTTTTGTCTGCCATGGCCTGTCGCTCGATCTCGGTGGCATTCACCCACTGGATGAAACCTATCTTTATGCCTTAAAAAAGTTCCTTGATGAACATAATATTCGCGCCTATACCGAGCATCTTAGTTACTGTGGTGATAGCGGCCATCTCTATGACTTAATGCCCATTCCTTTTACCCAAGAGGCTGTTGGTTATGTCGCCCAAAGAATTCGCAAGGTACAAGATATTTTAGAGCGTAAGATTGGGATTGAAAATGTCTCTTTTTATGCGATGCCCAGTCAAGAGATGAGTGAACAGGATTTTGTCTCAGCAGTCGTCGAAACAGCTGATTGTGATCTATTGTTTGACGTCAATAATACCTATGTCAATTCAATTAACCATCAGTATGACGCCCAAGATTATATGCAGGCAATGCCCACCGATCGCCTGGTCTATTTACATATGGCAGGCCACTTTGACGAAGCTTTTGACCTTAAAATTGATACCCATGGGCAACCTGTTAAAGCTGAAGTTTGGTCTTTACTTGAGAAAACTTATCAGCACCACGGTTTAGTGCCCACATTATTAGAGCGAGATTTTAATATTCCCCCCCTGGCAGAGTTGATGCAAGAGGTCGAGCAAATTCGAGCTTACCAAAGTGCTTGGAGAGAGCAAAATGCAGAGTAAATCGACTGAAAACAGACCGCATTTTCAACGCTTACAATTACAGTTTGCGCAGCATATTCGTAACCCAGACAGGGTCGCTTATGCACCCGAAGGGGAGGTCGCGATTGAACCGAGGCGTTTAGCCATCTATGAACAGCTCTTTTTTAATAATATAGAGGGCTTTTTTAGCCAAATATTTCCGGTGTGTGCCGATATTTTAGGCGAGGAGAGGTGGCATCAAATTATTCGCGAATATATGGTTAAACATCGAGCGAGAACCCCACTCTTTCACGCCTTGGGTGAAGAGTTCTTAGCCTTTTTTGAATCTGAATTTGAACCGATTGCATCCGATCCAGCCTTTCTATTAGAGTTGGCGCATTATGAGTGGGTCGAACTGGCTTTGAGCGTATCCACTGAAATCGGTTTTGAAGTTGTTGAGAGCGAACAGTCCGATTCGAATAAAGTCGATTTAACAGCCGCCTATAAAGTATCGCCGGTCGCTTGGCCTTTGGCCTATGAGTGGCCGGTGCATCAACTCTCCAAAGCCTTTCAGCCTACGGAAAAACCGACTCAAACAACGACCCTATTAGTCTATCGGCATGAACACGCCAATGGTGATGAGGTTATTGAGTTTATGACTTTAACGCCACCTTTGTATCAATGCCTTCTGATGTTAGAAACATCTGATTCGGCGCAATCTGCTTTTGATACGGCCACTGAAACTTATGATTTAACCCGTGAGCAGCGACAAAGTTTTGCCTTGCCAATCTTACAAGAGCTGGTCGATCTAGATATTCTGCAAGCCGTTAATTAAAATCGAATCCACTTATCAATAAATAACGGGCATTGTAAAATTGTGATTCTAGCGCATTACGAGGGCTTAAAAAGCCATGAAAAGTCTTGGGAGTTTTGAGTTTTACGCCTGAATTCAACGCTGTTAACGTCCGTTTGCGTTATTATAGGGGGAAGTTGAAATTGT
>JBNJEY010000096.1:0-4984 GCA_051746325.1 Pseudomonadota bacterium
CCATTCTACAAGCGAATAAGTGAATAAACCTAATCGGCTCTGTTTAAAAAGTTAAAATCCAAAATAATGACACAAAAAAACCCGCTAATCCATTGCGGACTAGCGGGCCGTTTTGAGTCAATTGTCTTGAGCTATAAACTTAAGCTAAGGTCGACAGATAAGAGTCATAATCACCACGGAAATCAAAACTTGTTCCATCATCTTTCATAACCAGCAGACGAGAGGCAACTGATGAGATGAACTCTCTATCATGTGATACAAATATAATCGTACCAGGGTAATCGACCATCGCTTGGTTTAGAGACTCAATAGACTCCATATCCATATGGTTGGTCGGCTCATCCATAATCAAGATATTTGGTTTTTGCAGCATTAACTTACCAAATAACATACGCCCTTGCTCGCCCCCAGAAAGGACTTTCACGGACTTATCAATCTCTTTTTGAGAGAACAACAAACGCCCTAAAACGGCACGTAGTGCTTGCTCATCATCACCTGGCTGTTTCCATTGGCTCATCCAATCAAACAAACTCATATCTTCTTCAAAGTCATGACCGTGATCTTGACCGTAATAACCAATCTTAACGTTATCAGACCATTTGACGGTACCGGACGTTAAGTCCGTATCGCCGTTCAAACATTTTAAGAAGGTGGTTTTACCGACACCATTGGCACCGATAACCCCTAGTTTCTCGCCGACTTCCAACATCATGTTATGGTCTTTAATTACCAGATTATCTTCACCTTCGTTGTCAGAATAGACCTTGCCAAGGCTGTCGATTTCTAATGCTAGACGGAACAGTTTTTTATCCTGTTCAAAACGGATAAATGGATTCACTCGACTGGAAGCTTTGACTTCAGAAAGTTCAATCTTATCAATCGCTTTAGCACGAGAACTCGCTTGCTTGGCTTTAGAGGCGTTTGCAGAGAAACGACTTACGAAGGCCTTGAGCTCGTTGATTTGCCCTTGTTTCTTGGCGTTATCCGATAGTAGTTGGTCACGCACCAGAGTAGCGGCCGTCATATACTGATCATAGTTGCCAGGATAGAGACGTAACTCACCATAATCCAAATCGGCCATATTCGTACAAACACTGTTTAAAAAGTGTCGATCATGGGAGATAATGATCATAGTACTTTTACGTTCATTAAGAATGTTTTCCAACCAAGTGATGGTGTTAATATCCAAGTTGTTGGTCGGCTCATCGAGCAATAGTATATCTGGATTAGAAAATAGGGCTTGCGCCAATAATACACGTAATTTCCAACCTGGAGCGACTTCGCTCATCGGTCCAAAATGCTGCTCTACAGGGATCTCTAGACCCAACAATAACTCACCAGCACGGGATTCAGAAGTATAACCATCCATCTCACCAAACTGAACCTCTAGGTTGGCAACCAGCATACCATCTGTTTCGCTCATCACAGGCAGGCTATAAATACGGTCACGTTCTTTTTTAACTTCCCATAACTCCGGCTGCCCCATAATGACGGTATCTACGACACTGAACTCTTCAAAAGCGAACTGATCCTGTCTTAGTTTACCGACGCGTTCATTTTCATCCACACTCACGGAACCCGCGGTCTGAACTAAATCGCCCCCTAAAATTTTCATAAAGGTCGACTTGCCGCAACCGTTGGCACCGATTAAACCGTAGCGTTTACCGCCACCGAACTTAACTGAGATATCTTCAAAAAGGGGTTTTTCACCAAACTGCATGGTGATATTAGCTGTTGAAATCAAAAATTATTCCTACTGTTTTACTTCAAAAGATAGCCTAAGTTTGTCCACAAACTTGGCTGTCTAAAAATGGGGGGTTATAAATTGGCCCTATTGTGCCATAAATTAATGGTAAACGTTTGTTTTAAATGCAAAAACCCCCAAACAACCAGGCCTGGTTATTTGGGAGTTCAGTCAAAAAATGATTTAGTAACGAAATTAAATCATCAAACGTATCAACGAATTAAATCACTTCACTGAGTAAAGCATTCATGCGTTTAATAAAGACTGCTGGGTTTTCTAAAGAATCCCCTTCGGCCAACTGGGCTTGCTCTAATAAGAACAGAGACCACTCTTTTAGCTTGGCGTCGTCTTCAATGGATTCTAACTTTTTAACTAAGGCGTGATCTGGATTCAATTCCAAAACAGGCTTCTGCTTAGGCATTGCTTGTCCCATCTGTTCCATCATGCGCACCATATGCGCTGACATATCGCCTTCAGCACTGACCACACAAGCGGGAGAATCCGTTAGACGACTGGTCATACGAACATCAGAAACAACATCCTCTATGACCGCCTTGATTTTATCCGCTAGGGCTTCACGCGTTTTTTTCTCATCTTCAGAGAGATCTTTTTCAGCTTCATCTTCAAACTCTGTTAAATCTGCAGAAGTAATCGATTTAAGTGGCTTACCTTCAAACTCGTTTAAGTGAGAGACTAACCACTCATCAATTCGATCTGACAACAATAAGACTTCGATGCCTTTTTTACGGAACATCTCAAGGTGCGGACTGCCTGTGGCAGCGGCGTGCGTGTCTGCCACAATATAGTAAATGGCCTCTTGCTCTGGCTGCATACGATCGACATATTGTGCGAATGAGACACGTTGCTCAGCACTGTTTTCATCATAAGTTGATGCAAAGCGCAATAACTGAGCAATTTTCTCTTTATTGGCAAAGTCCTCTACCACGCCCTCTTTTAGGACTTGACCAAACTCATCCCAGAAGGTGTTGTAGTCGGATTGATCTTCAGCCGTAGCCATTTTGCTTAATTCTGTTAAAACACGTTTTACCGAAGTCGCACGAATCTTATCAACCACTTTATTGCTCTGTAAAATCTCACGCGAGACATTCAACGGTAAGTCTGCAGAATCAATAATCCCACGTACAAAACGTAGGTAGGCTGGCATTAACTGTTCGGCGTCATCCATAATAAAGACACGTTTAACATATAACTTTAGGCCATAACGACGGTCTCGTTCATATAGGTCAAATGGTGCTTTTTTAGGAATATACAATAGTGAGGTATATTCCAAAGTTCCTTCAACTTTATTATGAATATGGGCAAGTGGCTCACCAAAGTCATGGGTAATGGTTTGATAGAAGTTAGTGTACTCTTCTTCACTTATCTCTGACTTAGGCTGGGTCCACAAAGCGGTGGCTTTATTGACCTGCTCAAATTTACCGGTCGGCTTTTGTGCTTGTGCCTCTTCATCCCACTCTACAGCGGCCATTTTAATTGGGAAATTAATATGGTCAGAGTAGGTGGTGATAATATTTTTTAAACGCGCTTCTTCTAAGAACTCGCTCATCTCTTCTTTTAGGTGCAGAATAACTTGGGTTCCTTTGTGAGCTTTCTCAACGGTTTCTAGGGTAAATTCACCTTCCCCTTGAGAAACCCACTTGGTGCCTTCAGATACAGGCGCACCGGCTTTACGTGTGGTTAAGACCACTTCGTCAGCGACAATAAAAGAGGAGTAGAAACCAACCCCGAATTGTCCGATCATCTGAGAATCTTTTGCTTGATCCCCTGTCATATTTTCTAAGAATTTTTTAGTGCCAGAATTAGCAATGGTACCGATATTAGCAATGACTTCATCGCGCGTCATACCAATTCCATTATCAGAAATTGTCAGCGTACCGCTCTCTTTATCAAATTCGACCTGAATAAAAAGTTCTTCTTCCCCTTCGGTTAGCGCATCATTTGAGACGGCTTCAAAACGCAATTTATCTAAGGCATCTGATGCATTAGAAACAAGTTCACGTAGAAAGATTTCTTTATTTGAATATAACGCATGAATCATTAACTTTAATAGTTGATTCACTTCGGTCTGAAACGCGTGAGTTTCGGTTTTACTCATTGATAAATCTCCAATATATGTAATATGTGGTTGAATGTTTTGATGTGTCCGTTTTATAGGGTTAAGAAAGTTGTTTTTCAAGCCTTTTAAACAAAAAAAGCACAGAATACTCTGTGCTTTTTTGAATATAATCCGTTCAATATTTGCTAAAGAAGTTTAAAAACCTGATTCTGCTTCAATCTTTTTATTGTTCGCGACGGCCTTTAAAGCTTCTTCAATATGATTGGGCGCATTTGCAATGCTCATAAAGCTATCACTCCCCATCATAGAGAGATGTGGCCAGTTAACCGCAATACGGAACTTACCATTTAATGCCATGACCTCGCCATCGACCACTAACACTTCATAAGGAAAATGGGCCGCATGGGTCATCCCCTTTTTATTAATCGCTTCACTGATAAAATGATCAGAGGCCTCTTTATACTTTAAAGCCACGCCAAAGACACTCATCTTTTTGCCTGGAATATCGATACGATATACTTTAGAAGAGCCTGCCATTTTAGCGCTTAAGCCCGCTTCAACCGATTCCAGTGCAGCTTCATGCGAATCAAATTCTGCCAGCTCATCTTCATCATCAAAATAGGGCATCATTATCTTATAGTGGTAATCACGCAACTCTTTGTCACTGATAGGTTCATCCGCACCGTACTCTTTTTGTGCACCTAAAGCGCGCTTCATAGCACTCTGCACAGGTTGGATATCGCCTGCCATGCGATAGACGTTCCACATATACGCAGGGTTTGTATAGCTCACATCAATATCGGCCCCTTTTTGAACCACTGCAATACGTTCCATGGCACCAAAACCGCCATTTTCAGACTGTCCAGCCATCAATTTCAGTGCGGAGCTAGTCACAACAATCACTTGAGTATTGGCACTCGGAGAATAACGGCCGACCACCTCAAAACCATTTGCCTTTAACCTTGCTTGAGTACTGTCGATTGCGCTTTGCAAACTCGCGCCTATATGAGTATTACCCTGTACGAAGGGCATGTATTGTGCCGCCATAGATACCACGGGAACGACTAAAAGGATTGCACTCAATAGAGAAGAGTGAAAGAGCATCAGACTAAAAGATTTAAGTTGCATAGGTTACCTCTTTATTTTAGAAATCGATGGAGAAA
>JBNJEY010000097.1:0-4939 GCA_051746325.1 Pseudomonadota bacterium
CGCGCTTAACCCGTATTATAAAACTGACTATTGGTTAAACAGTTACTAAAACCCTTCTAACATTTGCTCACCTTCATAGACCCAATCAAATCCTTGACGAACCCACTTATCAAGCCGCAGTGTGAGCTCTGGATCATTTAACCCGAGTTTCTGAGCAATTAGAAATACTTTTTCTCGCTCTTCTTCACCGAAATGACCATCTTTATAAGAGATCTTAATCAACTCCTGTAAGGTAATTATTTTAGCCTGTCTGGTATCCAACCGACTTAACAGATTATCGATATCAATATCCGCCTTATCTAAATCATAATGGATACCATAAGCCGAACTAAAATCTTTTAGGTACTGAATCTCTTCTTCAGAAATATCATTATCTGCTGCGGCTAAATTCACCGCTAAATCAAATACGACCTGACGCTGTTCTTGAGTTAATTTATCTGCAAACATTTTCATTCTCCGTTAAATTATCGATGCTCAATCTGTTCAACATCACGTACTGCACCAAAAGCCGCACTAGTTGTCATTGCCGCATAAGCACGTAAAGCGGCACTGATTTTGCGGGGACGAACCTCTAAAGGCTTCCAGGCAGCTCGACCTTTAGAGACCATTGCCTGGCGACGCTCGGCGAACGTTTCATCTGTTAACAAAGCTTTAATCGTACGGTTAGGAATATCGATTTCAATCGCATCACCCTCATTGATCAATCCGATATTACCCCCTTCAGCCGCCTCTGGCGATGCATGACCGATAGAAAGGCCTGACGTCCCACCAGAAAAGCGACCATCGGTTAATAAAGCACATGCCTCACCCAAGCCCTTAGACTTTAGATAACTCGTTGGATAGAGCATCTCCTGCATTCCAGGCCCACCTTTTGGCCCTTCGTAACGGATAATCAAAACATCACCTTTATTAATTTCATTGGCAAGAATAGCCGCAACAGCGGAGTCCTGGCTTTCAAAAATGCGTGCAGGACCAGTAAACTTAAAGATAGACTCATCAACACCAGCCGTCTTAACGACACAACCATCCAGTGCAATATTGCCATAAAGCACCGCTAATCCACCCTCTTTGGTATAAGCATGCTCCATATCATGAACACAACCCTTAACAGGATCAATATCTATTGTTTTCCAACGTTTGCTTTGGCTAAAGGCTTCTGTGGTTCTGACGTTACCTGGTGCTGCTCTAAAGAAAGTGTGAACCGCTTCATCATCGCTACGACGAATGTCCCAAAGTTCCAGTGCAGCCCCCATCGTAGAAGAATGAACCGTCGGCACATCACGTTTAATCAATCCACCCCGATCTAACTCACCCAGGATTCGCATAATACCACCGGCACGATGTACATCCTCCATGTGAAATTCTTTCGAGTTTGGAGCAACCTTCACTAGGCATGGCACTCTACGAGAGATATGGTCCATATCGGCCATAGTGAAGTTGACCTCAGCCTCTTTAGCAATCGCCAATAAATGCAATACTGTATTGGTTGAGCCACCCATTGCAACATCTAAAGTCATCGCATTTTCAAAAGCCTCAAATGTCGCAATTGAGCGCGGCAGTACAGAATAATCGTCTTCATCATAGTGCTTTTTGGCAATCTCAACGATACGACGACCCGCTTCTTCAAACAGGTGTCTACGATCAGTATGAGTCGCTAAGGTTGTGCCATTACCGGGTAAAGCAATTCCTAAGGCTTCTGCTAAACAGTTCATTGAATTCGCTGTGAACATCCCTGAACAAGAGCCACAAGTCGGACAGGCTGAAACTTCAACGTCTTCAACATCCGTGTCAGAAACACTATCATCCGCTGCCATAACCATCGCATCAACCAGATCCAGTTTAATACCAATACCACCAAGTACTGTTTTACCGGATTCCATAGGGCCTCCGGTGACGAAAATAGTCGGGATATTTAAACGCATCGCAGCCATCATCATACCCGGAGTAATCTTGTCACAGTTTGAAATACAAACTAGGGCATCAGCACAATGCGCATTGACCATATATTCAACGGAATCCGCAATCAAATCGCGAGAAGGCAGTGAGTACAACATGCCGTCATGACCCATTGCAATCCCATCATCGACCGCAATCGTATTGAACTCTTTGGCAACACCACCGGCCTGCTCAATAACTCTGGCGACCAATTGTCCCATATCCTTTAAATGGACATGGCCCGGTACAAACTGAGTAAAAGAGTTGGCAATGGCAATAATAGGCTTGCCAAAATCTCCAGTTTCCATGCCTGTGGCTCTCCACAAGGCGCGAGCACCCGCCATATTACGACCATGGGTGCTGGTTTTAGAACGATATACAGGCATTAAAAACTCCTTTGTGTCTGTTCAATTGAATTTCAGTATGGCAGTAAAGTGCTGAGTATTTAGACTTTCACCGACAGACTGTTTATACTTATAAAATTATTAACTTATTGGCCTATTTTCGCACATTCATGAAGCAATCTGAATTAGATTTTATTAATACATTAAGACAATCTTCTCGGTACATCGAACAGCACCGTGGGAAGACCTGTGTCGTCTATTTACCAGGAGAGTTAATGCAAGCGCCAGAGACGTTAAAAGAGCTGTCTCAAGACATTGGCTTATTGCATAATCTTGGCCTGAAGATTGTCTTAGTCATGGGTGCAACACCGCAAATCAATATGGCTTTGGAAAAGCAAAATATCCCCTGGCAACACCATCAACAATTCAGAATTACCACCCTGGAAAGTTTACCGGTTTTTCAGCAAACGATTGGTATTGTCCGTAGCCAGCTAGAAGCTGTTTTTAGCCAGGCCACCTGCATGCAGGCAAACCCGTTAACCTTGGTATCGGGTAATTGGGTTATCGCCCAACCGAAAGGTGTTATAGACGGCATTGATTTTCAATACACAGGCAAATTCAGAAAGATTAATCATGCGGCCATATCAGGTTCACTGGCCGCTGGACAGATTGCACTACTGACGCCGCTGGCTTACTCATTGACGGGAGAGGTCTTTAATCTCAATACACTCGAACAGGCTTGTGAAGTCGCCAATGCCATTCAAGCGGATAAGCTCATGGTGTTTGCGAGCCCTCTACAACTACAAGATTTACCCAAGCAGCTGAGTGTTCCAGAGTTAGACCGCCTAATTCAAGGTTCTAACAACCCGGAAAAATCGCGCTTTTTGCAGCAACTCGCAAAAACCAACCATACAGTTAAGCGCGTACACATTATGCAACAAGAAAATCCTGGTGCCCTGCTACTCGAACTATTTACCCTTGATGGTGTTGGCACGCTTATTTTTAGTGATCGTTATCATCAGTTACGCCCGGCAACAAGTGATGATGTTGGTGGGGTTCTGGACTTGATTTCGCCTTTAGAGAGACAAGGTGTACTCGTAAAACGCTCTAGAGAACGCCTCGAACTGGAAATTGAAAACTTTATTTTGGTCGAGAGAGATCAACGCATCATTGGTTGTGCAGCACTCTACCCGATTGCTGATAAGATGGGAGAGCTTGTCTGCTTAGCCGTCCATGAAAGTTATCAGGGACAAGGGCTCGGTGCCGAGCTACTTAAAGCGGTTGAACAAAGAGCCCTTACGCTAGGACTTAATCGTTTATTCCTACTGACCACACACACACATCATTGGTTTATTGAGCATGGTTTTCAGTTGGAGTCTGTCTCCGCTTTGCCCTCAGAAAAGCAATCCCTCTATAATTTTCAAAGACAATCTAAAGTCCTAATAAAAATGCTGTGACTCAACAGCTAAAGCGAATCCATGAAAAAAATTATCCAGATTAAAGACCGTTTTCGCGGTTTCTTACCCGTTGTAGTTGATGTTGAAACAGCGGGGTTTAATTGTGAAACAGATGCTTTATTAGAGATGGCCGTCGTTATGTTACAAATGAATGCGGCCGGTCATCTTGTCCGCGGCACGACATTTGATAAACATATTATGCCATTCAAAGGGGCCAATATTGAACAAAGTGCTCTAAAATTTATTGGCATGGAAGACCCTTTCCACCCTTTTAGAGAAGCCATTTGTGAAAAAGACGCTTTAACCGCTCTTTTCAAACCCATTAACCATCAACTTAAACTGCAGGGTTGCTCACGCGCCATACTGGTCGGCCACAATGCATTTTTTGATCTAAATTTTGTTCAAAAAGCCGCCGCACGCTGCCGTGTGAAATCACCTTTTCATGATTTCAGTACCTTTGATACCGTCTCACTGTCTGGTCTAGTTTATGGTGAAACTGTTTTGGCCAAGTCCGTTCAAGCAGCAGGCATTGAATGGGACAATAGCCAAGCACACTCCGCCGTTTATGACACCGAAAAAACAGCCGACCTATTTTGTACCATTGTTAATAAATACCCCTTAACCAAACCTGAATATTAAATAATCACGTTCAACAAAATGACCAGGCATGGTCATTTTCAAACACCAATACTGTCTGCATTCTCGCTTAGAGCCACCTAAGCATCAAAGTCGAGTAGAAAAGCCCACCTGTTGAAGATTGCCATAAAAAAAGCACCTGAAGGTGCTTTTTTTATTTGAATAACTTGAATAGAGAGAAGAGGGAGTAATGCTAGTCTCTAACATTACTCCCAAAATCCGCAAATTTTAGGATGCTTCACTCTTGGCGATTGCTTCCACCATCATCTTCTTTAACTCGCCTGATTCCGCCAGCTCTAAAGTAATATCGCAACCACCTTGCAGTTCACCACTAATGTATAGCTGTGGAAATGTTGGCCACTCCTGATACTTAGGTAGATGTTCAAAAATGGTCGCATCTGCCAAAATATTTACAAAAGCAAACTTCTCTCCCGTCTCTGCCACAGCTTGCGCAGTACGGCTAGAAAAACCACAAGATGGCATTTGTGGCGTGCCTTTCATATACAGAACGACAGGGTTACTAGTTACTTGAGTGTGAATTCGCTCTAATGTCTCTTGTACTACTGG
>JBNJEY010000098.1:0-4904 GCA_051746325.1 Pseudomonadota bacterium
CATGATATTCCGGATGCGGCTGAACGCCTAGAATATGTCATAAATATGACAGCAGAAGCGAGTAATAAAACACTTGAATCCGCAGAAAATGCATCGAGTTTAATGAACTCTTTGCAAGGAACGGCTTTAAAGTCGATGACAGACAGTGACGCAGAAATCTTGCAAAATCTTATTCACCAAATTAATTCAGAATTAACGGAGATCATGTTGGCTCAATCTTTTCAGGATTTGACGGGCCAAGTCTTGAATCGAGTTATTTTGATCATCACCTCTTTAGAGCAAAGTTTAATCCACCTAATCGATCAGTCAGCGCATGATTATGCCGCCATTCCAGATCGTGAACTGAGTGATGACGTTCAGCGCTCAGAGGAGATGAGAGGCGTGGGCCCAAATGTCACCGCAAAATCGAAGAGCGGCTCTACTCAGTCACAGGTAGAGGTCGACGATTTGTTAAGTGATTTAGGCTTCTAGTCTTAAAGTTGAGCAATCTCCCGCATGGCACAATGATTGCTATGTTTTCTGCAGTATATATATATATCCACTAATTGGAGATGTTCCATTCAGTGTAAGCAAGCGAGGTGAAGGTTGTGGATGAAGAGATTTTGCAGGACTTTTTGGTTGAGGCAGCAGACCTGGTTGATCAACTTAATGAGCAGTTAGTTGAACTAGAGCACTCTCCTGAAGATGCAGATCTACTGAATGCTGTTTTCAGAGGTTTTCATACCATTAAGGGGGGGGCTGGCTTTTTGGCCATTACTCCACTTATTGAGGTTTGCCATAGAGCGGAAAATGTTTTTGATAAGATCCGTAATGGGGATGTTGCCTATAATGCCGTTGTAGCCGATGCCATTTTAAGAGCCTATGATGTCATTACGGACACAATGGATCTATTGAAAGATGGTGTCCGTGAGATGCCTGAGAACGATCCTGCCCTATTAGTCGATTTAGATGCATTAACAGCAAAGAATAAATCTCCAGTTTTTGAAGAAAAAGTCACTGATTCCTCATTGCAACTCGAAGAGGGGTTGGATCCTGATGGAGATATGTCTGAAGATGAGTTTGAAGCTTTATTGAATCAACGTGATGTGATGGGGGTGGATGAATTTGACCTTAATCCTGAAATGTCGACAACGGGACTCTCTCTTAGTGAAGGTGTTGATCCGGATGGCGATATGTCCGATGACGAATTCGAAGCTCTATTGAATCAACGTGAGATGCTTGGTTCTGATACGGCTGATAATGAAGCGGATTTGCTTGTTTCAGCGGCGGGTGTTGATCCCGATAGCGAGATCTCAGATGACGAGTTTGCAGCGTTACTGAGCCAGAGTGATTTACTTGAAGGGGGTGAGCCGGCTGACGTTCAACCCCCTTTAAAAGCGACGGCTCCCCCCGTTAAAACTGCTCCTAAGCCCGCTAGTGCAGCAGAGGCAAAGCCTGTTGCTAAAAATAGCACTGAATCCACGGTTCGTGTTGATACTCGTCGTTTAGATGAGATTATGAACTTAGTCGGCGAGTTGGTATTGGTTCGCAATCGTCTGTTAACACTAAAAGGCGCGGGTGCAAGTCTGGAGGACCTGGCGAATGCAGTTGGAAATTTAGACCATGTCACAACAGACTTACAATCTTCAGTAATGAAGACGCGTATGCAACCGGTTAAAAAAGTCTTTGGTCGTTTTCCTCGGGTGGTGCGAGATCTTGCTAGGCAGTTGGGCAAGGACATTAACCTTGAGCTGAAAGGTGAAGAGACGGATTTAGATAAGAATTTAGTCGAGGCTTTAGCCGATCCTTTAGTGCATTTGGTTAGAAACTCAGTGGATCATGGCATTGAAATGCCCGATATTCGTGCAGCAGCCGGTAAGCCAAAAACAGGAACCATTGTGTTGGCTGCAGAACAGGAGGGAGATCATATCTTGTTGTCGATTACGGATGACGGCAAAGGAATGGATCCAGATATGCTTCGTCAAAAAGCGGTCGAAAAAGGGATGATGGATGAGGTTGCCGCCAATCAGCTTGATGATAAATCTGCTTTTGAATTGATATTGTCGGCAGGTTTCTCGACAGCCGATGTGGTCAGTGATATTTCTGGGCGTGGTGTTGGTATGGATGTGGTCAAAACAATGATCACTAAATTGAATGGCAGTATTGATATTCACTCTGTTTTGGGTGAAGGCACAAAAATCAATATACGTGTTCCGCTTACTCTGGCAATTCTACCCACCTTAATGGTTGGTTTTGATGACGATAGCTATGCAATTCCATTGAGCAGTGTTCAAGAGATATTCGATTATAACTCTGAAAAAACCAATAAAATTGATGGCCAAATGATGGTGCGCTTGAGAGATAGAAGTATTCCTCTTCTCTTCTTAAGTGAGTGGCTGGCGCCACATCAGACAAAAGAGTCCTATGTGGGTGATAAAGTTGTCATTGTGTCGGTCGGTAATCAGCGAGCAGGCCTGGTTGTTAATCAAGTGAATGGTCAGGAAGAGGTTGTTATTAAACCTCTCGGAGTGATGCTGAAGAAAGTACGAGGGTATGCTGGAGCAACGATTACCGGTAACGGCAGTATTGCGCTAATATTAGATTTGCCTGGTGTAGTAGAACGCTTTCAGCATTAGTCATCAATAGTAGATAAGGAGGAGTTATGGATATGATGACTCAAAGTATGACAGGTAACGATAATCCTTCGATGAGTGAGATGCAGGACGAGGCGGCTTATTTAGGCCCCAGCGCACGCTGTGTTCTCTTTACACTAGAGAATGAGATTTATGGCATTCATGTCAAGAAGATCAGAGAAGTGCTTAGAGTGGGTACCATTCGAACGGTTGCGGGAACACCTCATAATGTATTGGGGGTTATTAATGTACGTGGTGTTATTGTCACTGTTATTGATGCGCGCTCTATGTATGGCATGCCTGCTAAAGAGATAAGTGATTATTCGCGTATTATTATTGTCGAGTTGGATGGCGAGCGCGCTGTCGGTATGTTGGTTGATTTTGTGATGGAAGTGAAAGATATTCCAGAGAGCAAAATAGAGGCTTTATCGGCCACCAAAGAGAATGTTTCTCGGTATATTCAAGGCATCGCACACTTTCAGAATAACGTTATTATTCTGATTGATGTGGATAATATGTTCGCGGGAGAAGAGTAGTCTATTAAAGGCATCGTCTATCTGTTACCAACGGTGATCTTTTCAACCGTTAACTGTTTTATTAAAAAGGGCATAATAGATGCCCTTTTTTATGGCTGAAATTCAGGGGTCATTGGCGCGATCTCTTTGCCACTGACCTGGTAGGCAAAAATTAACACTTGCACCACCGCTTCATAGAGTTCTGGTGGGATTTCTTGGTCTAACTCTACCTGGCTGAGTAGTTCAACGAGAGGGCCATTTTCTTGAATGGGAATTCCGAGCTCTTTAGCAGCTTGAATAATCTCTTGGGCGATATAACCTTTACCCTTAGCGGTTACTTTAGGCACATTGGTGCCTTCGTACTCGATAGAGACGGCAATCTTACTCATAAGGGGTAGGTCTTTTTCAACCATTAATTAAGCCTTGTCGGATAAGTGCATAAAATCTTAAATGCAGATAGTAGAGAAGAGCGTGTCTGAAGAGAAGGGCGTCAAGGAGGGATGATTCTCTCCTTGAATGGATGTTAGGTAAGTTGCAAATGGCGCATTAAACCTAGTTTTTCAGCGCTCGTTTTAATGATCTCTGATGCGTTTGACCAGGTTATGGTTTTACCATTTTCAGTGGCATTGGTCACCAGAACCAGCAATGTTTGCAGTCCTGCTGTGTCAATTGTTTCAACGCTTGAGGCATCCATAAAAATCTCATCACCAGAATGATCGAAAAGTTTGCCCAGCTCATTAAAATGAGCCTCTATATGGTGAATGGTTAAATTTTCTGGTAGCTTAATTTCATTACTCATAAGGATCTCATCTATCGAATCTTAAAGTTTACAGGACGCGAGTAATAACAGAAAGCAATTTTTCAGGGCTGAAAGGCTTCACAATCCAGCCCGTGGCACCTGCCTCTTTGCCTTTGGTTTTCATATCACCAGAAGACTCAGTTGTTAAACATAAAATCGGTGTAAATTTATAGTTAGGCATGGCCCTTAATGCGGTAACCAACTCAATGCCGTTCATATTAGGCATGTTGATATCCGTTACAATTAAATCAAACTGACCTTGTTTGGCGATTGCCAAAGCCACGGCGCCATCTTCTGCTTCAGTCACATCATGACCTGCCGATTTAAGAGACATACTTACCATTTGTCTCATTGACTTAGAATCATCTACTGCTAAGATTTTTGACATCTTATACTCTCACTATTGAATGCTTAGAAATTAACGTTTTGACGTCATTATACATGGGGGTTAATCAATATTTAAGGCTTTTTTAATGTCGTCAAGAATGCCATTATTTATTAAAGGGTCGACACGCAAGATAATCACCAATTGACTATTAATAGTTGCTAATCCGTCTACATATTCTGATTGTACCGCTCCAGTCATCTCTGGCGCAATTTGCAGTTCTTTTTTATTGATGGTATAGACATCCGAGACGCCATCAACAACAAGACCCATAATTTTTTGGGTACCCGCACTGT
This sequence comes from Pseudomonadota bacterium, assembly GCA_051746325.1. GTDB lineage: Bacteria > Pseudomonadota > Gammaproteobacteria > Thiomicrospirales > Thiomicrospiraceae > Thiomicrorhabdus. Next base: position 4,608 of record JBNJEY010000098.1, read on the forward strand.
CTTCTGACCTTACAATAATCACGACCGTTGTATCGTTGTAAGTGATGTTTTGTAACCCAAAACGTACACGCAAATCAATAATTGGAACCACTGCTCCGCGGAGGTTAATAACACCCATTACATAATTGGGAGTATTCGGGATAGGAGTGGTCTTTTCCCAGCCTTTAATTTCTTGGACCCTAAGGATATCAACACCGTACTCTTCATGCCCCAGTATAAAGCTTAAGACTTGGTCAGTATTGTTGGTACTCTGATCAATTTGTTCTTGAATGGAGTTTCGATTATTGTCCATTTAAA
>JBNJEY010000099.1:0-4889 GCA_051746325.1 Pseudomonadota bacterium
TGTGTTAGATCAATTTGCTAATCCGGATAATCCGCTCTCGCACTATCATTCAACCGGGCCGGAAATTTGGCGAGACACTGAGGGCGAAATTACCCACTTTGTAAGTGCCATGGGGACAACCGGTACCATTATGGGCACCTCGATGTTTCTGAAAGAACAGAGTTCACAAATTCAAATTGTCGGCGTGCAGCCTACAGAGGGTGCCGTGATTCCTGGAATTCGCCGTTGGCCGGCAGAATATATGCCTAAAATTTATGAATCGACGCGGGTTGATCGTACCATTGATATGCATCAATCACGCGCTGAAGAGACTATGCGTGAACTCGCCAAAGTAGAAGGTATCTTTGGTGGTGTTTCCTCTGGTGGTGCGGTTGCGGCCGCTTTGCAAGTGGCTAGTGAGGTCGAAAACGCAGTGGTTGTGACGATTATCTGTGATCGAGGAGATCGTTATCTTTCAACAGGCGTCTACGGGTAATAAGCATGGCAAGAGAGATTGAAAGAAAATTTTTAGTGAACTGTGATGACTGGAAAACCTTAGCCTTTAAGGAAACCCATTTTGCACAAGGGTATTTAAACGATATTTCAGAAGACAGTGCCAAGAGTTCTGTACGGGTGCGGATTGAAGGCGAAAAAGCCAATATGAATATCAAGAGTTTGGAGATCGGTTTAAGTCGAGATGAGTATGAGTATCCAATCCCGCTAGAAGAAGGCAAGCAAATTCTGCAAAAAATGGCCGTAGGCCCTGTGATTGAAAAAATTCGCTACCTGGTGAAAGTCGGGCAGCATACCTGGGAGATTGATGAATTTCTCGGTGCTAACCTTGGGTTAGTGGTCGCTGAGGTCGAGATGGACTCAGAAGATGAAAAGATTGAAATACCAAGTTGGTCTGGTCAAGAAGTGACCAATATATCGCGATATTATAATGTTAGCCTGAGTAAGGTTCCTTTTAGTTTATGGAGTGTAGATGAAAAAGTTTAATGGTTCTTTGTCCCGCCTGTCTCGTTTAGGGCTTATGGTTTCAAGCAGTGTCTTATGTTTGGCGAGTGTGGGAAGTGTACAGGCTTCTGCAACAGCAGGATTGATGGATGTCTATCAAATGGCTTCATTGCATGACGCTAAATTATCACAAGCACGTGCGCAGTACCAAGCAGATCAACAAGGTTTAAAAACGGCTAGATCCTATTTATTGCCACAAATCCAGGCCGATGGCAGTTATTTTATCAACGACAGCAGTAATGACTCAGCCGATGTGACTTCTCGCGATCTATCCTTAACCCTAAACCAATCACTTTATAAACATGAAACCTGGGCGGGTTATGAGCAGGTAAAGCAGAGCTTAGAGACATCCAGATATGTCGTGCAATCTGCTGAGCAGGATCTAATTCTACGAGTCACAGAGGCCTATTTTAACGTTTTATTAGCGCAACAAGATCTAGAGCTTTTCAAAACGAAGGAGAAGGCGGATAAAACGCAGTTAGAGCGTGCTGAAGCTTCCTCAGAAGTGGGTCTGGCCAGTCGTGTCGATGTACTGCAAGCTAAGTCGAGTTATGATTTATCAAAATCGGACCGTATTACCGGCGAGAATAGTCTAGACATCGCTCTAGAGGAACTATCGAAGTTAACCGGTAGATCGATTAGACGTTTAAAAGGTCTATCGATGCAGGTTGCTTTACCAAAAGCTGACCGCAATACTGTTGAGTTGGAAACCAGAGTGGAAACACAAAATTTGGCGGTAAAACAAGCGGCTTCTCAGGTGCTGACTGCAGAGCAAGAGATCGAAGTACAAAAAGGCGGCTATTGGCCTACCGTTAATTTTCAGGCAAAATATACAGACTCTACCTATTCTGATTATAATACCAAGACGGCTTTTTTTAATACAGATGCTCAAAAGACCTCTGTTGGGGTAACGGTCTCAGTGCCACTATACTCAGGTGGTGGCACCAACTCACAAGTGAGTGCTGCTCGTTATGAAGTCACAGCGGCTAAACAAGCCTTGAGAGATAGTCGCGAGCAAGCGCGTCTAAATGTCAGAATTCAAGCACGTACACTTGAAGCGGGTGAATCTTTAATCTCAGCTCTACGTGAAGCTGTTAAGTCAAATGATGCTTTTTTAGAAGCCGCACAAGAGGGCTATCATGTAGGTTTGAAAAGCCTGCTTGAAGTGCTTACTGCACGCTCTAATCAATATGCAGCGCGTAAAAACTTAGTGGCCGCGATTCACAATCAAGTGCTGAATAACCTACGTTTAGAATCAACCCTAGGCGATTTAACAACCGATGACTTAATGGTGTTCGACAGATTATTGCAAGAGCCTGTTATAGTGGCAAAGCCAAAAGCATAGTTTAATGAGTCCATCTATCAAAAGCATCGCATGTGGTTTTAAAGGAGTTTGATTTGAAACGACGCCACTTTATTCAAGCAGGCCTGGTCGGTTTACCAGGCCTGAGTTTTTTGGGTCTCTCTGGCTGTCAAAATTCGCGTAATCCAAGTTCTATTCGGGTGGGCATTACGACTCGTCCACGGATGTTGGATCCTCGTAAAGCCACAGATGCCTTGTCCAGTCGCGTTAATCGCCTGATCTATCGTCAGCTGATTGATTTTGACGAAAGTTTCCAAGCTATTCCCGATTTAGCTAGTTGGCAACAACTCTCTGATCTCCACTATCGTTTTACGTTAAATGATTCCTTACCATTTCATCACGGTAAGAGATTGACGGCCGAGGATGTCGTAGCGACTTACCAAAGTGTACTGAATCCGGACTTAGGCTCCGCACATCGCGGTTCATTAAAAGGGATTAAAGAGATTATCGCGGTGAATGAACATCAAGTCGATTTCATTCTCGATAACGCAGACGCCTTGTTTGTTGGCCGTTTGGTGATTGGTATCTTGCCTAAGGATTTGATCGATAAAAATCATGTTTTTCATGAGACACCGATTGGTTCAGGGGCTTGCCGCTTTATCTCTTTATCTGAGCAGAAACTGGTTTTGAAACGTTTATCCGATTTATCGGAGCTTGTTTTTGTACCGGTCAAGGATGCCACCGTTCGCGTCTTGAAATTACAAAAGGGTGAGCTGGATATTATTCAAAATAACCTGTCGCCAGAGTTAGTCAACTACTGTACCCAGCAAAATGGCCTTAAGGTGGAGTGGCACAGTGGCACTAGCTTTGGCTATATCGGTTTTAATTTCGACGATGAGCTGTTGGCACAACCAGCTATGCGGCAAGCGTTGGCTTATGGCATAGATCGTCAGGCCATTATTGATGCCATGTTTGCAGGACGAGCACGTTTAGCGGGCGGTTTATTGGTGCCTGAACACTGGAGTGGTGTGCAGGATATTCACGGCTATGATTATCAGCCTGAGAAAGCCAAAGCGTTGTTAGCACAGGTTGTTTTTCCACCAGGAATTGTTAAGAAAGATGCTAATAATCAACGGATTATTGAGTTAAGTTATAAAACTTCTAACGATCCAACGCGCATTCGTTTGGCGACGATTTACCAGTCACAGCTCAGAGAGATTGGGATTCACTTGAATATTCAAAGCTATGATTGGGGGACCTTTTACAGCGATATTAAAAAGGGACGTTTTCAATTATATAGTTTGGCATGGGTCGGTATAAAAAGTCCGGATATTTTCCAATATGCATTTGACTCCAATGCCATTCCGCCTAGTGGTGCCAACCGAGGACGTTATAGAGATGCGACGGCAGATCAGTTAATTCGAGAGGCCGGACAAACTCAATCTTTAGAAAAACAAGCACTGCTTTATCAAAAATTACAGCGCCATCTACTAGAGACACTGGCCACCATCCCGCTTTGGTATGAGGATCAGTATTCGGTGATGCGCTCTAATATGAGCGGTTATGCGCTCTATGCGGATGGTCGTTTGGATGGATTATTGCAAGTACAAAAGAAAATCTAATCTAAATAGGGCAGGGTTTAAAACGGCACTATTTGACTTGATGAACTTTTTATTCCGAGTGCGGTTTTGTAACAAGGGCGTTATTAGTTAAACCCGCGAGGCATTTATATTAAAAATAGTATTAAAAGCTTTTCCTAGTCAAACTAATCAACGTTAGAATAGCCCCCATTATTTATATCTATTGCAGCAGGTTATAGTGTCCTACTCTATTTTTATTTCCATATCGCATCAGACGTTGACGCTCATTTCAAATGAACAGAACCATGCTGTCCCCATACGCTGTTACTCAGTCAGTAGCGGATTAAATGGGGCTGGTTGTGAGAAAAGTTCAGGTAAGACCCCATTAGGACTGCACCAGGTAAGGGCTAAAATTGGTCATGACGCGCCTATTAATACGGTTTTTATTGGACGAAGAGCCACTGGCGAGATTTATAATAAGGCGTTGGCGGCTTGCTATCCGCAACGAGATTGGATTCTCAGCCGTATATTATGGCTCTCAGGCAAAGAGGTCGGTGTTAATAGGCTTGGTAACGTTGACAGTATGCAACGCTATATTTACATTCACGGTACGCCGGACAGTGAACCGATGGGCAGGCCCTTATCTCATGGCTGTATTCGCATGCGTAATGACGATTTAATGGAGTTGTTTGATTTAATCGAAACAGGCACGGAGGTCATGATTAACGCATGAATAAGTATCAAGATAGCAAAAATAAAGCGGCCCGTAGAGCGCAATATGAGACTCTTTTGTGATTAGTTATTTTTTCCGTTTATTAGGTTCAGTGCTCTTTGTGTCGTGGATTGTCGGTACCTTGGTCTTCTTTTTAATTCACTTAGTTCCAGGCGACCCCGTGGCCGTTATGCTAGGAGATTGGGCCAGTCCTGTTGACGAAGCGGTAATGCGCGAACAGTTAGGCTTGCATCTGCCAATCTGGACTCAGTACTGGCAGTTTATCTCAGGCTTAATC
>JBNJEY010000100.1:0-4863 GCA_051746325.1 Pseudomonadota bacterium
CGGGGAGGAAGTCAACGAAATCAATAAGCGTGATTGGCCAAACAAACTCAAACGAGCTTTAAAGCGATCATGGGCGCGTGTATTATACCGTTAGAGTTTCTATGGTCGCGTCTGCTATTCAAAGTAGTGCGTTAAAAAACATCCAAACAATCGTATTAAGGTAAGACAGTTATGGCTCAAAAATTTTATGTGGTTTGGCAAGGTAAAGTGCCCGGTATTTACACCGATTGGATCAGCTGCAAAAGTCAGGTGGATAAGTTTGCCGGTGCAAAATATAAGTCGTTTCCCACCTTAGCAGAAGCCCAACAGGCCTATATCGGGGTGCATACGCCATCAAACCAAAAAACCGCGACGTCAAAGAGTACGTCGGTTAAAAAGAAGACACCCTCTAAAGCTGCAACGGTCAAAACCTATACGGCGACTGAAATCGCCACCATGGCCATTGATGTCAAAATTTATACTGATGGCGGTTGCGATCCTAATCCAGGTAAAGCGGGTTCGGGCATGGCCGTGTACCGCAATGAGGCCATCGCAGAGCTTTGGTATGGTTTGTTTCACCCTATGGGCACCAATAACACGGCCGAATTAAATGCATTACATCAAGCTTTGATGCTGGCACAAATAGAGCACAATAATGACCAATCGGTGGCGATTTTTTGTGACTCAAAATATGCGATTCAGTGCGTGACGCAGTGGGCGGTTAACTGGCAGAAAAAAGGCTGGAAAAAACCCGGCGGGGAGATCAAAAACCTAGAGTTAATTAAAGAGATGTTTGCACTGCATCAACAGCTCAAAGACAAAATTCAGGTGTTGCATGTCAATGGCCATGTCGGGGTGGAGGGCAATGAATTAGCGGATCGTATGTCTATTTTGGCGATTAAAGCTAAAGAGGTTCAATTTAGCCGTTATCCAGAGCATATTAATATTGCGCAGATCCTAAAAATGGCCACAGGGTAAAACCACCGCTTTAAGGCCGCATTTAATATTTTTGTCATAAAGCCGTCACGCGCCTGTTATGAATGCCTTTTAAACTACGTTTGTGTATATTTTAATGTGATTTAAAAAGGTATGAGAAAGATGAAAAAATTATTAGTCGCTTTATCAGTTGCGAGTTTAATGACGGGTTGTTCTACTGCGCCAGAGAGCCAAACGGCTCAAGTTGAAACTAAAATGGCCACACAAGCCACTGAAAAAATGGCGGTTGCGTCCAGTTTAAATAATGAAGATTTATACGTGGTTTATGATGATGGCCGAATGAATATTTTTTATGACGCTGGCCTTTATAAAGACTTTCTTCAGCTGGGCGAGACTTCTTTCCGTAAAACGTTCATTGGCGCGGGTCCAAAAGGTGAAACACTTATGTATGGTTTGACCAAGGCGGATAAGAAAAAGCTAACGGGTATTTCTTCGATTGAAATGATGGAAGGGCGTTTAGAGGCGGCTGATGATTTTTATGGAGAGATTGTTGCCGATGGTCGTATCAATGTCTTTGATGATTGGGAAATGTTCGAAATGTTTATGGCTCATGGTGAAGTGCCATTTCGTCTAACGGATATCGGCGCGGGTCCTAAAGGCGAAACAGTGGTTTATGCTTTGACAAAAGAGACTAAGAAAAAACGTCCTGAAGCATTGATTGCTAAGTTTAAAGCCTTTCAAGGTATGAAATAGTTATCTGTTATAGAGCCTATTAAAGGGCTTAATAGCAATGATGTAAAAAACCCGAGCGAGGCTCGGGTTTTTTATGTCTGCAAGAAAGGTTTTGTTATTTGATGGATTGACCACACCCCGCAAGGGTATAAAGGCCTGGTAGGTTACGCAGTTTAATTTACAGATGCCAATTCACTACTTGGTTAAATCTTATACGCGCATTATTCAACACGCTGTTCAATGGCAATATCGTCTTCAACCGCTTCACTTGGATGGTTAATGATCAATTCACCTGCGGTAATGCCTTTTAAAATCTGAGCTTGGAGACCATTGCGTTGGCCGATAGTGACTTCGCGACGCTTCGCGCGGTCATCTTCAATCACAAAAAGAGCCCAACCATCATTGTATCTAAACAGACTACTGGCAGGAACTTGCAGTACCTCTTCTTCGTGCCATAGAACAAAGCTCGCTTCAACTCGATAGCCATCGCCTAAACGTTGCCACTGTTGGGCAGGTGAGGTGAAGTCAGAGATAATCAGCACACGTTGTTCTTCGACACCCAAAGCCGAGACTTTAGTGAAACCAACCGGTTCTATAACTCTCACGCGTCCAACTAACGTCTGTTCGCCCCCCCAGCGATCAAAAAAGACTTTCATACCTGGTTTGATTTTGACGGCATCGGCTGAGAGGACATCGACCTCAATTTCTAATGATCTAGGATCGCCCACTTCTAGTAAAGCTTCTCCAGTACTCACAGGACCTTCACACTTGCGGGCGACTTTAAGTATTTGACCGTTAATGGGGGAACGTACCGCGACACGTTCTGCTGGGTCGTCGGTCGCTGATTTTCCTGAATATTCTAAGGTGGTTCGGGCAGACTCTAGCTCATGGCGGGCGACTTCTACCGCAAAATCAGCAGAGCGTTTTGTGGCGGACAAACTTTGTGCTTGAGTGAATGCAGTATCGAAAACACCTTGAGAAATTAGACCTTTTTCTAATAAGGGCCGATAGCGTTTAAGATCAGTGTTGGCAAGCTGTGCAGCCGCTGCTGCGACTCGGGCCTGTTCTTGCGCCACGCGTAATGCCGATTCGGCGACAGCCACCTGCGCTTGTGCTTGCGCACGACTGCGAGGATCAAGTACCTGAGAGGCTAGCGGAGTAATGTTCAGTAATGTTTGTCCTTGGGTGACTTGATCACCGACCTTAAGATGCAGTCTGCAAGTGACGCCGTTTACCGGTGCAGAAATAATATAATGATCAATGATTCGGGTACGACCCTCTTCTTCAATGGTAATGGTTAGGGGAGCGTATTTCGCCGTCGCGCGCTCAACCAGAACTGGCTGGGGCCAAAACCCCCACACCAATAATGCACCTATTAACAGACCACTAACGATCACTCCTGGATGATTTCGTATTTGAACCAGCATTAAGTTATTCCTTCGCTTTAAGGGCGGCCACCAGATCAAGATGTGCCAAGTTACGCCAAATCATAATGGCTGAAATGAGTGAGGAGCCAATGACAACCAGGGCAGCAAAGGCATAAACGTCTGGGCCTAATATCAGTGGGATTCGGTAGAGATCAGAATCGAATTGAGAGGCCAAATAGGCACACAAACCATAACCAATTAGAAACCCTAACGGGATTGCCACCAGCGTCAAAAGAAACTGTTCACCGAATAATATATAGGCAATTTCTCCTCGGTGGAAGCCCAGTACTCGAAGACTGGCTAACTCTCTATTACGTTCAGAAAGCGCGATTCGCATACTATTGTAAACCACACCAAACGCAATGCTTCCACCGAGTAGAGTACTTATAAAGGTAAAGAAGAGTATGGATTCATTCATGGTTTCGTAAAAACCTTCAATGGCCGAGCGCTGTTCAACTACGCCAGCAATTCGAGGCATCTCTTTAAGGCTTTTATAAACGAGGTTTTGGTCACGTTTATCGACTTTTAATAGGGCACCCGAAATAACCGCGCCTTCCTTTAATAGACGATTAAGCGCGTTTTGTTGTAAATACACATTGGCACCTAGATATTGTTTAGCGGTGCCAATAACGGGAACTTGCAGGGTGGTACGCTGACCTTCCAGCACTTCAATGGTAAGCATCTCTCCTGGCTTTATCTGTAGTAGGCTTGCCAGGTAGTCCGTTAAAATAGCGCCTGTTTCGGGCAGCTCAATCTCCTTAAGATCAGTGTCGAGTAACCGCATGAGCTGACTGTTTTCAGCCACGCCATTGACAGAGGTTCGGTAAGAACGATGTTCAAAGCTTAATTTAGCCGACACATTACGAAACCCTTCAACATATTCTACGCCCTCTAAATTACGCAATGAATAGAGCGACTTTTGAGAGGTGGGTTCGGCATAGAGCGCGATGATATCCTCTCGTTGACTCATATTGTATTGCACGTCAACCATTTGGTTAATGGCGCCTTCTTGAAATCCGCCGACCATCATAATGCCACAAGCCATACTAATACCCAGCGTCGTTAAGAGAGATTTAAATGGACGACGTTCAATATGGCGCAAAATCATACGAGTGGGCTGTGAAAAAAAACGTTGTAGACCGAGCCGTTCAAGAAGTGTTGTATGGTAGATGGTTGGTTGTTCGCCATGCATGCCTTGTGCAGGGGGCAGTTTAGCGGCTTTGTAGACTGCAAAGACAGTGCCTAATATCGCCACCAAAATACTAATAAACGCCGCAAAAATAATCACTTGGGGTTCGAGTGTGTACATCATATAAGGCAAGCTATAAAAGTGCATATAGATATTACTCATGCCAATACCCATCCAGGCCCCCACGCCTATGCCTATTACAACGCCTATTGAGGTAATCATTAAGACCAGTTTAATGTAATGTAGACCAACGGATAAATTGCTATAACCAAAGGCCTTTAAGGTTGCAATCTGTTCGCGCTCTAGGCTAATAAGGCGGCTAATGACCACATTCAATAAAAAGGCGGCAACACTGAAAAATATAATGGGGAATACGGTTGCAATGGTGTTTTGTTGTTTGAGTTCTTCTGTTAAAAAACGATTTGAAAGCTGGTCTTCTCGGGCAATGGCACCAGTGCCGCCGTAAGGCGCCAGTATGTCATCCAATCGGTCAATGACATCTTCGGCGTTTGCACCTTTCGTTAAGGTGAGAGAGAGATTATTGAATGCACCTTGCATATCGTAGGCACTTGCGAGTGGGCTGCGTGCCATCCAGAGGAC
>JBNJEY010000101.1:0-4800 GCA_051746325.1 Pseudomonadota bacterium
AATATTACACTTTCCAAACCAATATTCCCTAGCCCGTGGCGCTCGCGATAGATCAGCCCCATAGCAAGTACCGCTGTCATCAGCATCGAATTGGCGAGCCAAAACTGCTCTGTGCTCGAAATGGCCGTGTAGATTGGGCCATCTCTATAGGCTATATCCGATGCAGCGACGAAAAGCGTGTCAAACGCATTCCCCCCGATAATATCACCCACCGCTAGGGTTGGCGCGCCCATCCGAACAGCGGTAATAGCGACAACGAGCTCAGGAATTGATGTCGAGACGGCCGTGAAAACGCCTCCAACGACACCGTGAGACAAGCCCGTTTTTTCCCCAAAAGGTATTGCAAGTTGAGCAAGAGCCCAACCAGCCAAAGCAACAATAACGGCGTAGCCGGTAAAGCACAGCCAGAGTCTCCAAAGTTGGTGACGACGTTGATGGTTGTGATTCGCAGGTTCTGGTGCGGTATCTGCCGTCCTTCTCGGCATCCACATTGGCATATCGTGCGTTCGGGCCAGCAGATGAATACCAAAAACATATACAACAACCAAAATCACCGACGCGGGATGAACAGAGAAGATGCTGATATCTGGGAACGATAATGCAAGTGCATGGATGCTCAGCAAAGTCAGAAGTAAGACTGACATAAATAAATTTTCAGCGGATGCGGCTGCATGCTCCAGATTTGCGCGACGGTAAGCAATATCTGCTAAAGCAAGAAAAGCGGTCTGAGCAGCGATGCCTCCCAACCCATTACTTACTGCTAGTTCTGCATGCCCAGCGGCCGCTGCAGAGACGGACGTCGTGATTCCAGACAGGGATGTTGAAGCACCAATAAATAGCGCTCCCATAAGCGCTTCTCCTAATCCTGTAGCGTAGGCAAGATCACGAGCGGTTTTAGTCATCTTAATACCAAACCACCCGATTATCGCTGTAACAACCGTGAAGGCTATCACAACAAATATCAGCGACCAGCTGGCCGGATCTATCATGCGATTACTCCAAACATCCCGTTAGCCCTCAATAAAAAAGAGCTTTGACCCCTTTTCCTAATTAGACGATGACGACCAGATTATCCAAACAATCCAAGCCAACACCTCATTTTACACCGCTTTTAAACTCTTGAGCAAAACCTCTTTAGCATCACAAATCTGTCTAAAAATCTGAGGATCACCACCCTTATCAGGATGGTGTTGCTGAGACATAGAACGAAACTGCAGTTTTACGCTCTGTAGAGATAATGTCTGACCTTCCAAACCGAGCGTTTGTTGGGCTTGTGATCTGGCTTCCTGACCAATGGAGTGAATTGGATGACCTTGCATCTTTCGCCAAAAATCGTCTAATAAGCTCAGTACGTCCTCTTCTTGTGTGTTTAAAAATTCACTGTAATCCAGATAGTAAGATTTCACTGGATCATTTTGAACTAGCTCTTGTCGCGCACCCTTTACAGAACTCGGAACAAACTCCATTTCCAGCAGATGAATATCTGTTGTATGAATGTTAAGCCAACCGCGACTTTCAAAAAACCATCTCTCTTGTAAACGATACAGTAGATGAAACAGTAAAAAGTGGGCGCGAAACATAATTAATGGATCCAGATCAGGTTTAAACTCAGAGAGCCCCTCCTCTGCTAAATATCGCATTAACTGATATTCACTGATGGTTTGTCGTGCATTTAAAATTTCCCCTATCAGAGATTCAAAATGCTCTGGCAACGGTGGTAATTCAGGAATACCTCTCATGTTTTAAGCCTCTCCCTACTATTTTTTTGACGATTTTTATAGATCTTAGCCAAACCAAATACAGACATAAAAAATCCCGCAAGAAATCACCAGGCCTAGTGACTTCTTGCGGGATTTTGGTTTTAGAACCTGTTTAAACAGATGCAATAATCGTGTTTAATATGGCACTTGGGCGCATAACTTTAGACACCAATTTGGGATTGAGTTGGTAATAGCCCCCCAAATCTACCGCTGTTCCTTGCACACCATTTAACTCTGCCACAATCTTGGCTTCGTTTTCGGCTAACGCTTTTGCAACGGGTGCAAAACGCGCTTGCAGTTCTAAATCGTCGGTTTGCGATGCGAGCGCTTCTGCCCAATACATGGCCAGATAGAAGTGGCTACCTCGATTGTCTAACTCACCGACTCGACGTGAAGGTGATTTATCGTTCTCCAAGAACTTGGCCGTGGCGGCATCGAGGGTGGTGGCTAAAACTTGCGCTTTAGGCATCTTAAAGGTGGCCGAAAGATGCTCAAGCGATACCGCTAAGGCTAGGAATTCGCCTAATGAATCCCAACGCAGATGGTTCTGGGAGATTAACTGCTGAACGTGTTTCGGCGCTGAACCACCGGCACCTGTCTCAAATAAGCCGCCGCCGTTCATTAATGGCACAATTGAGAGCATTTTCGCAGAGGTGCCTAGCTCTAAAATAGGGAAGAGATCCGTTAGGTAGTCACGCAGAACATTACCGGTAACCGAAATGACATCTTGGCCCTCTTGTACATGGCGTAAGCTAAAGCGGGTGGCGTCTTCAGGTGACATAATGTGAATTTCTAGACCCGTTACATCGTGATGCGTTAGATAGTGATTCACCTTCTCGATGACTTGGTGGTCGTGTGCGCGGTTTGCGTCTAACCAGAAGACCGTTGGTAGGCCTGTTGCTCTGGCACGATTCACCGCCAACTTTACCCAATCTTGAATCGGTGCATCTTTTACCTGACACATACGGAAGATATCGCCAGCTTGGACGGGCTGCTCTAGCAAGGTATCGCCATTACTCGCCACGACACGAACCGACCCTGCGGCTGACATTTGGAAGGTTTTATCGTGTGAACCATACTCTTCGGCTTTTTGTGCCATAAGACCAATATTGGAAACCGAGCCCATTGTGGTTGGATCAAAGGCACCATATTGCTTACAGAAATCAATGGTTTCTTGAAAAACGCCGGCATAACAGCGGTCTGGAATCACACAAAGGGTGTCTTGTTGCTTGCCCTCTTTATTCCACATTTGACCCGATGCACGAATCATGGCGGGCATAGAGGCGTCGATAATCACATCGCTTGGTACATTTAGGTTGGTAATGCCTTTATCAGAATCGACCATAGCCACATCGGGCTGTGTTGCATAAACCGCCTGAATATCTGCTTCGATCTCGGCTCTTTTAGCCGCGCTTAAGCATTCAATTTTGCTAAGCAGGTCGCCTAAACCATTATTGGCATCGACCCCTAAGTCTGCAAAAGTGGATGCGTGCTTTTCAAACAGCTCTTTAAAGAAAACCGTGACGGCTTGACCAAAGATAATTGGGTCTGAGACTTTCATCATGGTGGCTTTCAAGTGGATAGAGAATAAAATATTCTTCTCTTTGGCCTCTTGGATCGCATCCGCTAAAAAGCTTCTTAAGGCCGACTGGCTCATTACAGCAGTATCAATAATCTCTCCTGCAAGCAGTGGTGCTGACCCTTTTAGTTGTTCTGTAGTCCCGTCCTCTGCGACAAATTCGATTTTGTAGTCGGTTGCATCCGCCATGGTCATGGATTTTTCTGAACCATAGAAATCGCCATTTTGCATAGTAGCCACATCGGTTTGTGATGCTGATGTCCAAACCCCCATTGAGTGTGGATGTTTTTTAGCATAATTTTTAACCGAAGGTGGCGCGCGGCGATCAGAGTTACCTTCACGTAGAACAGGATTAACGGCGCTGCCTAATATTTTTGCAAAAGTGGCCTTATTGGCTTTTTCTACTGGGGTTTGCGGATTAGCAGGATAGTTAGGAATGTCAAAACCATGGGCTTGCAGTTCTGCAATGGCCGCTTCGAGTTGTGGAATGGAAGCGCTAATATTTGGCAGTTTAACAATATTGGCTTCAGGCATTTTAACGATCTTTCCCAGCTCGGCCAATGCATCACCGATTTTTTGCTCGGCGGTAAGTCTCTCTGGAAAGTTGGCGATAATACGCCCTGCTAAAGAGATATCACGTGTTTCTACCGTCACATCTGCCGCTGCGCTAAATGCTTCAACAATCGGTAGTAAAGAGTAGGTCGCCAGTGCTGGCGCTTCATCGGTTAGGGTATAAATAATCTTAGATTTTTGAGACATCGCAGTTCCTATTGAGATTATTGAAAATTATTGACTGCAACCTGTTGAATAAACAACAGACACAGCGGCAAAAGCATTTTGTATCACTTAATGAATGAGTAAAAAGGGTTAAAACTGGGCTGATTTTATTAAAACGGGCCCTAGCAGGCTATTGACTCTGTTTTTTTTCTTGCCTCAATCAGCGCAATTCTATTAGACTTTTCTTTCACCTCTAATATATGGATAGAGCGCTCTATAAGTTTAAAAATGTTAGAATATTAGGTATTTTACCGCACCCACAGACAAAATATAAGAGAGCGACAGCTTTCAGCAGGCCACAAATTTATGAGCGACTTAATTTTATTCAATAAACCTTTTAATGTGCTCTGCCAATTTACCGACGAAAGCGAGCTGGCTGGCGATCGCGAGACCCTTGCAAACTATATCGATCATAAAGGATTTTATGCCGCCGGACGGTTGGATCGCGACAGCGAAGGCCTGCTACTGCTGACCAATGATGGTAAGTTACAAAATAAAATTGCCGATCCTGAACATAAGATGCCTAAAACCTATTGGGCACAAGTGGAGGGCGAGATCACCGAGGAGGCGATTAAACAATTGCAGAACGGTGTCAAACTCAAAGACGGCATGACCCGGCCTGCTTTGTGCAAGAAAATCTCTCCGCCAATGCGACTTTGGCAGAGAGACCCACCGATACGCGAA
>JBNJEY010000102.1:0-4798 GCA_051746325.1 Pseudomonadota bacterium
GCATTGGTTACAATATCGAAATCTTTTGGCTCAAGCCCTAATAATAGATCTCGGACACAACCACCAACCAAATGCGCCTCATAGCCAGAGCGCTTGAAACCATATAAAACGTCTAAAGCGGCTTTATCCAAATCGCTTCTAGAAATATTGTGCTCATCACGAGTTAGGACTAATGGCGCATCACCATAGACAGGTACGGTAGGCTTTTTAGGAGGGATGAAATAAGAGGTAATTTTACGAATAATTCGTCGCATAGAGTAGGTTCAGTTTTTTATCATTAGTTAACCTACCATTTTAGCGATTTTTACACAGAGTTCAACGCATTACCTAAGTTTTACATCTTTTACATCGATTTTTGGTCACTCACAAAAATAAGCATCCAATAGCCGCCCAATTACTTGGTAAAACAGATACTTTACAAAACAGAGTTAAGTTTCGTTAAAATAAAAAGACTAAGGCGCACTCAAATTAAATTCCCCTTAAGGCTGTCCAACCAGCACTGGCCATCTAAAAGGCGCTTTCACTACGATTAAATAGGTTAACAAATTTGTCTCAAACAACTCAATTTAAACATCCGTTGCTCTCCTTCTCATTGGTAACCGTACAGTTCTCTTTAATTGCACTGTTAATATGGGTACTGCCATGGAGTGCTTGGCAAATCTTGCCACTGCAGTTGTTGGCGATTTTTCTAGGACTTTGGGCTCTGAAAACCATGCACCTGGGTAATTTCAATATTGTGCCTGACCCGAGAGTGGGGATAAAGCTGGTCACAACAGGTCCTTATCAATATATTCGCCATCCGATGTATTTATCGATACTGCTATTTTTCTTTCCATGGGTCATGCTCTACCCCACTATTATTAGCCTATTTGCCTTAGGGCTCCTGATATTGACCCTAATTATCAAACTCCACTATGAGGAGAGTTTATTGGCGGAACGTTTGGCCGACTATACGATTTATCAGAGCCAAACCAAAAAACTCATTCCATTTGTCTACTAAAGCCTCGCTTAAAGCGCTTCTCTCTAGTTATTACTGGCAGAAAGTGCGAAAATAGCGCCCATCTTAAATACATGTAAAAGAATTCAATATGAGCAATTTAAAACCTACGTTATTCAGTGGCATACAACCCTCTGGCGATCTTATGCTGGGCAACTACATCGGTTCAATCAAAAACTGGGTGACTATGCAGGATGACTACAACTGCCTTTTTTCTTTGGTTAATATGCACGCCATTACGGTTGAGCAGGATCCAAAAGAGTTATTGAAGCGTAGTTTAGATTTTGTCGCGCTTTATTTAGCCGCAGGTATTGATCCAGACAAGAGTACCGTCTTTATCCAATCACATGTACCTGAGCATTCGGAACTGGCGTGGATTCTAAATTGTTCAACTTATATGGGTGAACTAAACCGTATGACCCAGTTTAAGGACAAGTCTCAAAAGCATTCACAAAATATTAATGTCGGCTTGTATGACTACCCTGTACTCATGGCCGCAGACATTCTGCTTTATCAGACCGAGATGGTGCCAGTCGGTGCCGATCAAAAACAACATTTAGAGCTGACTCGAGACTTGGCCCACCGTTATAATAACCGTTTTGAAAAAGAGCTTTTTAAAGTCCCTGAACCCTTTATTGCACCTGCTATCTCTGGTGGCCGCATTATGAGCCTACAAGACCCTTTTTCTAAGATGTCAAAGTCAGATGAAAATAAAGGTAACTTTATCGGCCTGTTAGATGACCCAAAAACGATTCTTAAAAAATTCAAGAAAGCGACCACTGACTCAGGCTCTGAGATCTATTATGATTTGGAAAATAAACCTGGGGTCTCCAACTTATTGACGATCTATTCAGTCATCAGTGGTTTGTCGATTGATAAGGTCGTCAAACACTTTGAAGGAAAAATGTATGGTCATCTTAAGGTCGAGCTAGGTGAACTGGTGGTGGATTACCTCGCCCCGATGCAAGCGCGCTATTATGCAATTCGCCAGGATGAAACGGCACTTAAAGCCATTCTAAAACAGGGTGCGGCGACCGCACGCCAACAAGCTCAGAAAACCTTAAGATCAGTCCATGAAAGCATTGGATTCGTACTGCCCTAGCTATATAGATTTAGTGATACAGAAACAAAAAAGCCGAATAACCTAGGTTATTCGGGCTTTTTGTATGGCAACGACATAGGCAACTGCAAACTCACCAGACCGGATCATTTACCTAAAACAGCTTTAAGTTTCACAGTTTCAATTTTTCGTTTCTTTAAAGAACAGTTGATAAGCATTTTGATAGGCTAATTTCCTAGCCACCTCGTCCGGAAGATCGGCCAACCAAGTATGAATATCTTTAACGACACCATCAAATGTATTCCAACGATTCACACTAAAGGTATCCACAGCGACTGTAAAGCGGTCTTGGTAATCAATAAACAGGCGTTGCCACGCTTGAGTCAATTGCCCTGATTCTAATAACATCTTATCTCTCACAGAAGTATCGATATACAAATTATTTGAATGTCTTTCAAGTACTGAACGCAGAAAATCGGGCTCTGGCTGCGTCCCCATATGCGCCCACAAAACCGTCACGTTTGGTGCGATTGTAAAAATCTCATCCAGTATCTCAGCGTCCCCGTGAACCTGCAGCATTAAGTTACGCTCTGCCGCAATCTCAACAATCCGTTTTAATACTGGGCTCTTTCTATCCTTTGCAAAAATATGCAGCTCACCTAACCCCCGATAAATGCCTTTTTCTAATGCCTGCTCGACCCTTGGGATGACCGACTTATCAAACATCCAATCGCGTTTATCTGCCAACGTTTGATACAAGCCTAAAAATGGGATAATGCGCTTAGGGGCATAGTTATAAAGTTGCTCGGTACCATCATTTGGCGTGCTCGAAACCAAGGCGAACTGAACCTTATTGCGATCAAAGATCTCAATAATCTGTTTTGGTGAATAGTGTTTAGCATCTTCATCACCATAATGCAGGTGCGTATCAAATAAAGGCTGTTGCGCACTCACAGAAAAGGTCGCCAAAAACAGTGCTTGTAGCATCATAATACGGATATTTTTTATAACCATTTAGACTCACCTTAACTTTCAAAAAGTGTTAATTTTATAAAGCGACCAGGCCTGGTCGCTTTATTTAAATACCTATTAAAAGGGTTTAAAGAGCATATTGATCACAAGTGAATGAGTTAACTTTGCCGATTTTAAAACTGATATTAACAACAGTCATTAACACTGACAACAGTTGGCTTTAGACCCCTGTCGTTATCAGTTAACCTAAATGGTGTTTTTTAATAATTTCAATTTGCTCGGAATAATCCGTTTCTGCAATGGGTGCAAATCCCAATGGGTTGCTTGTCTTTTCTGGGGTATTCAATAACGTATGGAATGTTCCAGCCACACATTCGGCAAGCGGTTTTAAATTATATCCGCCACCTAATGAAAAGCTTATGCGTCCATTGCATATTTGTTGAGCGGATTGCAGACACTTCTCTACCAGTTGATTAAAGCCAAGTACACTCATTTGGTGACCCGCTAAAGGGTCTTGCCAATGGGCATCGTAACCTGCGAAGACAATAATATGCTCAGGCTCAAATTCTAATAGTTTTTTATGCACGACTTCGTCATAGACGTTCAAATAGGTGTTGTCGCCCGCGCCTTTATGAAAGGGACAATTCACAATAGTCCCTTTGGCGCCTCCATTACCCGTAAATTTCAAGTCTCCTGTTAAAGGCCAATAAGGGTGTTGATGAATAGAAATAGCCATAATGCTAGGGTCATTAGCGGTCAAGTCCTGAGTACCATTGCCATGATGAACATCAAAATCAATAATGGCAATTTTCTTTACCCCGCGCTCCTGTTGTAAGGCACGTGCCGCAATCACATCACTATTGAATATACAAAACCCCATGGCCCGATCTTCTAGAGCGTGGTGCCCAGGAGGACGCAATAGAGCAAACCCTGTATCAACCAAGCGATCATAAACGGCTAGATTGAGATTAATAGCACTGCCAGCCGCCATACGAGCAGCATCAAAAGTGTACTTGTTAATATACGTATCCTGCTTATACTCATCAAAATAACTCGGCTCATCATCACTGAGTATTTCAATTTCATCGATATATCCCTGCTTATGTGCATATAACAACTCTTCATTAAGTGCAAAGCGCCCTTTTACAGGTGTCAGTTGTGGCCAAATATTATAGTGAGTAAGTGCCTCATCAATTGCGACTAGACGTTTGGCATTTTCAGGATGGTCAATCCGGTTATGTTTAAAGAAGAGCTGATCAAGCACAACGCCCACTTTTGAAGATGGGTCGTTAGCGGTAAATTCACTCGCTAAAAGCGTGCTAGAAGCACTCATTGTCAGTAGCGCTGTCGCTTGCCGTATAAATAAACGTCTAGAAAGCTTACGCGTATTAGATGACGTCATAACAGGAATCCCTTCAATAGATTTAATTAGAGACCTTTGCAGGAGCGGGTCTTAATTGATAATTGTATCGCTAAAAATAGATTGAGGAAAGAGTTATCAACCAGGCCAGGTAGCCTTAAAAATCATTGAACTTTGGAAAATCACAAGCGCTCTCTGGAACCAAAAAAAGGCCTGTAACGAAAATCGGTACAAGCCTTTAAGAATATGGTGCGCCCGAAGGGAGTCGAACCCCTAACCGCTCGGTTCGTAGCCGAGTACTCTATCCAATTGAGCTACGGGCGCTTTGTGTGGCGTATTATAGAGCCTTTGGCATAGAATTGTAGGTTAAATATCAACTTTAACTCAAATACATTTTTTACAAAAAATT
>JBNJEY010000103.1:0-4767 GCA_051746325.1 Pseudomonadota bacterium
GGGCTTGAGTGGTTAACTCTGTAGGCGGATAACACATCAATTCGGGAATGCTTTGGGTAATGGCGACAGTATGTTCTGCTTGCGTAATGACTTTGACCAAGCCTGCTCCGGCCTTTAGGCTCGCCAAGCCCGCGAGTTGAATAGCGCCCATCATTGAGTGGTTTCCACCCACTAAACAAACCGTGCCCGCCAACCCTTTATAATGGCTGGCGAGACGCTCAGGCAATCTATTGATCCAATGTTTGAGAGAGTGGTTCAGCGCAATCGGCGGCTGGCTTTGGATGATCTCCAACGGTAGGAATAGGCGGCTGTAATGCACTTTTCCAGCGGTTTCCGAACCTTGAAAAGTGTGTAGGCCAAGTTTTCGAGTGATAAAAGTACAGGTATGTGTCGCGTGAATCGCTTGGCCTAAAATCGCACCGCTGTCGGCGTTTAAGCCGCTGGGAATATCCAGCGCTAAGACGGGTTTTTTAAGTTGGTTAATCCACTGGAACTGTTCGGCAAGTTGACCGCTAACCGGGCGGTCGAGTCCGGTGCCAAAGAGGGCATCGACCAAGACATCGGCTTGAGTAATGATGGGCTTAGAAAAGACGCTCGTGGTAATGCCCAAAGCACGCATCTCTTGATAGGTTGTGAGTGCATCACCCTGGAGTTTTTCGGGCGAGCCGTGAAGTAATACTTGCACTTTCATGCCAGCTAATAGCGCCAGTTGTGCCACTATAAAACCATCGCCACCATTATTGCCAGTGCCACAGAAGACCACGATGGTTTGTGGATTATTGAAGTGATATTGCAGGGATTCAAGAGCAAAGAAACCGGCACGTTTCATTAATAAAATGCCGGGAATATCTTTTTCCTGAATGGCAAGCCGGTCGATTGCCCGGCTCTGTTGAGCGGTGTGAAAACGTAACATACTCTCTCTCCTAGCGAATCTCAGTAAAGGGTGTTATAAATACCGTTGTTTAGTTATTCGATCCAAAAGGGTGTTGAATGGGCTCTTTTTAAATCGCTCAAATAAAATTTGTGCTTTTTTAACATTTTAAATAAGAGTCGCCAGGCCATTCAAACAGCAGGAGCGATTAGCTCTGCTTTAAGCTTTAAAGAGAGGCTTAAACAAACCAGATCAGCAGCACAGACCCAAATACAATACGGTAAATACCAAAAGCATTAAAGGTAAATTTTGCAAGAAAGCGGATAAAAAGACTCATAGTAAGGTAGGCCACAATATAGGCCATGACAAAACCGACCAATAATGGTAGCCATGATGTTTCTTCAAATGCAGAATAATTTTGAACCAATTCCATGCCTGATGCGGCCGCTAAGACCGGTAAGGCCAGTAGAAATGAGAACTCTGCGGATGCTTTACGATCTAATCCAGCCATCATCCCTCCGACAATGGAGGCGCCGGCACGACTTGTGCCAGGAATAAGTGCGAACATTTGTGCAATCCCTATCCAGAACGCTTGCGATAGGCTTATATCCTCAATATCCCGAGTGCGATGTGCGTCTTCATTATAGAATTTTTCCATAATAAGAAAGATAACGCCCCCTACAATAAACATCCAGGCGACCGTTTCTAGGTTAAACAGGACTTTGATTTGAGTGTAAAATAAAAATCCAATCGCAGCGAGGGGCAGGAAAGCGATAAATACATTGGTCCAAAGGCGAGTATGCTCAAGAGTGAACTTCTCTTTATAGTGCGAGAAGATAGCCAAAATAGCGGCGACTTGAATAATAACTTGAAACGCTGTGTGTTTTTCGGTCTGCTCTATCTCCATCCAATCACTGGCGACAATTAAATGCCCTGTTGATGAGATGGGTAAGAACTCAGTAAGCCCTTCAATAATGCCTAAAATAGCGGCTTGAAAAATGTCCATAATGTGTTTCTAACTCTCTTGTTTTCTTTTAAGTGTGGCCGTGAAGTATTACAACTGATGGCGTAAATCTCGCACGCTAAAGCCAATCAGTGGCGTATCAATCCGTTTGGTCAAAGCGATGACCTTAAAGCTTTCGCCCATTTCATCAGGCAGAGTCAGGGTTTTAATCTGTTGGGCAATCTTAATTTGTTCTGTCACTGGAGCCTCTGGAGCCGCCGCCATCTCTAGTAAGCCGGTAGCCATTAAAAAGTTTGCTTGCGTCGTGAAGCCTGCGACCTTAAAACCACTGTCAAACCCCTCTTCAGCTACCGCCGTAAAGTCGACATGCGCGGTAATGTCTTGTAGTCCTGGATAAAAGAAAGGGTTGCTGTGTGCATGATGTTGGTAGTGGCAACGCAAGGTGCCCATAACTCGGGCGCTCTGGTAATATTCTTGGCGAGTATAGCCGTAATCAATCAAAATCACCGCGCCTTGCGTTAAGATCTGATTGAGTGATTTTAACCAAGGCCTGATATTGAGATTGATTTCAGTCTCATAGCCTAAATGAGAAACCTTACCAATATGCTGAATCAGTTGATAGGCGAATTTTTGCAAGCCCGGATCGATAATGGGTCGGTAGTCCCATTCAAATGTTTCATCAGTTTCATTGTAGCGGACATAGGCTTGGAGGAATCTATCAGGTTCAATGCGTAACCGTTCAAACGGCATAGCATCGAGCACTTCATTGGCAATAATGACCGCAGAAATAGGTGTTCTCGGGAGCTCGTTTAGCCAGACGATCTTTTTAAACAGTTCTGCTGGTAACTCCTTCTCGAGCCTGTTTTTTTGGCGCTGCTGTAGATCTGCACTGATTTCTAGAATGTAATACCGTTCTAAGGGTTGCCCTTGTTGCGCTAACTCTAATAAAATATCTTTAGCCATAACGCCACTGCCGGCGCCGAACTCCAAAATATTAGGTGATTCGAGTTGTTCAAGTACCTGTATTGCTTGGCGGGCTAAGCAGCGTGAAAAAATCGGTGAGACCTCCGGTGCTGTAATAAAATCGCCCTGTTCGCCAATTTTGGGTAAGGTGCTCGCATAATACCCTAGCTCTGGCGTATAGAGTGCTTTATGCATGTACTGGGCAAAGGTTAACTGCTTATGCCGAGCCAAGGTGGTGCGAATTTTTTTACTCAGTTGCTGGCTCTGCTCTATCCCTTCGGCGGAAGGGGTTGGCAGTGCTTTATGATGATTCTTTTTAGAGGAACGGTTAGAGCGCATTTTTCGTATGAAATCGTTTTATTAAGAGATGTGGTATTATGCTACAAACACTCATAAACAGCTACTAAGTTCTGACTGAATAACCAGAGTTTGGTCAACTGATTGTTGTCCATTCGACCTTAAGTCTGCTTGCGATGTCTTAACTCAATTTAACTCATATCGACCTCAAAAGAGAAGGGTTCACTATGAAAGTCGGATTAAAAAAGCTCCATGAAAATGAATGGTTAGTTCATATTGGGTGCGCTGGCGTAAAGATGGATCAATTTTCAGTGGCGTTGTTAAAGATTACTTTAGAGCATCTATTAGCACTAGAGCAAGGTGCAACACACTCTATGCTCAAAAGTTATATTAAGTTGGGATTAAGAATTAAGGCATTAAAAGGGTTGGAGTGCCAGAACCTTTTAAGGGTACTAGACAATAAAGATATATTGGTCTTTATGATGGTGGCCAATGATCCTGGATTGAATGAGATGATTATAAAAAACACGGGCGGTATTTTAGCCAAACAATTTGAAGCCGATTTAGCTACGGCGACCCTACCGAGTAAAGCGCTGTTAAAAGAGGCTATTCGCCGAATTGTCGAAAAGACCTTTGAGCTGGAAAGCTTGGGTCAGATTGAATTTACCTCAATAGATACAAAGTATATTTAGGGTGGGTTAGCATGGATATTGAAGCAAAACGCAAAGAGTCTGGCGAATTTGAACTAGAGATTGGCCCAGTCGTGTTTTCATTGCCTGTTGAGGTGGTAAAGGCACTTAATACTCTGCTCGAGCAGCGTTTGAATCATCCGAGTATCGCGGATAATGAGAGTCATCAGCGCAAATTAACGGCTTACAGGGTGTTGGCGGGCAAAATGATCGGTGTTGACGACCGTATTGTGCAGAAATTTGCGCCGCAAGTCACGCCTGAACAGCTAGTAACGATTGCCCGTCTTGCCGAAGGTGATGGGCTTTATAATAAAATTGTTAAAAATCTATCAAAACAGAACTGTCGGCAGTTTGAAGAAGATTATGCAGCATTAGATAAGATAACCGAACAAAATGCATGTTTGCACATGGAGCAACTTGTGCCGTTAATTAAAAGTGCGGCACAGGAGCAGCAAACTCTGCAAACGGTTGATAAAGAGTAAGGCTAGAGTAAGTTCATTGTGCTCTATCGGCGTCGGGTAATAATCAATCCAACGGTATCGGTTTCCGCCACAGCTTGTGGTTTTCCTACCTTTAATTGAATGCTTTGTACGGCTTTGTGAGCATCTAAAACATGCTGGCAAATCGCCTCGGCTAAACTTTCTAGCAGTTCATAAGCGCTCTTTTCGACCAACTCAATAATTTCATCCGAGACTGTTTTATAACTGACCGTATCATCAATGTCGTCGCTTTTGGCCGCACTGGCAATGGGTAGCGCCATTTCAATATCAAAAATCAAGGGTTGACGCTTTTCACGCTCCCAATCAAAAATACCAATAATCGCTTGGGTTTTTAAACCTTGAATAAAGATGATGTCCATGTTTTTGTTTTTCCTTGAAAAATAGTCGATTTTATAGCGTTTAAGCATCGATTAAGTGTGTTTATCTGAACGTCTATTATCTACTTCTAGTAAAATCATTCAATCTTTGCGCGACCTCACAGAC
>JBNJEY010000104.1:0-4620 GCA_051746325.1 Pseudomonadota bacterium
GCGACATATAACTAAAGAGACACTCCATGAAAAAGCATGTATTTACTGATAATCAGCAATGGGCCAAACTTAAAAACGGCATTGTAGCTCTCGCTAAAACGGAAGTCCTCTCTCGATTTGAGCAAGTCTTAGCTCAGGTCAAAACCGATGGCACACTGCTGACCGAAGCGGATACTCAGATGCAAATTCAGACTCAGGCTTTCTTAGAAAAAAACTGGCCCAAGTACGCTTTTTTAGGTGAAGAGTCCGCTCTAGCAGAGCAAGAACAAGCGATGAACAGTGCAGACGGTTGCTGGATACTCGATCCTGTAGATGGCACCAGTAACTTTGCCATCGGTATCCCGGTCTACTCTGTCTCTTTAGCGCTAATGATTGAGGGGGAAATTGTCGCTGGACTGGTTTACGACCCTTCACGCGATGAGATGTTTGCAGCGAGAAAGGGCGTCGGTGCAGAATTGAACAGTATGCCTCTGATTGCGCAAACCGCTAAAACGGCCCTAAGCCAATGCAGTAGTATTGTCGACTTTAAACGCCTTAAGCCAGCCCTGGCGACCCGCCTAGCGGTTCAACCGCCCTACTATTCTCAACGCAGCTTTGGCTCCGTTGCCTTAGATTGGTGCTGGATTGCCGCAGGACGCGGTCAAGTCTACCTGCATGGGGCACAAAATATCTGGGACTATGCCGCCGGCTGGTTGATTCTGCAGGAAGCGGGCGGACAGAGCTCGACACTGGATAAAGAGTGTGTGGTGGTGGCAAGGGTCGAAAAACGCTCAGCGGTTGCAGCCACCACCACTGCCTTATTTAAAGAGTGGGTCTCTTTCTTGAAGGCTTAATATTTTAAATTCTCGATTTTAAAGTCGCCAGGCCTGGTCGTTTAATGAATTGATAACAATACACCCCTGCTGCGAAGTCAGAGAATATTTAAAGCTTCTTGCAAAGTCTTAACCCCGACAATTTCCATACCAGGAATTCCGCCTTTTGGTACATTGCCCGTCGGCACAATGGCTCTTTTAAAACCATGTTTAGCGGCTTCGAACAGTCTTTCTTGACCACTGCGCACGGGACGGATCTCGCCGGCTAATCCCACCTCGCCAAAGACAATCAACTCCTGAGACAGAGGCTGATTTCGCATACTGGACAGAATAGCCGACAGTACGGCTAAATCGGCACTGGTTTCGGTGACTTTAACACCGCCGACAACATTCACATAAACATCCTGGTCACTGGCCTGGATACCACCATGGCGATGCATTACGGCTAACAACATAGCAATTCTATTTTGATCTAAACCTACCATGACGCGCTTAGGTGCGCCATAAAGTGCATCGTCGACCAAAGCTTGTATCTCAACCAATAACGGTCTAGAGCCTTCCCAGATAACCATCACCACCGAACCCGATGCGATCTCTTCACCGCGCGAGAGGAAGATGGCCGAAGGGTTTTTAATCTGTTTCATCCCCTTTTCCGTCATGGCGAACACGCCCAATTCATTGACGGCACCAAAGCGATTTTTAATGGCGCGCAAGGTTCTAAAACGGCTATCGGACTGGCCTTCTAAAAACACAACGGTATCAACGATATGCTCTAACACCCTTGGCCCAGCCACCTCGCCTGATTTGGTGACATGACCGACTAAAAAGATGGCAATATTATTCTGTTTGGCGTAACGAGTTAAATAAGCGGCCGTTTCACGTACCTGGGAAACCCCGCCTGCCGCGCCACTGACTTCAGCGAGCTGCATGGTTTGAATGGAGTCGACCACCATAATTTTAGGGGATTCATTCTGTGCCGCAAGGGTGATTAACTCCACATCCGTTTCGGTCAGCAAACGTAACTTTTGGTCTGGCAATTCCATACGTTTTGCACGCAAAGCGACTTGCTGTAATGACTCCTCACCCGTCACATAAAGCACATTATGCGACATGCTTAAATGGCACATAATCTGTAAAAGAATTGAGGATTTACCAACGCCAGGATCGCCTCCAATTAAGACCACTGAACCCGGTACAACGCCCCCTCCTAATACACGATCTAACTCGCTCATAGTGGACGATATTCTGGGAACCGAGGCTAAATCGACGTCGGCAATAGATTTAACCTGACACTCCATCGCACCCGAAAAGCCTTTGGGTGCAGATGCGCCCCCCGCGCTCTTAGTGGGAGCGAGTTTAAACTCCTTTAAGGTGTTCCAAGCACTGCAGGCCATACACTGACCTTGCCACTGAGAGTGTTCTGAGCCACAATCAGTACAGACATAAGCTGATTTTATTTTTGCCATGAGATTTGTCGTCGCTCTTAGTCGTATTGATTTTGATACTGTTTAAATTTTATAGCCATTCTAAGGCACGCCATTGAGTTACCGTGTTTCAATATCAACTCCCTGAAAAGCCATTGGCGTAGCCTCTGGGTAAATCTCAGATAAGGACAGGGATTTTCCGGGCCCTTGCACGACTCTCACATGCTGGCGGCTTAATCCTCTTAGCTCAATCACTCCGCAAGAGTGTGCTATAGAGGAGACTTCGTGCATTAGATTACGATGATAGCTGGCCACCCGGTGCGCTTTCTTTTCCGGCACTAAGCCACTTTGCAAGCGTTTATTATGCGTCGTAATGCCGGTTGGACAACGATCTTGATGACACTGCATCGCTTGAATACAACCTAAAGAAAACATAAAACCCCGTGCCGAATTAATAAAGTCCGCCCCCATTGCCAATGCCCAAGCAACCATTGCAGGATTGGTTAATTTACCCGAGGCAATCACCTTAACTTGATTGCGTAACTGATACTGCGTTAATAGATCAATTATATAAGGCAGTGACTCCGCTAATGGGAGACCTACATCATCCATTAACGCAACCGGGGCAGATCCACTCCCGCCCTCTGCACCATCAATGGTTATAAAATCAGGCGCATACTCTAAACCGCGTTGTTGAATTGATTGACAGAAAGACTCAAACCACTGTGGCGAGCCCATTACAAATTTAATCCCAACGGGTTTTCCGGTGGCGTCTCTCACCTGCCCGATTAAATCCAGCAGTGAATTATTATCCTCTACTTCAGCATGTCGATTAGGACTGATTGAATCCTCGCCTTGTGTAATCCCTCTTATCTGCGCAATCTCATGGGTGACTTTAGCGCCAGGCAATATACCGCCTTTTCCGGGTTTAGCGCCCTGACTCAATTTAATTTCGAACATTTTGACTTGCTCGTGCGCGGCGGTCTCTCTTAATTTCTCATTGCTCAAATAACCATTTTTATCGCGATAACCATATTTGGCAGTACCGATTTGCGCCACTAAATCTGCACCGCCTTGCAAATGGTAGGGCGATACTCCACCCTCGCCTGTATTCATCCAGCAACTAGCTTGCTTGGCTCCTTGACTTAGAGCCAACACAGCGGGCTTAGATAAAGCCCCAAAACTCATGCCTGAAATATTAAAGATCGATTGCGCCCTAAAAGGCGTTTTGGTGTTAGGGCCTATGACCATCGGCGGAGAGGAGACCGCATCTTTTTCCAACATGGGAAAGGCGCAGTTAACAAAAAGGATTTTACCCGGATGATTGATATTGCGGGTAGAGCCAAAACTTTGAGTGGTGGATAAATTTTTCGATGCCCGATAAACCCAGCTGCGTTGGGAGCGGTTGAAAGGACGTTCATCCTGATCGGCCGAAAATAGGTACTGGCGCAAAAACTTCCCTAAATACTCTAATAGATAGCGAAAACGGGCAATCACTGGATAGTTATGCCGAATTGCATGTTCGGTTTGTAATCGATCCACAATAAAGGTTACGACCAAAATGCCGCTGACTAACCCCACCGCAACTATAAAACCAATTGACATCCAGTGTAGTATTTCAGCGATCCAGCCCGTTGGTATCTCTTGCATTAGTCATCCTTAAGCTACGC
The DNA here is from genome assembly GCA_051746325.1 of Pseudomonadota bacterium. Taxonomy (GTDB): domain Bacteria; phylum Pseudomonadota; class Gammaproteobacteria; order Thiomicrospirales; family Thiomicrospiraceae; genus Thiomicrorhabdus. Next base: position 3,907 of record JBNJEY010000104.1, read on the forward strand.
GGTTCAATCTATAAGTATGCCGCCAGTATAATATTCTTTTTGTGTTTCTTTTGACGCAAATAAAAAAGCCCGCATTTATGCGGGCTTTTAGAGGAAAGGGGTGATTAATGCTTGATATCTTTCCAGTACTCTCTTTTCAGGAGATAACTAAGCAGTAACAAGACCAGTAAAAAAGCGACAACCTTCCAACCCAAATCTAAACGGTCAATCTTGGAGGGCTCACCCACATACTCTAGAAAGTTACTGATATCACGCGCGTCTTGGGCATACTCTTCTTCAGAGGCGTGGCGTTGAATGCCTTCTAAAACATTGGGCATCGCCGTGCCTTTTAGAGCATGGTTGTCCCAAGCACCCTCTTCATTCTGATAATAACTTCGTAAAAAGGTATAGATATAATCCGTACCCTTTAAACGTGCCATTAGAGACAGATCAGGTGGCTCTGTACCAAACACATCCATCGCAACACCCGGCAACATACGGGTTGCCACATTTTCAACAACGGTACTTTGCCCATAAGCCATCTCGGCAATAATCGCATCATCATCCCAACCTAGGTTGCGAGCAATGCGATTATAGCGCATATATTTAGCAGAGTGACAGGCCATGCAATAGTTAGAGAACAAAATCGCACCACGCTTCAATGAGTCTTGATCGCGTAAATTATTTTGTGCTGGCTCTAAGGTAATACCATAACCCCCCGCCGCCTGAACAGTG
>JBNJEY010000105.1:0-4566 GCA_051746325.1 Pseudomonadota bacterium
GCTCCGCTTCGGTATTGGCTGAGCCTAAAGCCAGCCCAGGTGCTAATGCTATGCCTCATAGTCAGCCGTCGCCACAACAGCTAACGCCTGAGCAACAAGCAATTTTAACCAAAATGCAGAGTCTTCAACAAGAGTTGCAAACGATACAACAGGCTCTACAAGGTATCCAACAACAGGCGTTTGAAAAAAATCCATCATTCGTCAAGCAGCAAGAAAAATTGCAAGCCACCGTCTTTAAGAAAATGTCTAGCAAGGACTATAATGCAGAAACAGAAGTGGAAGAGTTGCAAGCTATTGCGAACAAGTACCAGGACGGTAAAACTAAACCCACTCAAGAAGAACTAGTGAGTTTTCGCCAACGTGACCAGGATTTTCAGCAACGCCAGCAAAAGGCTTTCCAGGATCCCGAAGTGCAAAAGATGTCTCTATCGCTCAAAAATGATGTTGAAAAGTCGATGATGGCCATCAATCCAAAAACAAAAGAGTTAATGACTCAGATGGAAGCCAAATCGAAAAAGTTTATGGAGCTGCGTCAGAAAATGGCCGCTATGTAATCCAATGACTTGATCGGTCTGCGACAGGCTAGCTCAAACACTTTCAGTGAAGTCATTCACTAGACGTGTTTGAGTGTTAACAAAATCTCAAATTCCCACCCTATAACGGTACAGAGTGCTCTTAACCTTTGCCTACTAAATATTTCTTAGCGCTTCCTACTTGAAAGAGTGATATCTGATGATCTCTCTTTTTTTGCATTAATCTTTTCTGCCTACAATCTATGCAATGATTTTATTGATACTGTCGTGCGTACTCTGTATAGAGTCGCAGTATTTAACAGATACCTATAAGGGAATAATGAGATTCTTTGGGTGAACTATTGTCAAAAAATAAGAGACTTTTATTTTGCAAAAATGGTGAGGCACGTGCGATTGTTACGGTTAGGTTAGAACCCATATCACGGCATTATTTTCACTAGCCGATATAATCTGAGTAGAGTTCTAATTTACTTTGACAATAGGATAAAAAGAGTTCATCATCAGCCATAGAGCTGAGGTGATAAGTAATATTTCCATGGGCTTAATAAACACAATTCAGGAAAGTATCATCTCCAGCTTAATGAAATTTATTTTAGACAAGCTTGCAGAAGCTAGTCTTTTCAATGGTTTCATTGTTTTGAAGTTACAAAGCAATCAATAAGGAGTTTCAAATGAAAATTTTTATGAAAACACTGCTGATCTCTTCGATCGTTAGCATAGTCACTCTTTCGCCAGTCTTAGCAGATGATTCCGCTATGCCTTATCAGCAAAACATGATGTCAGGCTCTGGCCCAGGTTACGGCATGGGCTATGGTCGCGGTATGGGGCCAGGTTACGGCATGGGGTATGGTCGCGGTATGGGGCCAGGTTACGGCATGGGACATGGTCGCGGTATGGGACCAGGATATGGAATGGGGTATGGCCACGGCATGGGCCCAGGTTACGGCATGGGCCCAGGTTACGGTATGAGATCTGGCCGGGGTATGGGGCCTGGATACGGCATGAGTATGCTCGACCTGAGTGATGCGCAAATTAAACAACTTGAACAAATGCAGACCGAAACCATGAAGAACCAGCGTTCTCTGATGCGCCAATTATGGCAAGAGCAGGAGAAAATGGAGGATTTATTGAATGCCGATAAACGCGACCCAGCCGCCATCGGTAAAGCCTATGGTAAAATTTCGGAACTTCAGCAGCAGGCTCTGGAGGAACGTATCAATATGCAAAATAAAATGGAAAGCCTTTTGAACGAAGAGCAGAAAAAACAGATGAATAGCAGATTTCATCGCGGCATGATGGGCTATTAAATTCTTGAGCACAATTGGTTGTTATTAGCCTAAATTTATCTCTCAATAAATAGAGCCGACTACCTTGGTAGTCGGCTCGCTATCCTTTCAGTAAGACTCTTTAGAACCCTCTTTTATAATAACCTTTCATTTAGAACAGTCATTTTAACCGTCGATAGGAGGGTGGGGTACTCTGCTAGCTTATTTTAGTGACAAGATTAGTTTGTAGCGCTTTAGTTTTAAAGAGAAGCTGTTTACACCTTCTACCAATAATTTTTGTTGATAAAGAGAGTGAGATCAGCTGTCGTATTAGGTTTGTGAGTTGCTATGAGAGTAGTTCAACTTAGATGCCTTGCTCGCAACGGTCGATGAGGCGATGCACAAAGCCAAGCAGGGTTGGATTGTGGTATCCGTAAGCTGTAAAGTCGTTACCGACAAAAGTCGGTAACAACAGTTATTTTAGAAATGATAAAGCTGTATTTTAGTAACCGATGTTTTCATGGTGTGCTTGTGGAATGTCTTCTGCACCTGGAAGCAAATACCACATTAAGTAATCAACTACCATCGGCACAAGTACCGTATGCTGGTTATCAGTTGCTTGCAGTTGCTTACGGATAGCTTGTTTTATTTCTGGACTATTTGAAGTGTCCATAATGATATCAATTTTCGAGCCGAATTTTTGGAGTGCATCTTCAAAGTCAGGGAAGTTTGGAATACCTCGTCCGAGTGCATCCTTAAGCAAAGGATTATTTACATTGGGTTCACTGATGCCGATAATCTCGACATGCTCTGGACTCATACTCGTGAATTGCTGATAAAACTTGCCACCAATACGGCCTAGACCGACCATCAGTATGGTTATTTTTCTCATAGATCCTTCTCCTAAAATTATGCTTACAATGGGAACCAGGACGACTTCTGTCCAATGGTTTTCATCCTCGATTATAGGGTTATTTGCAAAGATACTTAGGTGAAAATTTTTATATCTGCCCGAGCAAATTTTATATGCAAAAAAAGATATTATCTAAGTCGTTCGCAATCTACTTGCATTGCACTTACTACTTGAATCTATGGTTGAAAAGGAGACCAGGCCTGGTCCGTTTAGAAATGACATCTTTTATTTTACGTATTTATCTGTAAAATTGATAGCATCAAAGTATCCAAAAAGATATTTGATTAAATTATTTAAGAAAAGGAACGTAATATGACAGATGAAACCATAAAATCCTACAAAGATAAAAGCGTCTGGATGCGTGGCTTGTATATGCTGATATTCATACTCTTATTAGGGGTAGCAAAGTTTGTTATGCTGGTTGTGATAGTAGTTCAGTTTTTAACGGTACTGTTTACGGCAGAAACTAATGAGAAATTGGTTAAATTTGGAAAAAGCTTAAGCCTATACCAATATGAAATTATGCTGTTCTTAACCTACAACAGTGAAGTGCACCCTTATCCTATGGGAGAGTGGCCAGAAGCAGGAGAAACGACTGCAATTGTTGAAACGCCTGAAACGCCTGAAACCACTGAAATACCTGAAACCACTGAAACCACCGATAAAAAATAAGTTGCAGAGTATAATCTGTTTACTAATCGGCCATTGGAGCGTGAAAATTAAACGGATTCTCCCTTCAGCCTAACGGCGGAAGAGAGCGTGTTATTTGTTTTTAATTCGCATATTAAGTCATGGCCGTGCATCTTTAATGTACATGGCGCTGTTGTTGTTTCTCATTTCAATTTCAAACAATTTACAAGCTTTGATTAATTCACTAAGCTTCTTGTAGCCGTAGTTGACGGGGGAAAAAGAGCTGTTATTAGATATGTAGCTACCGACCCCGCCAAGTGGAGACCAGCCATCTTCTTCAGAAGTTTGCTCCACGGCTTTTCTGAGCAACCTAACCAACTCAGTATCACCTCGCAATTCATTGCGGGATCGCTTTCTGACACTGGATTCATTTTCAGTGTCTTCTTCTGTTGTGGCCAGTAAGTTCTCTGTAAATATAAATTGTGAACAGGCGTGCACAAAAGGTAAGGGGGTTTTCTTTTCTCCAAAACCATACACCGGCATGCCGCTCTCCAGTATTCGCATAACTAATGGCGTAAAGTCACTGTCGCTAGTCATCAGAGCAAAGGCATCAATATTCTTGCTATACAATAAATCCATGGCATCAATAATCATGGCTGAGTCGGTTGCATTTTTGCCCGTGGTGTAGGCAAATTGCTGGATGGGTCTGATTGCATTGGGGTGCAGTTGCTCAATCCAACCCGATAAATGAGGGCTTTTCCAATCGCCGTGTGCATGGCGAACATTGACAGTGCCATACTTGGCTAACTCTTCTAGCACACCTTCAATGGACTTATAGCTGACATTATCACAATCAATCAGTAAGGCAATTAGAGTATTGTTTTTCATTTACGATCCTTGGGGATAAAAGTAGCATAAATTGCATCTGCATTGAATCAGCTTTGTGCAGAGATCGTTTTTCATAACGCATCCTTAAATTTTCTTATCCGCAGACTAAGCGGAATGATTAAACTATATGATGTTTGCCTTCAAGGTGAACACTGCTTGCTTGTGGACCGTTTTCGCCCATGTGTTCGGTAAAGTGCACGCTATCCCCAATATTAAGCTTATCGAAATCGATATTCAGCAGGCTATTGCGATGAAAATAAATTTCTCGTGAATCGGGTGTTTCAATTACGCCATAATCCATCATCGGAAAAAGCTCCTTAATGGTGCCATGTGGTGG
>JBNJEY010000106.1:0-4548 GCA_051746325.1 Pseudomonadota bacterium
GTGGAGTATCCGTAATCCGCAAACTCTTACTCAAGCCAATGAACATCAGCAAGCCGTTTGGGTGGATAAGGTCTTGAAAAAGCAAAATTGGCAAGACGTGGCACAGCATAATCACTTGCCAGGTCGAAAAGGGGTTGAAAAAGTAATGCAAGAGATGCTCACAGAGCTACTACCAGACTCTCAGAACACGCTCCCTAAACGCATATTTAAATCGGGTCTAAACCGACATTAGATTAGCTTAATCAATGCACAAAAAAGCCCGAGTGACCTAGATCAATTCGGGGTTTTAGTAATGATACGGACGAATATAATTTTTTATGAATCAAAGACCACGGTTTTATTGCCATGGATTAAAACGCGATCCTCCAGGTGGTAACGTAAACCGCGCGCCAAAACTGTTTTTTCGACATCGCGCCCCAAACGCTTAAGATCCTCAATGGACTTAGAGTGACTCACGCGAATGACATCCTGCTCAATAATCGGCCCTTCATCTAACTCTTGTGTCACATAGTGACATGTGGCCCCAATTAACTTAACCCCTCGCGCGCTGGCCTGATGATAAGGTTTAGCACCGACAAAAGAGGGTAAAAAGCTGTGATGGATATTAATGACCTGCCCGGCATAATCGGCACACATCTGCGGGGGTAAAATCTGCATATAACGAGCGAGTACAATCATGTCTGCACCATACTGTTTGGCTAAAGCTTCAGTTTTGGCAAAGGCTTGCGGCTTAGTATCGGGTGTAATAGCCACATAATGAAACGGGACTTTATACCACTCAACCATCGAACGTAGATCATTGTGATTGGCAATAACGCAAGCAATCTCACCGGGCAGCTCGTTCTCATGCCAACGGTGTAACAAATCTGCCAGACAGTGCGACTCTTTAGAAGCAAACAGTGCAATTTTTTTAGGTTTTTCAGAGTCCGAAATATACCAACTCATCTTAAAAGCATCTGCCACCGTTTGAAAGCCTTTTTCAAACGCTTCAAAACCGCCCGAAATAGAACTGGCTAGAATCTCATGGCGCATAAAAAACCAATTCTCGCTCGGATCAGTATGGTGATTCGCTTCGACAATCGAGCCGCCCTGTTCAGCAATATACGTGGCAACCTTGGCGACAATTCCCACTTGGTCAGGACAAGAAATAACTAAACGATAAACATGGCTCATAACGGCAGACTCTCTTTTATAAGAAAACAATGTCCATATAGTATCAAATGCGTTCAAACATAGGCAAAAGCTCGACTAATAATTTTCCCAAGGAAAATTATCAAACATACCACTCTTAAACTCTCTCTGGGCGCCGGAGTCAATAACTCTGACGACACTAATTTAAATAAACCTATCTTGGGTAAAATTTTTTGAGTCTATTGTATGTAAAACGGATCTAAGCTATTAAGAAGAGCTAAGCAGGTTTTTGACTGATTTTTTAAGTCAATTGCGCTATAATTGCGCGCAATATTGCTCTCCTTCCTCTTTAATTTGAAGCCATTGGAAAACCTCATGAAAATCGTCTCTTTCAATACCAATAGCGTTCGCCTGCGTTTACACCAACTGCAGTCATTGACTGATAGAATTAAACCAGACATTATTGGCTTACAAGAAACCAAGGTGCAGGACCATGAGTTTCCAATCGAGGCGATTGAAGAGATGGGTTATCACGCCATTTTTATTGGTCAAAAAACCCACTATGGTGTGGCCCTTTTATATCGTAAAGGGATTGAACTAATCGACTGCCAAAAGGGTTGGAAAACCGATAATGACACCGCGCAAAAGCGGATGATTATTGGTGATTTTAAGTTTGAAAATGGTGAAACCGTGCGCGTCGTCAATGGCTATTTTCCTCAGGGAGAGAGTCGTAACCATGAGACTAAATTCCCCGCAAAAGCAAAGTTTTATGAAGACTTAATGTCTTACTTAGAAACTGAGTGTGATCCTAAGCAAGCGCTCGTTGTGATTGGTGATTTTAATATCTCATCGACCGATCTAGATATTGGAATTGGTGAAGACAATCGTAAACGTTGGTTACGCGATGGTAAAACTAGCTTTCTACCTGAAGAGCGGCAGTGGTGGGCACGTTTACTGAACTGGGGGTTGAAAGACACCTTCCGTACTATTCATCCAGAAGAGGATAATATCTTTAGTTGGTTTGACTATCGCTCTAAAGGTTTTGACCGTGAACCACGCCGTGGTTTAAGAATTGATACGGTGTTAGCGACCTTCTCATTAAATGCGAAAGCGGTAGACTCTAAAGTGGGTTATAAAGAGCGCGCCATGGAAAAACCTTCTGATCATGCGCCGATTTGGACAGAATTTAAACACTGAGAATACGTCTTGAAATAAGTCGCTCAAGCAAAACCTTACAACCACCAACCTTCGGTTTAAAAGAGACCGTTTAGGTTTATAGGACTTAAAATGACAGCTGTTATTCACCCACTTAAAGTGGTCCATGTCGAAAAACTTGCTCCACAAATTATTCAGATTCTAATGAAACCTGAACACCCTATGACTTATGCTTCAGGGCAATATATTCTGCTCGGATTTGACTCTGAAGACCTTAAGCCCTTCTCGATTGCCTCTGCGCCGCGTGAAGATGGCTTAATCGAATGTCACATTCGTAATCAAGATGACAGTGAGTGGATGCAAACCCTATTTGCAGTACAAGCCGGCGACACCTTGGTGATGCAAGGACCAAAAGATCAGATGCAACTGCAACCTGCACATCAGCCCATTATATTTGTTGCAGGTGGAACCGGCTTTGCCCCCATGAAAGCGCTATTGGATGCTTTACTTAAGCAAGGTACGGGCGTGCCAATCCATTTTTACTGGGGGGCGCGTTCGGTCGCTGATCTGTACCAACATGACACAATGCTGGCCTTAATGCAGACTCATGCAAACCTGGAGTATATTCCGGTCATTTCGGGTCAAGCACCGCTGTGGAATGGCTTAACAGGCCTGGTACATGAGCAAGTTTTACAACAGCACCCCATCCTCCAACATACCACCATCTATATGTGCGGACCTTGGCCAATGATGCAACAAGCCAAATTAGATTTTTTGGCGGCCGGTATAGATCCGGTGCATCTTATTTGCTAAATCTACTTTAGATTTTGCAAATCTAAAAACCATAAGAGATTAGAAATGAATTATTTCAAAAATAGTGCCCTCCTATTGTTTAGCCTATGGACTCTTTCAAGTTTCTCAGCGAATGCGGTAGAGCTGACGCCTTATGAAAACTGTTTAAATGAAGTGATTCAGAAAGCACAAGATGAGATGACAGCATCTGAAATAAAACAGGCCTGCATTAGCCAAAAAATGGCCACTTTTCCCTTAGAAAAACGCCGGCTTAAGGAAGAGATGACGGAACAAAATGCATTTGTACTGACACCACACCGTCTCAACTATGCGATCCTTGGCTACTATAACAATGGCGTCAATAAAAGGCCTTTTGAAGAGAGTTCCGGTCAAACTCTCGATTTTCAAGACCAAGAACTGCAGTTCCAATTGAGTTTTAAATTTCCATTGGCGAAGGACTTACCGGTTTTAGGCAGAAAAATTGATCTCTATGCCGCCTATACCAATCGTTCTTTTTGGCAGTTTTTTGATGATAAAGACTCGATCCCCTTTAGAGAGACCAATCATGAACCTGAAGCCTGGGCGGAGTTTCATGCCGATATAGATTTCTTAGATTTTAACCTGCATAAAGTGGCCATAGGCCTTAGTCATCAATCCAATGGTCAATCAGGTACTCTTTCTCGAGGTTGGAACCGGCTTTATCTGCAAGGATTTCTACAACATAAAAACAGCTACTTAAGCCTTAAAACCTGGCAGCGTTTTGATGCAGCAGATGAATTGGACAACCGTTTTGACTATGCTAAATACCTGGGTGATTATGAGATTGAAGCCGTCTATAAATTGCAAGAACATTCTTTTGGATTAAAGGTGCGTAATAGCTATATCATTAATGAATATGGCTCAGTGCAGCTCGACTATACCTACCCGCTAACGAAACGTTTAAAAGGCTATGTACAGTGGTTTAGAGGCTACGGTGACAGCTTAATTGATCTTGATTACCACACCAATAAAATCGGTATTGGAATCGTACTGGCCGACCGCCTCTAAAAGTTATTTAATATTTCAGATAGCGTTTAGTCACCTCACGATTTTTGATACTGAATCTCTGTTAACAATGCATAAATCTGCATCAAGCAGAGGGCTATTCGAGCAACGAGCTCCCCTCTAGGCGAACAATCGCTTCCTTATAGGTTAAGGCCGCTTGATTATCCTTACCCTCTGCCTCATAGCATTGCGCTAGGGCATGGTACGTTTCTACCTCTGGGCGTATCTTTAGACTCTCTTGTAGGTGACTTTGACCACGACCCCATAACTGACTACGGCAAGCTAAGCGCCCTAGGGATAACAGTAAAACTGGATTGTTTTCGTGGTCTTTCAACCAGGCTTCCGCTTTTCTTAGGCGTTCGAATGCCGGCCCCAGTGTAAGGCGTCCATACTGATAGACTAAACGATCATTCCACTCTCTTTTAA
>JBNJEY010000107.1:0-4504 GCA_051746325.1 Pseudomonadota bacterium
ATTTACAGGGCTTTTTTGTTAAGAGAACAATTGGAGTGGTTATAACAAGAGAGTTTTTTGGCTCTGTTTAGAATAACTCTATTTCACCTTCATCCATCGATGCGGTATTAACTTGAGTCATTCGTGAACTTTCAATCTCTTGACGTTTTTTATGAATATTTTGACGCAAAAGCTCCACTCTTTGTTTATGCTCTTCTTCAGAAAGAGCAGGATTAGTGCAATTTTCTTCAAGAAAGGTACTGATTTCACTTGAGAAGCTATTTAGGTTCTCTAAATGGTTCATAACCTGCTCAACTAACTGTCTCACAATATCTTCAAACTGTAATGAACGCATCGCATTCGAAACACTCACTTCAATCCCAGAAATCATGCCTGAAAAATCACCTAACTTACTCGAAATTCCATCATTCATACCTTCAAGATCGCTCAACATAAGATCCATTTTCTCTTGCGACGATACCGCATGCTCCATATCTTTGGTGGCTGTTTCACTCACAATATGGCGAACTTCATCAACCGTCGTGCGCGCCTTCTCAGCTTGTTTACGGATTTGTGCATTTAATATATTAGAATTCAAAGAAAGCTTACGAACTTCATCTGCAACAACCGCAAAACCACGCCCTGCTTCACCTGCTCTTGCGGCTTCAATAGCAGCGTTTAAAGCCAATAAATTCGTCTGATCAGCAATTCCCTTAACATCTTCTAGTAGATTGAAAATAGATTCGATTTGCCCCACCATATCATCAATTTTTGCAACGGTCTTATTACTACGGTGGCTCGCTTCAATCAATAGGTTTATTAAGTATTGCAGCACGACTTTAATTTCTGCTGAAAATTGTTTAATACTCAAATCCTTAGAATCACCTTCATCGCCGCCTAAGTTATCAAGTAATGCCATCACTAAGTTATACTGGTCCTGGGTCTGCTCATGTAGGCCCGAAAAACTGCCATTTAAGGTTTCAATAGATTCGGCAACTAACTCTTTAACCTGTATTAACTCATCACGAACGACACCCACTTCATTGCCAATCACCGAATCTACATCGTTCATAAGTACCTTTAGCGTCTCACCCGCATCTGTCAGCTTAACCATTGGGATAGAAGAACTTGGCTGCGCAACTGATATCTCGCTTGAAGGAGAGGGTTTCGCGCCTGATGAACTGGCAACTCTTGCCGCCATCAATGCCCAAGTAATAGAAACCACTATAACCATAACCAAGCCTATAAAAGGAATGTCTAATGGAGTCAGCACAATGCCACTCAAAGTCGCAAGCCAAGCTGGCCAGTAGGCTGTAATAATATGGGGCATGTTTGTTTCCTTAATTACATACGAATATTAAACTCGCATCAAAATACTATCGTTCTGAGTGAACACAGGGTTATTAGCAGTTAATATGCCAAAAACTTCGCAAGATAGAGCCCTAAGCGAAACTCTATCAAACGCGCTTAAAATAGAAGGTAGAAGGTTCGTTTCTGTTAGCGTGTAGCCAACTCTAGAATTTTTTGAGGAATCTTTTCTAAGGATAGTATGTAATCTACAGCCCCCAATTTAACCGCTTCTCCAGGCATCCCCCAGACAACACTGGTTTTCTCGTCCTGGGCAATTGTTGGAATACCAACCTCTTGCAACTCCTTCATACCGACTGCGCCATCTGCCCCCATTCCCGTTAACAAAATACCAATGGCATTCTGCCCCACATTTTGAGCCACCGAACGAAACATAACATCAACGGCAGGTTTATGGCGATTAATAGGCGGTCCATCGTTAAGCCGGCACATATAACGCGCACCATCTCGCACCACCATCAGATGTTTACCGCCCGGTGCGATATAAACATGCCCTGGAAGAATTTGCTGACCATCCTCGGCATGGAAAACGGTCATTTGAGAAACCGAATCCATACGTTTGGCAAAGGGCAAACTAAAGGCGGCAGGAATGTGTTGGGTAATCACAATAGCCGGCGCACTCGCGGGAAGTCGCCTCAACACTTCTTTAATGGCTTCAATCCCTCCCGTTGATGCACCTAAGGCGATAATTTTATCCGTTGTTTGAAAGTGTTGATTGCTCATATTAACTTTTGGAAGCACCGCCTCGGTCGACAGTTTATCTGGAGCACTCTGTGGTTTTACCACCTGGGGATGGTGGTTTTGATTGGCGACATAGCGTGCATATTGTCGCTCCAATATGTCCTTATTAACACGAGCGGCTGTCTTAACTTTATGACAGATCTCTTGCGTATAAGCCTCAAAGGTGTGTGACAGATCTATTTTGGGCTTGGTCACAAAATCGACAGCACCTAAATCCATGGCCTCAAAGGTAATATCAGCCCCTTTTTCAGTCAAGGTCGATACCATTACAACGGGAAGAGGATGCAGTCGCATTAGATTCTTTAAAAAAGTAACACCATCCATTTTCGGCATTTCTATATCTAATGTCAGTACATCGGGGTGCAGTCGCTTAATTTTTTCTCTTGCGTCAAAGGGATCTGAAGCTGTACCAATGACTTGCAAAGCAGGATCAGAAGACAGCATCTCTTTGAGCATTTTACGAACTAATGCCGAGTCATCAACAATCAGAACTTTAATAGGTGTGTTCACGGCAGACTCCTTGCTCTAACGAACACAATCAAAATGGATATAGAGTCCTTTTGATTACGCATTTTTTTTATAGATCGTTTGCCCTAATAACTCAAACCGATTACAGACTTTATAGAGTGATTCAGAATGGCCTATAAAAAGGTGGCCACCGATCGGTAATCGATCAGCATATCGGTCGAATAATTTGGACTGGGTCGGTTTATCAAAGTAAATCACTACATTTCGACAAAAAATCACATCAATTGAATCTTTGATTGGCCACTCACTCATTAAATTAAGCTGATCGAATTTAATAATTTCTTGTAATTCGGGCTTCACCTTTACATACCCATCTTTGGAACCTGAACCTTTCAAAAACCATCGTTTTTGCCGAGCGTCAGAGACTCCCTTTAAACGGTCAATCGTATAGACCCCATTCAATCCGGTTTGCACCACGCTAGAGTCCAGATCTGTCGCAATCACTTGAGCATCCCAATCCGAGGGTACTTTTTCTTTTAACATTATCGCGAGGGAGTAAGGTTCTTCTCCTGTTGAACACCCTGCGGACCAAATTCGAATTTTTCGACTCGCTGCATTGGATATTAATAAAGAGGGAATAACCTGCTCTGCTAAATATTCAAAATGATGATTCTCTCTAAAAAAGAAGGTCAAATTCGTAGTGACTGAGTTAATCAATTGAATAAATTCAGACTCACCTTGCGCTTCAACATAGTCAAGGTATTGGCCAAAACTTGTTAAAGTTAAGAATCGTATTCGTTTCGCCAACCGATTGTAAACCAAGTTAATTTTGGACTGATTTAAATCAATACCGGCAAAATCATAAACAATCTTTTGGACTCGTTTAAAATCTTGTTCAGTAAAGTCAAATTCGCGTTCACTCATAGTATGATGACCCTATTCAAAGACTTCTATCGTCAAAGTACGATTTAAGAGAGTCAATATAAGTGTAATTTAATGGGATGCAAGTAAAAGTTCATTTAAACTGGTAATAACAATGGTTAATATTTCCAATAATTTCACAGCCACACAATCTCAGATACTGAATAGCGCCACTCAAAGTGCTTCACTTTTGAAAGTCGGCCAAGTCGTAACGGCAAATATTGAACAGATTCAGGGTAAACAAGTCACTCTTACTATCGGTAATCAAACGCTTGTTGCCACAAGCAAAGCCGATATTCAAGAAACGGGCACTCTTCAAGTCCGAATAAAACAGCTACAACCGACGATTGAACTTGCCATTGTTCAGAACTCTAAGCAGAATAATAGCCAGCAGTTACAGAACACACTACAAGCCGCTTTACGACAAGTTATGCCTAACCAAACGGCCCTGCCACAAGCATTTCAGCAAATAAGCTTGCTTCAAAACCTGCCAACTTCATTATTGGGGCCGGTAAATCAACTTCTTGAACAGTTCAATAAAAGCCAGATACCTTTATCTGGCTCAGCCTTAAAAGAGAGAATGGCTGATAGTGGTCTGTTTTTAGAATCAAAACTTAAACAAGCTGACAAACCAAATCTGAACAATGATATTAAAAGCCAATTGCTTTCGTTGCAAAAGCAAGCAGAGACACTGAATATAAGAGCGCCTTCACCCCAAATTTCACAACTATTATCACCCCTTGCTCAAGCAATCAATAGAATTACGTTACAACAATTACAACTCTATGAAAATCCCAATATAACGCCCTTAGAGCTCCCATATACTCATGATAAACAAAACGAGCAAGATTATATTGAGCTCAGAAAGCACACTCAATCAGGCTCACCTAGCTGGGAGGTCTTAATTGATCTGCATTTACCCATCGGGGAGATGTCTGCTAAATTAACGCTCAATCAACAAAATGAGTTCAACTGTTTTATATGGTGTGAAACAGAAGCCTTAGAGCAGAGCATATCTGAAAATATT
>JBNJEY010000108.1:0-4471 GCA_051746325.1 Pseudomonadota bacterium
TCTTTTAAAGATCGTTTAGTGACTTTGTGGAAGCGTTTAAGGGTAGGTAGATCTTAATGGAAATGCTCTTGGTTAATCTTTTTTCTACTCTCTTATCGAATATCTTTGGAGTTGAGGGTATAGAATTTGCCAATCCGACCGGGTTGTGGCTGCTGTTTTTATGGCCATTATTGTGGGTTTTAACGGCTTTAACGCCCCTGTTTGGGGGCGCGCAGCAGGATGATTTAACGCAGTTACAATCACAACGCCAGCTTGTTGTTAAACATGCACTGATCCATAAAATGCAACCCTTTAGTTCTACTAAAGGCACCCTTAAATGGCGGTTTTCTGGGATAAAAGTGGGTTTAAACTTGCTCCGCGGCCTTATTATTATTAGCCTCGCCATCGCTCTAGCACAACCCGAAAAAACTCAAGAGTTAGCCCCTTTACCCCAGCAGAAAACGGTGCGCGATATTGTTTTTGTCATTGAAAGCTCAGCCTCGTTTTTACTGCCCGATTATCAAATTAATGGTCAATCTGAAACACGGATGAATGTTGTTAAAAACGTGCTTGATCAGTTTATTTCAGGGTTAGAAGGCAATCGTTTTGGCTTGGCCATCTATGCTGAACAAGCCTATACTCTTATGCCTTTAACCTCCGATCAAACTGCGGCCCGGTTAAATTTAAAGCGTCTTAAACCTTATTTAGCCGGACGCACCGACAGTGCAATGGGCGAGGCGTTAGGTTTGGCGTTAAGGCAGACGCGTCAACCCGCTCAAAATGCGCAAGCTCTGTCTACGACAAGCGACACGCTTAAACGCGTTGTCGTATTGATTAGCGATGGTTTGAGCCAGCCAAGTCGCCTCGCCCTTTCCCAAGCCGTTAATTATGCCCAGCTGTTGCAGGTGCCGATCTATACGATTGGTGTTGGAGCCACCAGCCAGGCGGCCGACAAACGCCTCTATGCTGGGTTGCTCTATCAGCCCTTAGAGTCTGGCACGCTTAAAGCAATTGCCTCTGAAACAGGGGGACAATATTTTGAAATAGGCAGCGGTCAGGAGTTGAGTCAAGTATTACAAAAAATCAACGAGGCGGAAGGGGTGCCTTATGAGGAGCCGCCGCGACCACCGCAGCATATCCCTTTGTATGACCTGCCTTTAAGCATCAGCGTCATTAGCTTATTCTGCTACCTGTTTTTAAGCCTATTACTGGCGAATAAATTACACGCCTCCTCCAAAAATCAGGTGGTTCGCTAATGGAATTTTTTAGTCAGGATTTGTTGGCGTTTTTCCGCCTCTTTTTGCAGGGCGATATTGTCTGGCGTGCACCCAATTGGTTATGGGCTTTGTTACTGCCTATACTCTGGTGGGCTTTAAAGCAGTTGGGGCAAAAACAACATCAACAGGCGTATGCCGATCGCCATTTATGGCCATGGATTGCCACTGAAAATGCGATTGTAACCCCTCAAATCGACTCTCTGTCGGCAACAACTGAACAAAAATCGTCCATTTTTACCAGGCCTGGGTTGCTGCGCAAAATAACCAGACCTTTGACTTATTTAGGGCGTTTTTTAAACTCGCCAAGTCGCTTAATCACCTTGGCTTGGTTGTGTTTAATTATTGCATTGGCGGGGCCGAGAAGTCTGATTTCCGCGCCTGATCTGCAAAGCCGAGAAGGCGTGGATATTTTAGTCTCGATGGATCTGTCGCAATCGATGAATGCCAGTGATCTTTATCCGAATCGTTTTTTGTTTGCGAAATCGCTGGTCGAGTCTATGACACTTAAATTGCAAAGGGGAGATCGTCTAGCGCTACAGGGGTTTGCTGGACAAGCGCATATGGTCAGCCCATTAAGTTACGATCGTGATCTGTTTCGACATTCTTTGAACCTACTCGAACCGGGTCTGTTGCCGCTCCAAGGTAGCTGGTTAGAACTTGCGGTGATTGGTGGCTTAACCCATCTATCACAAACCGCAGGTAAGGCTAAGGTCATGGTGCTCTTTACCAACGGAGCGCCACAATTTTGGCAACCCGTTGAGTTACCAAAAAGTGCCCAACGCTCTAAATTTTCGAAACTGCAAAAGTTGAGTGATACCGGCGTTAAGATTATTTTGGTGGGGGTTGGGATGCCAGTGGCCACCACCTTGCCAGACAGTGAAGACAGGTCAGGAAAATTGCATGTCAATGGCTTATTAGTCCAAAGTCGCCTAGAAGAGAGTAGCCTTAAAAAAATGGCGCAAAGCCTAGAAGGTGTTTATTTACGAGCAGATGCCAGTCAAGAATTTATGACGAAGCTTTTAAAAGAGGTGACACTGCCTGCGGCGAGTCGCACGCAAGCGCAAGAAAATCGAGAGTGGCAGGATTATGCTTGGCCTTTTATAGTGCTGGCTCTGATTCTACTGTTAATGGCATTCTACCTGTTAGGCCTCTTAAAATCATCTGCTGGCCTGTTGTTACGCTCCAAGGCCAGTAAAGAGATCAACGGCTTTATGTGGTTAGGGGCAGGTCTGGTATTGATACTCTTGCAGAGCTTTCCTCAAGCGGGTTTTGCGCAAACGGTGGCGACTGATCAAAGAGCCTCTTTTAAGAGCTCATCAGAGGCATACAGTGCTTATATTGCTGGAGATTATGAATTATCTCGCTCTTTATATGATCAAAATGCCACTTTCTCAGGTTGGTTTGGTGCGGGCGCTGCAGCTTATAAGTTGAATGAATTTGAATCAGCCATTACCTATTTTAGGCAAGCGGCTTGGGCGGCAATCGATGATAAAAAACGTTCCAAGGCGCTCTTTAATTTAGGTAATAGTTACTATCAAACCAATTTATTGGCGCATGCGGTTGAGTCCTATCAACAAGCTTTACGTTATCGTAAAGCTTACGCCAAAGCCGAACATAATTTAAGCCTAGCCATGCAGCGCAAAACCATCGAAGATCGCGCTCAGAAACAAGCCGAGGATAAAACGGCAGAGGACGAGAGCGGCCCTGAACGCGATAATGAAGGGGCTTTTTATGGTGGTACAAAGCCCAGTGCGGCCGATGACAATGAGCCAGGGTTTGGCTCAGACGAGGATTTCCCGCAAGGGAGTCAAAATGGTGAGATGGCAACTTTGCCCGATAGCCAAGATGAGACGAATTATCGCTTGTTATCTGGTCGCGATAAAATGACTATGAACTTATCTAATGGCTCTAGTAGCCGTGCACAGACGATTTTAAATCAGCAGCAACAGCGCAAACGTGCTGAGCAGTTTGAGCATGAACTACAGCTATTAGAGGATGATCAAAAGACGCTTTTAAAGCGGATGTTTGAACGAGAAGCCGGCTTTCATGCGGCCCAACCCCAACCCCATCCTATTCCTGGAATTCAGCCATGGTAAAGCAAATTCAGAACACCCTAGGCCACCTGCTTAGCCATTCTAGAGGATTCATTGCCGTTGGGAGCAGAGCGGGCAGTAAAGTGAATATTGGGACGAGCATTATGCTAGTGATTCATCTGCTGGTTGGCCTACTTAGCTATTCTCTCTTTTCGGTCGCGCACAGTGCCTCGAACAGTGACGTTATTACTGTTTCTACACCGCCCTTAGAGGATACCAATCGCTTAATTACCTTAAGTATTAAACCCACACAGGTGATGTTAGGCGAGCCGGTGACTGTTACGATTGTCGGTGAGCATCGAGCTAATTTATTTGCCGGATTGGATTGGAAGCGATTTGAAAAAAACTTCGTGCTGTACGATGTCGACTCGGATTCTGAACGCATGAAAATAACGCTTTACCCCTTACAGTCAGGTTTATTAAAAATCAAAGGTCAAACGGCAGGCAGAATGGTTCTGCCCGATATTGAGATAAACGTGATCCCCAACCCAGAAGTCTCCATACGCTGGTTTGGGCCAAACTCAATGAGCATGACGGCTTTGTACGCCCATCAACAGGCTGTTTGGAAGGCCGAAGTTGAGGTAACCGATACAGCACATAAGGTCACCTATGAGCAAAGAGCACCGGCCATTAATTCATCGGTAAAGACCTATCTGCAAAGCTTACCGATTGACACTCAAACCATCTTTTTAGGTGACGAAAAAGAGCATAAAACAGGCACCCCCTCCGCTAAAATCGAGACCTTAGTGGCCAGTTATGAAGTGAAAGAGTGGCAAAATTCTGTGCCGCAAAGGGTGCTTTTGCACTCTCCTGTGGTTGTCGTAAAAAACCGCTCTAATAGACGCTGGTACTTTTTTGATAAACCCAGTTCGGTGATTTTAAATCCCCTGCCCAATTTCCTGCCACTCACGGTACCCGTTGGCACCATTGACTGGCAGAGTGCGCCGACCGATAAGATACATAGAGTGGGTGATTTACACTATTGGAGTTGGCAGCTGCTAGGTAGAGGGTTAACCCAGGCTTATATGAATAGCGTGGCGCATCAATTAGTTGCCCAAATCGGATATGACCCGCAGATTGAATGGTTGTCGGACTCGCGAGAAACGAGCATGAAGTTTACTC
>JBNJEY010000109.1:0-4459 GCA_051746325.1 Pseudomonadota bacterium
TAATTTATAACATTTAACGAACACTTAGCTGAAAGCGGCTCTCCATTTAGAGCAGGCCTGCTTAAACCGATTTCATATGGTATTTTTGTTAGAGTTAATCCTGTTCCTGTATATAATCACTCCAACGGATTTAAAACGACATTATTCATTCAAAGAGCGAGCGATCTGATCCATGGCAAATTCTCCATTAGCAGGCAAAAAAGCCCCCTACAACCTTTTAGAAAATATCCCTCTCTTAATGGTGGACTATTACAGCTTAGCGCCAGATGTCAGCCTCCCTGGTCAAGCAGTCAGTTTTGGCACCTCTGGCCACCGTGGCTGCTCGAGTAAAAAAACATTTAATGAGGTTCATATTGCCGCGATTTGCCAGGCGATTATTGAATACCGCTATTTACAAAATACCGATGGCCCACTCTATATCGGCATGGATACCCATGCCTTGTCTGAAGCTGCACATGCCACGGCTATTGAAGTGTTTGCTGCAAATAAGGTGCAGGTCATTATTCAGGCGAATGGTCGTTATACGCCTACCCCGGTGATTTCCAATGCTATTCTCAGTTACAACCAAGGTCGCCAAACAGGCTTTGCGGATGGCGTGGTGATTACCCCATCACACAACCCGCCACAAGACGGCGGCTTTAAATACAATCTCCCCACGGGCGGCCCGGCTGATACCGATGCCACCTCATGGATTCAAGATCGTGCGAATGAGATGATTCTAGAAGGCTCTATCAAAGTAAAACAGTTGTCGTTAGCGGCCGCAATGGCTTCGGAATATATCACTCCCACCGATTTAATGATGCCCTATATTAAAAACCTCGATAAAGTCATTAATATGCAGGCTATTAAAGAGGCTGGCTTAAAGCTGGCAGTCGACCCAATGGGGGGTGCAGCGGTTGACTACTGGCAACCCATTGCCGATTTTTACGGCTTAGACTTAACGATTATTAACCCGCACGTTGACCCAACCTTCTCATTTATGCCGGTCGATAAAGATGGCAAAATCCGCATGGATTGTTCGTCGCCCTATGCAATGGCTGGGCTGATTAAACTGAAAGACCACTATGACTTAGCCTTTGGCAATGACCCCGATGTCGATCGACACGGCATAGTGACCAAATCAGTCGGTTTAATGAACCCGAACCACTATTTAGCAGTGGCGATTCAATATTTATTTACCCACCGTCCTCACTGGCCCCAAAATGCAGCGGTGGGGAAAACCTTAGTCTCAAGCTCGATGATTGACCGTGTCGCTAAGGCAAATAATCTAAACTTATCCGAAGTGCCGGTCGGTTTTAAATGGTTTGTGGAAGGCTTGCAAACCGGAGCATTTGGTTTTGGGGGCGAGGAGTCTGCTGGCGCCTCTTTTTTGCGTCTGGATGGCGGCCCTTGGAGTACCGATAAAGATGGCATTATCCTTAACTTATTAGCCGCTGAAATCACAGCCGTCACGGGCAAAGATCCGGGGGTGTTGTACCAAGAACTGACGGCTCAATTTGGCAACCCTATTTACAGCCGCATTGATGCCCCTGCCAATCGCCAAGAAAAAGCCATTTTAAGTACTCTTTCACCCGAGATGGTCCAAACTAACACCCTAGCCGGCGAAGCCATTACCGCTAAATTAACCCATGCGCCCGGCAATGGCGCGGCGATTGGTGGCTTAAAAATTACCACCGAAAATGGCTGGTTTGCCGCCCGCCCCTCCGGTACCGAAGAGCTCTATAAAATCTATGCCGAAAGTTTTAAAGGTCAAGTGCATCTGGACTTAATCCTCAAAGAAGCTAAAGCCATTGTTTCAGATGCTCTAAAGTAATAATAACCCCAATAATAATGATCTAAAAGGAGTATTTTAATGGCCTTGCTAAAACAATCATCGAAAACCCAGCCTGCCCCAAAAACGGTCTCGCTGATCCTAGGCAGTGGGGGTGCGCGTGGGTTGGCGCATATAGGCATTATTCGTTGGTTAGAAGAGCACAACTACCAAATCAACGCTATCTCGGGTAGTTCCATCGGCGCTTTAATTGGTGGTATCTATGCCGCTGGCAAACTCGATGAGTGTGAAACCTGGTGTAAGCAGTTAAGCAATGGCGATATTATTAGCCTCACAGATTTTGCCTGGAATCGCAGTGGGTTTATTAAGGGAGATCGACTTGTGAAAGCCTTTAAGGATATTTTGGGCAATCCAAATATTGAAGATTTACCGATTCCCTTTACCGCCGTCGCCACCGACATTGAAAATGAAAAAGAGGTCTGGCTACAAAAAGGCTCGCTACTCGATGCCATGCGTGCTTCGACGGCACTGCCAATGATTTTCACCCCCTTTCATAAAAAGGGCATCACATTAGTGGATGGTGGCGTCCTCAATCCCGTCCCCATTGCGCCCACTGTCGGACAAAAAAACGATTTAATTATTGCAGTCAATCTCGGTGGCAAAGCCACCGGGTCTAAATCAGATCCTCTTGTCTCAGAGACCGAACTCCATAAGGACTCTTGGCTAAATAATGCCTCTGCTTTATTCGATTCTCTATTGGCTAAATTCCGAGCTAACCCGTCTGAGGCAGAGGCGGTTTTAAACTGGGATATGGTTGATATCAGCCATAAAGCCTTTGATAGCATGCAAAACAGTATCGCCCACCACCAACTCGCCGCCTATCCACCAGATATTATTATTGAAATCCCACGTGATGCCTGCGGCATGCTGGAATTCACTAAAATCAATGAGATGATTCAACTAGGCTACCAGGTGGCCGAAAAATCGCTTGGCACTCCAAATAATGACCAAAATACAGAGAATAATACGGATATAAAAGAGCACTTGCACTGCTCGAATAAACGATCGAAAATAGCCGAAAAAAATGGCCATACAGGCGATTAAATTTTATCGATCGATATTATTTATAACTCTCTGTGTCGCTCTTAATCCTAAAGGGAATCTACCATGCCTAAAGTCAGTGAACTCAAAAAAGGCGACATTATTGAAATTAATGGCGCCCCGCATATTCTAAAAACCTACGATGTTCGCAACCCCTCTTCTCGCGGTGCATCCACTTTATATAAAATGCGTTTCAATAACTTGAAAACCGGGCAAAAGGTCGATGAAACTTTTAAAAGTGACGACATCGTAAAAGAGATAGACTGCCCAAAAGTGTCGGTCATGTTCTCCTATATCGATGGCGACAACTACGTTTTTATGAACAATGAAGACTACAGCCAGTATCTGTTAAATGCCGATGAGCTCGAAGAGGAAAAAAAATACATTACCGAAGGACTCGGCGGCATTACCGCTTTGTTATGGGATGAGCAAGTGTTGGCCATTGAACTGCCAACCAATGTGGAACTTGAGGTGGTCGAAACCGATCCCGGTAGCAAATCGAGTGGGGCGGGTCGCACCAAACCTGCGGTACTCACAACAGGGTATGAGATTCAGGTACCTGAGTTTATTGAACCCAATGAGACTGTCAAGGTGAGTACTTTAACTGGTAAGTTTTTATCTCGCGCTTAAGCTCTAATTGAGAAAGTTCACCTTTTACTCAGAACATCTAGCTGTAGGCGTTGTCGATCATCAAACAATCTACGACTGGCAATCTCTATCGCGATTAAGGTACCTAACCCGGTAGAGGTAGCAATTAATAACATAATCATAATTTGATATTTGACTGCCTCAGCCGGATCAGCGCCGGCTAATATTTGCCCCGTCATCATCCCAGGTAAAGAGATAATACCCGCCGCGACCAACATATTAATCACCGGAATCATGGCGGCATGCAGACTTTGTTCTTTAATAAACTGCATGGATTGTTTGGCCGTTTTCCCCAAGGCGAGTTGTGCTTCGATTTTAGCCTTTAGTTGCACAGCGCTGCGAGTGAGTGTATCCAACCCTACCCCTATTGATGTCATACTATTGCCTAATAACATCCCCAGCAAAGGGATAAGATATTGCGGTTGATACCAAGGTTCAGGCTGAATCACAAAGAGCAACACACCAATCAATAGCGTTAACGAGGTAAACGATAGGGAGAGTAACCCTATCCAGAGACCATGTAACTTTTTCAAGCGGTACTGCTGTCGCCTTGAGATTTCATAACCCGCCGCTGTGAGCATGACAAGGCCAACCAGAACCACCCACAATACATTCTCTGCATAGAAAACCCAACTCAGCCAGACTCCCATAAACAGCAGTTGAGCCGCCATTCTAAGGCTCGCCCACCACAACTGCTTAACCTGGCTAAAGCCGTTTAACCACAAGACGCCACCGAGCAAAAAAACCAAAAAAGAGAGGGTTAATAGATCCCAATAACTGATTAAAATCATGCTAAACACCCTAAAGTTTGCCAGCGATTAAAAACCACTAGGCCTGCTCCTATTTTCGGTAAGTTCACTTTTTTAATACCAGCTGTAATTCAGAATGGGCCAAGCGTTGATGTTGATGGACGTCATGCGAAATCCATAAAATGGCTCG
>JBNJEY010000110.1:0-4452 GCA_051746325.1 Pseudomonadota bacterium
GATTGGGCCAGTCCTGTTGACGAAGCGGTAATGCGCGAACAGTTAGGCTTGCATCTGCCAATCTGGACTCAGTACTGGCAGTTTATCTCAGGCTTAATCCAGTTTGATTTAGGCCAGTCGTTGTTTTTTCAACAACCCGTCTCTGAATTGATTGCTGAACGTTTTCCAATGACGTTACAGTTAGCCGTTATGGCGTTACTGGTCGCAGTCTTAATCGCTTTTCCGTTAGGCCTTTGGGCAGCTTTAAGAGCAGGTAGGTGGCCGGATCATCTTTCGATGACGGTCTCTTTGTTGGGTGTCTCGATTCCGAATTTTTGGTTGGGACCGATGTTAATTCTCTTTTTCTCTTTATGGTTAGCTTGGCTGCCGGTGAGTGGTGCTGAACAACCCTTTTCTTGGGTTTTGCCGGCTATTACTTTAGGCACGGCATTGGCCGCGATCTTAGCGCGAATGTTGAGAGCTTCGTTGTTAGAGGTGTTACATGAAGACTATATCCGTACCGCCCAGGCAAAAGGTTTGCCTGGGCGGTTGGTTTATGGCAAACATGCGTTAATGAATGCTTTATTGCCAGTGGTTACCATCTTAGGGTTACAGCTTGGGACTTTATTAGGTGGCGCAGTCATTACCGAAGTGGTCTTTGATTGGCCAGGTTTGGGTCAACTATTGGTGGAATCCATTCAGCGACGCGACTACCCAGTGGTGCAAGGTTGTATCTTAGTGATCAGTGTGGCGTATATCACGATTAATGGATTAACGGAATTAGCTTACGCGTGGCTTGACCCACGCATAAGAGTGACAAACTAGAGTGGTGATTAAGACGGTGAATAATTTAAGATGTTGAATCGGATGTTTAATTAATGTTGCGTTATTTAAGTTACAGCATTGTGGTGGTTTGGCTATTGATGGCACTTTTAGGGTTCTTTCTTGGCGAGAGCGCCAATGAGGTGATACTCTCCCAATTTTTGAGTGGGCCAACTGGCCAGGCCTGGTTAGGGTCTGATGAGTTAGGTCGGCCAGTACTCGAACGGCTTATTTTAGGCGCGCAAACCTCTTTATTTGTGGCCATCGGCGTGGTGTTTTTTTCGGCGATTATCGGCACTACTATTGGTATCTATAGCGGCTATATGGGCGGCTGGACCGATCGCATTATTACCAAAATTATCGATGTCTTTTTAGCCTTTCCAGGTTTGCTCTTGGCCATAGCCTTAGCTGCGATTCTGGGGCCTGGTATCGAAAATGTCGTATTTGCCTTAGTGGTGGTCGGTTGGGTGGGGTACGCTCGTTTAGCTAGAGCGCAAACCTTAAGTTTACGCCACCGTGAACATATTTTAGCGGCACGCTCTTTGGCGGTGCCAATGCCGTGGATATTGTGGCGTCACGTCTTACCGCTCATTTTGGCGCCCTTAGGAGTGGAGGCGACCTTTGGGGTGGCTGGTGCCGTGATTTCAGAAGCAGGGCTCTCTTTTCTTGGTTTAGGTGTGCAACCGCCCGATGCGTCATGGGGCAGTATGATTAAAGAGGGCACACGTTATTTATTAGTCGCGCCTCACTTGGTGTTAGCGCCCGGTATCGCTTTAATGTTGGTGGTCTTGGCGGTCAACTTAATTGGTGATCAATGGCGTGATTATTTGGATGTGCGCTCCCGTCACTCCAATCGTTAATTTTTTAAAAGAGAGTGAGTCTCGAAGAAAAAGACCTTTTAATAGAGATAGTTGCCAGGTTTTAGATCAATATTCACTTTGGTACAAGATGAAATCTTAGTTTGACCAGGCCTGGTTGGTTTGAAAAGGGCGATTGGCTTGTTGAAGGACGGTTATAGCTATAACCGTTTTAATAGATGAACACTGTCGCCAACCTTGATCGAGCCTGTTCTTAATACCATACAACGTGCACCACCACGCCACTGAGGCGCTAGGGCTGTTTTTAACCCAGAGTGCAGGTCGTTCATTCTTTGACACGGGTCGGTCTCTCGTGTGATCTCTAACAGTACGCCGCCCACCTGAATTTGTTGGCCAATCATGGCTTCATTAAATTCAATATCATCAATCAATAGATTTGCGCGTCTTTCTGTCCAATCTAAGGTTGCGCCCACTTCTGCACATGCTAGATCCCAGTTTTTTTGTGACAATAGCGTCACTTGCGTTTGCTGGCGCTTTTGGCCTTGAAAGTCATTTTCTAATCCAGATTCTGTCGTGACGCTAATCTGTTGGTGGGTTGTGATGGTGGCTTTAGAAGCCGGATGCGTGGCAATGCCAATTAATTTAATCATCGAATAATTCCTATTTCCACTGTTTAATTCGCCATTTCAGGGCAGTGTGGGTTTCTTTTATACTTTTTAATCACAAATAGCATACAGCTCTAATATGACAATTATATGAAAATTATATTGAGTTTAACTATTTGTTGGCGACAATCCACGCATAAAAGTTCTCTTTTAGTACGTTTTTTATATGATTTTGCTATGATACGAACATTAAATTATGACTCAGAACGCTGAAATTCCTCAGCGAGGAGTTACTGTCTTGAAATAAAAGGATGTGCAATGCAAAAAATAGACGGGCAAGCCATGTCATTAGGCTCTGTGATGGTCGATATCGAAGGCACTTTTCTTCAACCAGTGGATATCGAGCGTTTAATGGATCCATTAGTGGCTGGCGTAATTCTTTTCAGTCGTAATTTTAAATCAATTGAGCAGATGCAGAAACTGACTAAATCGATTCATGACTTACGACACCCTAAATTGCTTATAGGGGTCGATCATGAAGGAGGACGGGTACAGCGTTTTCGGGAAGGCTTTACTCATATTCCGCCGATGAGAGTGTTAGGCGAACTTTATGAAAAGGATGAAAAGCAGAGTTATGTCCTTGCCGAAAAAATCGGCTGGCTACTGGCAGCCGAGCTTTTATCGGTTGGCATTGATTTTAGCTTTGCCCCTGTTGTGGACTTAGATTACGGAGGCAGTAAAGTCATTGGCGATCGTGCATTTCATCGTAACCCGATTGTGGTGGGTAATTTGTCATTCCATCTAATGCTAGGGATGCATAAGGCGGGCATGGCTTCTGTTGCTAAACATTTCCCAGGGCATGGTTTTATTGAAGCCGATACACACCTTGAGGTTGCTGTGGATAAAAGACCCTTCGCCGAAATTCAGCAACATGATCTGCAACCCTTTCTGCGTTTGATCGAAAATGGTTTGGATGCGATTATGCCAGCCCATGTTATTTATCCGCATCTGGACTCCTTGCCGGCAGGATTTTCTGAGGTTTGGTTACAGGTGGTCTTACGCAAGCAGTGTCATTTTGAAGGGGCGATTATCAGTGACGATCTAAGCATGAAAGCCGCTACGGCATTTGGCAGTGCACCCCAGAGAGTTTTAAAGGCACTGCAAGCAGGTTGCGACCTCGTCTTGGTCTGTAATGATTCGATGGCGGCGGATGAAGTACTGAGCAAGGTTAATTGGCATGCCAATGCCTTGTCGCATGCTCGCCTAATCCGTTTACATGCGCACGGTAAATTCGACTATCAAAAATTACAATATGACCCCTTATGGCAAGCGGCTGTAACGGTTGTTAATCAATTGAATCAAACGAATGATCAGCAGGAGTTAATTTAATGGAATTATTCACTGAATACTGGGACTATTTAGTCAAACTTTTTGGCGGTCAGGCCTGGATTTTATGGGTGGTCACTATTTTAACGGTGACCGCGATTATCGATATCATCCAACGCCGAGTGTTGAGTGTGGCCTGTGACCAGTTTGATAAAAAAGGGTGGATTTGGTCACACAGTTTTACCGATGCTGCAAAGTCTCCGGTTTCGTTCTTTATTTGGGTGACAGGTACCGTGTTGGCATTAACCACCTTGATTACCAAAGCGGGCCTCTATGTTGAGTTGGTTGAATATATCAATAACTTTAAATCGACTATTTTGATACTCTCTTTTGCTTGGTTCGTAATTCGTTTAGTGCGACGGTTGGAGCTGCATTTAAAAGAATATGCTCGAGAAGATAATAATCTAGATGCTGTGACCGTTGAAGCTCTCGCCAAAATTATTAAGTTATTGGCGTTTATTCTAACAATTTTATTCTTTTTAAGTGCTTTTGGTGTCAGTCTAACGGGACTGATGGCGTTCGGTGGTGTCGGTGGTATTGCCATTGGTTTCGCAGCGAAAGATCTTTTAGGCAATGTATTTGGCGGTTTGATGCTCTATATGGATAAGCCTTTTACCGTCGGTGAGTGGATTCGCTCCCCAGATAAGGATATTGAAGGGACTGTTGAGAAAATAGGCTGGCGTATGACGACTGTGCGCACTTTTGATAAACGACCGCTCTATATCCCAAACGGTATTTTTGCCAATATATCGATTGAAAACCCTTCTCGTATGACCAATCGGCGCATTAAAGAGACCATGGGCATTCGTTATGCCGATGTTAATAAAATGCGAGAAATCATT
>JBNJEY010000111.1:0-4427 GCA_051746325.1 Pseudomonadota bacterium
ATGAAATTTTAAAGAAACATCGAGATGCTTATTGCATAGATTATGAACGTTATAAAAAAAGTGTTTCAAACCATCGAAGCCAAGCAAAAGCGCCAACCCATTCTGCGGAGAGTAAAGCTGGATACTCCAGACAATCATCTAATCCAGACTCTCATACCGAGAGTCGACAGCAATCTAGGGACAATTCCTCACAAACCTACCGCCCACAAAAACCGATCAATGGCAAAGATCGAGTCATTATTTACCCTTTGACACTGCGTTATGCGATTCGTTTACTCAAATTAGGATTCTTTTATATTCCCAGCTTAAAGGTCAAAATAAAATTTACCCGGGAAGCTTTTGAGGGCAAAACGTTTCGCCTAGAAGGCAGAGGGTATAGTGGTCTGTTTGGTGGGAAAAAGGGTGATTTTTTAGTGCGCTTTAATATTAAGCTAGACAGTACCCAATTTCAGCTAGAAGCCGGTGATATTTACGGCGTTTTGTCAGTGCCTACTGCGCTTTTACAAAAGGGTAAAAAAATTGGAGTTAGAGTCACTAAGTGGCCGGTTAAGTTTCACGGTACCGCTCTCTTATTCACCTAACGATTATATTAAAGTGCCGAACATGGGGTTGCCTGCAGATGAATTGCTCCCAGCAGGTGATTTCTATGCCCGTTTGGTGGCGGCATAGATGATTGTAAACCGTTGTATAAAGACTGTTAAGTCAGTTCCATGACTGATATTTAATCTCGAAAGCATGCATCAGCAGAAGTGGTGCGTCTTGAAAACTCCCTGATCGCCTATATAAATAGGTAAACTGAATTTAAGGCAACGCTGTTATTGTGAATTCACCCACTGTAACGCTCTTTTGAGAGCCAATAGCAATAACCCTAAAATAATTAAAAACAAAAAGGTTTTGAATGCCCCATTCACATGAACATGACGACGGTAATTTACTGTTAGAAACCGCTAAACCCAAAGTGGAACCTCCCAAGCGCTACCAAGTCGTTTTATTAAATGACGATTACACCCCTATGGATTTTGTAGTGGATGTCTTACAGCGATTTTTTGGTTTAGACGAACAGAAGGCTAGCATGGTTATGATGGCAGTGCATCGCGATGGTAAAGGGGTTTGTGGGGTCTTTAGCCGAGAAATAGCCGAGATGAAAGTCCAGCAAGTAAATAGTTATTCACGTGAAAATAAACATCCGTTAATGTGTCAGTTGGAGGTCGCTTAAATATGTTGAGTAAAGAACTACAAATGACATTGAGTAATGCCTTTAGCGTTGCCCATGAGTATGAACATGAATTTGTCACCCTAGAACATCTTTTGTTGGAGTTATTGGGCGTGCCTAGCGTTCAAGAGGTGATTGCCGCCTGTGGCGCTGAAATCTCCTTGATTGAAGAGGGTCTAGAGCGCTTTCTAGAGTCTGAGGTGATCAGTCGTAAGTCAGATGAACTTCAGCCTACCATGAGTTTTCAGCGTGTGATTGAACGTGCTATTTATCTGGTGCAGTCGAATGGCTACCCTGAAGTCACACCCGTTCATGTACTGGCCTCTTTGTATGCAGAACAAGATTCGCAAGCAGTTTATCTATTAGAAATTAATGGCGTTGAGCGAGTGGATGTATTGAGTTATTTGTCGCACGGTGTTACGGCCTCAGAAGCAGAAGATTTCTTATCCTCAACGCCGGATTCTGAAGGTGGTGCAGAGCTTGGAGATGATTCAGAGTCTAAAAAAACACCTTTAGAGAGTTACACGACCAACTTGAATGCCGAAGTGGTATTGGGTCGAATCGATCCGATTATCGGTCGCGAATGGGAGTTGAACCGTACCTTAGAAATACTGAGTCGTCGTCGTAAAAACAACCCATTATTAGTCGGTGAGCCAGGTGTGGGTAAAACGGCCATTGCGGAAGGGTTAGCCTATCAAATTGTCCATAGCCAAGTGCCAGACCTATTAAGCGATGCAGTGGTCTATAGTTTGGATATGGGCGCCTTATTAGCCGGTACTCGTTACCGTGGCGATTTTGAGAAGCGCTTTAAAGCCTTATTAAATGATTTAGAAGCACAGCCACATGCCATCCTGTTTATTGATGAAATTCATACGGTAATTGGTGCGGGCGCTGTGCAGGGTGGAGCGATGGACGCTTCTAATTTAATGAAGCCTGCTTTGTCATCCGGTAAAATTCGGTGCCTGGGGGCGACAACCTATGAAGAGTTCAGAGGGGTGTTTGAGAAAGATCGTGCCTTGGCACGCCGTTTTCAAAAGGTGGATGTTCAAGAGCCGTCAATTCAAGAAACTTTTGATATTCTAAAGGGTTTAAAAACTAAGTACGAAGAGCACCATCATGTTAAATATACCTTGCCGGCCCTTAAAGAAGCCGTTGCCCTGTCGGCACGTTATTTGACCGACAGACATCTGCCGGATAAAGCGATTGATATTATTGATGAAGCCGGTGCTAAACAGGCATTGGCGATAACCAGTAAGCGTAAAAAGCAAATTGGTGTGCCAGAGATACAGCAGGTCATTGCCAGTATTGCACGTATTCCGGTTGCGCAAATTACCCAAAAAGAGAAAGACAAATTATATGACTTGGGTGACAACCTTAAGCGGGTTGTGTTTGGTCAAGATCATGCCGTTGATCAATTAACCTCGGCCATTAGATTGTCACGTTCAGGATTGTCTGATCCTAATAAACCGACGGGTTCATTCCTATTTTCAGGGCCAACAGGGGTGGGTAAAACCGAACTGACCCAACAGTTAGCCAAACACCTTGGTGTGGAGATGCTCCGTTTTGATATGTCGGAGTATATGGAGCGCCACACCGTATCGCGTTTGATTGGTGCGCCACCTGGTTACGTGGGTTATGACCAAGGTGGCTTATTAACCGAAGCGGTTAATAAGCATCCATATGCGGTTGTGCTATTAGATGAGATTGAAAAAGCCCACCCAGATGTGTTTAATATTTTATTGCAAGTCATGGATCACGGTACCTTGACGGATAATAACGGTCGCAAGGCCGATTTTAGAAATGTCATCTTAATTATGACCTCTAATGTGGGCGCTGAGCAGGTGGCACGCTCAAGTATGGGCTTTAGTGTACAAGACCACACAATGGATTTTGATTCTGAACTGAAAAAAGTCTTTACCCCAGAGTTCCGCAATCGTTTAGATGGCGTGATACAGTTTAATAGTCTTACTGAGGCTTCTATGGAGTCGGTCGTTAATAAGTTTATTTATGGACTTGAGAATGCATTAGCAGAGAAAAAAGTCACGTTAAAAGTCACAGACCGTGCACGCTCTTGGTTGGCTAAAAATGGCTATGATCCATTAATGGGTGCAAGACCTATGGCGCGCTTAATTCAAGAAAAGGTAAAGCAGCCTCTGGCCGATAAATTACTGTTTGGTGATTTACAGAAGGGCGGTGAGATAGTAGTGGATTGTGAAGAGGACAGATTAACCTTTAATAAGGTCTAGTCACCGGTTTACTGATTATTAACCACTAGAGTTATTATCAACCTGGTCATAATTTATTATGGCTGGGTTTTTTTATGCCTGTCGCTTAAGCGACAGGTTTTTGGGGATACGATGTAGACGTTCACAAACGGATTAGATGGCCCTTGCGGGGCTGAAATGGTTAAAAGCCTTCTGCTTCTCTTTGCTTATTTAATGGCGGTAAATGGCGGCAGCTGTTTATCGAGCGTGGTAAATGCAATCACCGGGATATCCGGTAAGCCATTCTTAAACGGTACCGGACGTTCACCTTGAATCAGGGGGCGTAAGTATTCTAAAGCGGCCTCTGTGATATCCATACCATCTTCTGTCAGAAAGTGATCGGGTACTGTTTTTTCTAGATTAGCAACCGCCTCTAGGTCAACGGTTTTAAAGACCCATTTAAAGGGTTCAACTCCGGTTACCTCAATAATAGGCAGTACACCAGAGAACCCCTCTAATGCCGCATCGACTGCGGCTTTTCCTGCACCATACGCCATCTGCCAATCCACCTCCGATACCAGGTGACTGGCAGAACGTTGCAGATAGTCTGGAATGGCACAGTGGGTCTTGCAGTTAAAGTGCTGGGCGACGATATGCGATATGGCTGTCCCTGCACCGCCTAATTGAGTGTAGTCACGCTCATGGGTGTGCTCAATACTGGCAACACTGATATATTCACCATTTTCTTGCTGTAAACCTTCCGATACAGCACAGACGCAGTAGCCATTTTTAACAATAAGAGCGTCGACTTTTTGCAGAAAATCCGCTTTATTAAAAGCACGTTCAGCGGGCAGTATAATTAAGGGTAGATCTGGAATCATATCTTTAATTAAACCCGCAGAAATCGTTAGCCAGCCGGCATTACGCCCCATACACTCCATGGCAAAGAATTTTGTAGAGGTGTCATGCATGGAGATAATATCCAGTGTGGCTTCAAGAAAACTGGTGGC
>JBNJEY010000112.1:0-4411 GCA_051746325.1 Pseudomonadota bacterium
CTCTTTGATAGATCGTGCTGTAAAACGCCACTTATCAGGCGGGGTGTCTAAACCAAAACGAGCCGCTAAAACGGGTAAGCAGCCTTTGAATATCATAGGTGCGGCTCCTGCAATGCAAGAAGTTTTCCGTATTTTAGGACGTATCTCTCAATTGGATGTCACCGTGTTAATTAATGGAGAAACAGGTACTGGTAAAGAGTTGGTGGCACAAGCACTGCATGAGCTTAGTCCGCGTGCTGACGGTCCATTTGTGGCTTTAAACACAGCTGCGATTCCAAGAGAGTTATTGGAGTCAGAGTTATTTGGTCATGAAAAAGGCGCCTTTACTGGTGCACATTCACGACGTATTGGGCGTTTTGAAGAGGCGGATGGTGGCACCCTGTTTTTAGATGAAATAGGGGATATGCCAGTAGACTTGCAGACCCGTCTATTACGTGTATTAAACGATGGTAGTTTTTATCGTGTGGGTGGGCGGAATCCTGTTTCGACCAATGTGCGTATTGTCGCAGCGACTCACCAAAATATGGAAGAGTTGGTGCGAGAAGGGCGTTTCCGTGAAGATTTACTCTACCGCTTAAATGTCATTCGCATCAAAGTTCCAGCTCTGCGTGAGCGCCGAGAAGATGTGCCTTTGCTGTTACGTTTTTATATGGAGCTAGAAGCTAAAGCATTAGGTCTGGAAGAGAAAACTTTAAGTCCTAAGGTTGAGAAGTTTTTATCAACTTTGCCTTGGCCTGGTAATGTCAGACAGCTTAAGAGCCTGTGCACTTGGCTGACAATTATGGCTCCTGATAAGACCGTTTTTATAGAAGATTTACCACTCGAGTTACAGTCGCCTACCTCTTTAGCACCAGAAGATGCTGGAGGTGACCAATGGGAGGCGCCATTAAAGCAGTGGGCAGACGCTTTTTTAATGACTGGAAAACAAGGTTTGCATACTACGGCCGAAGCGGTGTTCGAAAAAGTCTTGATAGAGGCTGCACTGAAAGCTAGTCAAAATCATCGACAAAAAGCCGCTGTTTTACTAGGCTGGGGACGTAATACCTTGACCCGCAAAATACACTCTTTGGGTTTGGAAGATTAGCGTTTTAGGTTAGTTTTGAACCGCTCTAAATAAGTTTAGTTAGGCCAACATAATTTCATGAATAGTTGACCAGACCTGGTCAACTATTCAATAAGATCCAAATTAGGACATCTTAAAATGATTAAAGAACTTTGGCAATATGTTGCAACCTCAACGGAGCTGCCCGTCGCAAAACCGATGGGTTTTTTAAAAGAAGCAATTGCGATGGGCGCGCGTTCTAAACGATGGCAACAACAGTGGGATGCTCACTACGTAAAGTCTAAAGAGACGATTGTTTCAGCGACTCACAGAGCGGTTCAAAAGCGCACGGTATTAGTCTTTGGTGCTGGGTCGTTAAATGACATTCCTTTAAGTTATCTATCATCACAATTTTCTAAGGTTATTTTAGTCGACTTGGTTTTTTTAAACCCTGCGCGTCGTTTGGCTTCTAAATACAGTAATGTTGAATTGATTGAGCATGACGTCACGGAATCACTCGACTGGCTTTATCAAGGGCAGACTCTGGTG
This sequence comes from Pseudomonadota bacterium, assembly GCA_051746325.1. Taxonomy (GTDB): domain Bacteria; phylum Pseudomonadota; class Gammaproteobacteria; order Thiomicrospirales; family Thiomicrospiraceae; genus Thiomicrorhabdus. The sequence goes on from JBNJEY010000112.1 coordinate 1,592, forward strand.
CAGGCACCTACGGTATGGCTAGATGATAGATCCATTGACTTAGTTATTTCATTGAACCTGATTACCCAACTACCAATCATCCCGGTTAGGTGGTTAATCGATGAGTTCGATCTGTCTGAAACTGAAACGGATATTGTTGGTAAACAACTCATTTTTGCTCATCTTAGATATTTAAAAGAGTTTACCGGAGAGGTTTGTCTTATTGCGGATAGAGTGGAAATTCAATTAGATTCGCAAGGTATTGAGTTGAATCGATTTGATCCCTGGCGGGATATAGAGCAACCTAAAGCGGATCTCTATTGGGAGTGGCAAGTCATGCCTTTAGGTGAAATGAAACGTTCAAAAAGTCAAAAAAACCTAGTCGGGGTTTCTACGCTTTAAATTGAAATTTAGGTACAAAAAAAGCCGTTAAAACATATTGTTTTAACGGCTTTTTTAGCAATTAAGATTAAGAAAATAACCTAAACTTAATAACTATTTTTTAAATGGCTTCTCGACCCGTTTCTGAAGTACGAATACGAATAGTCTGTTCAATATTGGTGACAAAGATTTTACCATCGCCAATTTTACCCGTTTGCGCGGCATTAATAATCGATTCAATGGCGGCTTCAGCCATGTCCGCCGTCACTGCAATTTCCAGCTTTAGCTTAGGCAGAAAATCGACCACATATTCAGCACCACGATACATTTCGGTGTGGCCTTTTTGACGACCGTAACCTTTGACCTCGCTAACCGTCATGCCGTGAATATCAATTTCATGCAAAGCATCACGTACATCGTCTAATTTAAAAGGTTTGATAACCGCTGTAATTAATTTCATGTGACTTCCTTAAAACGAGTAGTTTGATTGTAGTTTAAGTTGTAGTGTCTAAATGAGATCTTGGCACGAGATCAGAGTTGCTCTTTTCTATCGTTGAATAGTCTGCCAGATGCTGCCCCATTTTGATAGGGGTGTTAATGGTTATTTTTCCTAATCCAGGCAATTGCCCCTCTGGGGTTAATAAAACAACTGTTGAACCCATATTAAAGCGACCAATCTCTTGCGCTTTTTCAAAGTTTAAATTGTGTGCAGTGTAATCCCAGTGTTGAATGGTGGGCGAATACTCCGGGGTGATTTTACCTTCCCAAACCGTTTCCATACTGCCGACAAAAATCGCCCCGACCATAATCAAACAGAAAGGCCCATGCTCATTTTCAAAACGGATCACCAAACGTTCATTTCGAGCAAACAGTCCTTCAATATTTCGTACAGTGGCCGGGTTAACCGCAAATAGATCGCCAGGTACATAAGTCATCGACATTAACTTAGCCGCGACGGGCATATGGATACGGTGATAATCTTTCGGCGAAAGATAGATGACCGCAGCATCCCCATTGCGGAAGGCCTTGGCGTATTCGATATCTCCGCCTACCAGAGCCTCAATTGTGTAATGGTGGCATTTGGCTTGAATAATCTTATTACCATCGATGTGCGTTGATTGACTGATTAATCCATCAACAGGACTGACCCAACTGTTCTCTCGTTCATCAATTGGACGTGCATCGGTTTTCAAGGCTCGCGTAAAAAAGGCGTTGAAGTGTGGGTAATTATCAAAATTTTCATCGGCAGCTTCACTGACATTAATACCATAAATTTTGGTCAGTAATTTAATAATTGCATTTTTTATCCACGGCGTTTCAACCTGCATAAACCAGTGCATCATCACGGACAGTAGATGTTTCGGAATGAAATACTGTGGGGTGACTTTAATAAAGTCGATTAGTTTTGTCATGTTGGGTTGATACCTATTTTTTATGTTTTATGGTTTTGTACGCTTTTAAATGGAGATTTTAAAACATAAAACAACCCCTATCAATGAAATACCGCAAGCCAGAGAGTATACTGGAATCGTCAATAATAATTAAGTCCATGAGTTTGATAGGGTTTCGACTATAATTGAAGTGTACTATATTATGACAGAATCTTGTTTAACTAAAAATAATGCCTGGAGTATGAATGATAGGTGATCGCAGTGTGACTGTTTTTTATGATGAAGTGATGCTTGGTCATAATTCCGAGGTGGAGATAGATTTGCCCTTTCTCCCCAGCCGGGTGGAAAAACGGGTAAGGAAGATTCTCCAGGGGTTGACTTTCAAGTGGAGCTATCCGGAGCATCCGGGCCGTTTGACAGCCATTATGGATTTATTGAAAGAGCAACCTATTGCGGGGGTTCAGTTCAAGGCCGGTCCCCACGCTACCTATGAGCAGCTCGGACGCGTTCACACTAGCGCTCATCTCGACCATCTCTTTTCAATGGAGGGAAAGAGGGCCTGGCTGGATCGGGATACCACCGCCGTGTCGCCGGATAGCATCAAGGCGGCCACCTCGGCGGCGGGCAATGCCATTGCCGCCGTTGAGGCGGTGGTGAGTGGCGAGTGTCAGAGCGCCTTTGCCCTGGTGAGACCTCCGGGCCATCATGCCGAGCCCGTCAGGGCGCGAGGATTTTGCCTGTTCAACAACATCGCTGTTGCGGCAGCTCATGCCCAGGCGAAGCTGGGCTGTGAACGTATCCTGATTATTGATTGGGATGCCCACCACGGCAACGGCACCCAGGATATTTTCTGGACCGATCCTGGTGTTCTCTTTTTCGATATCCATTGCGCCGCCCCGTTCTATCCAGGCTCCGGAAACCTGGAGGACGTGGGGGCCGGGCTTGGCGAAGGCTACACCGTGAATGTGCCTGTCCCGCAACATGCCGGCGATCTCGCTTTTGAAAGGGCTTTTCGGGACATACTTATTCCTGCCGCCGACCGTTTTGAGCCAGACCTGATACTGGTCTC
>JBNJEY010000113.1:0-4378 GCA_051746325.1 Pseudomonadota bacterium
CAATAGAGGTGTTAAGGCATTGAGAAGAGAACTGCTCCTTTTTAGATCCTATTGAAAGCACGGTCTCAAGCGGTGTCCAGAGTTCTTTTAATTGTGCCGATTGCCACTGCCTTTGACCACTTAAGATCACTAAAACGCGATGATGGTGTTGCTTTAAGGTTTGGCGCAAAAAAGTTAGATTTTGGGAGATCACTAGGGATTAAGCCACTCTGTCAGGGGGTTAGGTTTGCCAAGGTCAAGATAATAGCCTTGACCATAACACAAGTCATGCCGATTTCAGTTAGGAGTTGAACATCTTCCAATGTTTCAATAGATTCTGCAACTGTTTCTTGATTGCCTTGATTGCATATTGCACTTATTTCCTGAATAGAGCGTCACCAAAGCGCACTCTATTAAATAAGCACCTATAATAAGGGTTATTCAACGTCTAATAGATAAAAAATACTCAGACGAAATTAGGGAAAATAATCGCAAATGACGGCAAACAATGGCACTTGAGAAACTCACTTTAGCACAAGTTAACTGGATTGATGAAATCGTTCCGCATTCGGAACAGTTTGATGATTTTTATTTTAATACCGAGGGCGGTTTGCAAGAGATAGAACACACCTTTATTGGACCGAATCGCTTGACAGAGCGCTTTTCGGACGGTCTTGCAGAACAGACCTTTCGCATTGCCGAAACTGGCTTTGGTTCCGGACTTAATTTTTTGGCCGTGTCAGCGCTTTGGTTGGCAAAAAGTCCGGCTAATGGTCAGTTACACTTTATCTCTTTTGAAAAGTTCCCGATGCCGTTGGCAGATCTGCAAAAAGCGCACCGGGCTTATCCACAGCTTTTAGATCTTGCTAAAGCTTTACAAAATCACTACCCATTATTACTGCCCGGCTGGCATGATCTCTGGCTATTTAAAGGTCGTGTGCGTTTAACGCTCTGGTTTGGGGATGTGTTGAAAGGTTTACCCGAGTGTGATGCTTCACCAGGCTCGCGAATCGATGCTTGGTTACTTGATGGCTTTACTCCCAGTAAAAATCCCGATATGTGGCGGCTTGGGCTTTATAAAGAGATGTCGCGTTTAAGTCATGCTCAAACCAGCTTCTCGACATTTACCTCGGCGGGCGATGTGCGACGCGGGCTGCAAGCGGCCGGTTTTTCTGTCCATAAAGCCGGCGGTTATGGTAAAAAGCGCGAAATGTGTTTCGGCCATTTAGCACAAGTGCGTCCTTATAGTTTAAAAGCGCCCTGGTTTAGCCGACCAGAACCCATTAAAATCGGCACGGCGATTGTTGTCGGTGCCGGCTTGGCAGGTGCAAGTGTGGCTTATCAGTTGGCTAAAGCAGGTTGGAAAGTCACAGTCTTGGAGGAAAATCCCAGCGTTGCCAGTGCCGCCTCAGGCAATTTAGCAGGTACTGTGCATCCATTGATTACGGCCGATTGGAATCTGCGTAGCCAGTGGTATTTGCAAGGGTTTGAAGCAACTTTGCGGACATTATTGCCGTGGTTAGAATCCAATGAGATTCAGGGTGATTTACAAGGACTGGTGCAGTTATTAGTGACGAAAACTAGTTTAGAGCGCGTTCAGGAGTCACTGAGTCGGGTCGGTTTGCCAAAATCCTTAGCACTCTGGTTAACGACCTCAGAGGTCAGCGAAAAAATCGGCGGACAAGCCAGCGCGCCTGGCTTGTTTTTTCCACAGGGTGGTTGGCTGAATCCGCCTTCGGTCGTTAAACGCTGTTTACAACATGAATCCATTCTGGTTAGCACCTCTACATCGGTTAAGAGCATTGAAAAGATTTCAGATTCAGCAACCGATCCAGCCTGGTCAGTTGCTACTCAATCCAAAAAACCATTACAAATGCAAGCATCAACCGAGGTCCTAAAAGCCGATATTGTCGTGGTCGCTACCGGCAGTTTAAATAGGGATTTAAATACCCAGTTAGGTTTGCCGATTCGCCCGGTAAAAGGGCAAGTTTCATATCTTGAAGCAAACCAGCAAAACTATCCTTTAAAATATCCTCTGACCCATGCCGGCTATTCATCGCCTTGTGGTAATGGTAAAGCCATAACGGGTGCGACTTTTGAAGCGCCCAGTTTAGCGGAAGAGCTTTCCATTGAAGGCCATTTAACCAATTTAGAAACCGCTCATAAAGCCTTGCCTAACTGGGTAAATGCCTCCGCAGAATCTCTGCAAGGGCGAGTTGCCTTTAGACCGACCACGCCAGACCACCTGCCCATTTTTGGCGCGGTGCCAGACAAGGAGTGGCTACAAGAAGCTTATCTGTCACAATCCCATACGCATGCCGTCTATCGTTATCAAGCACAACGTTATCAAAAAGGGCTGTACGTTTCCAATGGCCACGGCCCAAGAGGCTTGCTGTCGGTATTTTTAGCGGCGGAGAGTATTTTAGCTGAACTACAAGGAAGCGCATTGGTTCAGCCTTTATCGCTTTATTATGCCAGCCACCCAGCGCGTTTTACGATTCGTGCGTGGCGCAGTGGTAAATTGCCTAAGAGTTCATAGAGCTAAGCCTGGGATAACAGGGGGGCTCAAAAACGTGCATTTATTCACAAAAGTGTACCGCGCATGGCCGTCAGAGAAAAAACAGTGGTCTTGTCACTTTTTCAACCGCATAATACTGAATTAAGGATTTAATCCAGTCAGGGGATTTGAATAGGAGTGGATCACCTTTGTGGAACAAATTTAAGCGCAAACTCAAATGGCAGAATCTCTTAACCAAAACTTACGTGCGTTTTTATTAGAAAGGCACTAAGATGCTCTGACTAAAGATGCACCATAATTGTCACTCGGCTTACAGAACGATAGGAAATTTTAAATGAATTTATTTGGCAAAATTAGCATTATTATTTGGCTCTTTACATTATTGGCATTTGCCATTATGTTTGATTGGTTTGGGAGTCGTGAAATAGCAATTTCAGCGTTAGACTATACGCAGTCAGCCGTTGATAAATTGGTGGAGACGGGGGATCAGATGCAGGATGTGGTTGATGTGGTCAGTGAAGACAGCGAGAGCCTAACAGAGGCTAAAGAAGCCGTGGGTGAGAAGGTCGAGTAAATAGGCTTTATTGAGCGCTTTCTTGAGCATCGATAATTGAACTTAGACACCCTTAAAAAACGGCTTAAAAACAGATCATAAAATAATTACCGGGCTTATTTCGACCAGGCCTGGTCGAAATCTCTATTAGATATTAATTTCATATACTTGATTTATTTACCTACTTTACCTGTTTACTGTAGAGACTAGGCAAAGTGGTTTAACCCCCCCTTTCTCTTTTGCTGTGTGGTTAATCTCTCTTCCAGTGGCTTTGGCTGTGCTCTGTGCGCGTTCTCAAGCGCCTTAAAGAGATAGCTCTTTGCTACTTTTACGGCTTGCGCTAAAGTTTTGCCTTTCGCCAGTTCTGTCGCAATCGCCGCTGAATAAGTGCATCCCGTACCATGGGTGTTTAATGTTGCTAAGCGAATGCTTGAGTAGGCTTGGATAATGGGCAGAGTCGGGGAGTGGTCATTGGGCATCACCAAATAATCAACCGCCTCTGTGTCGATGCTATGCCCGCCTTTAATCACCGCATTTTGCACCCCTAAAGCAAATAGAGATTGTGCCATTTCGGGTACCTCAATCGCTTCGCCAATAAAGGTAGAATGCGGATTGGAAGCGGTCGCCGATTGAATAAGGGCATTTATCTCGGGAATATTGGGTGTGACAACGGAGGCTAAAGGCAGTAGTTGTTCTATAAACAGCGGTAAAGCCGCAGTTTCCAGTAATGGACGGCCACTGCTACTGATCAGTACTGGGTCTAATACAACCGGTATTTCGGGATAGTGTTGCAAGCACTCTATCACCACTTTTAAAATCGCTAAGTTGCCCAACATGCCAATTTTAATTGCTTGAATTTGGTAATCCGCAAACAGCGTCTCTAACTGGAGGCGAACGATTTCAGGCGCAAGCGGATAAACGGCTACAACGCCTAAACTATTTTGTGCCGTAATGGCGGTAGGCACTGTCAGGGCATAACCTCCTAAGGCATGGATAGTCTTTAAGTCGGCTTGTAGACCGGCGCCTGCAGAGCAGTCGGATCCTGCAATACTGAGTATGGTCGGTAAGGCTTGAATAGCGGTTTTTTTCATGCAGCCATGATACTGCTTATCTTTTGATTATTCAGAAAAAAGCGCATAAAATGACAAGATAGAGTGGCATGTTTTAGTAAATAGTCGCCAAGATAACGCTTTATAAAATAAGACTGAATAGGCAAAGAGATGATGCACAATCAACCTAAAATCGGCTTGATTATTATTGGCGATGAGATTCTCTCTGGTAAACGTCAAGACAAGCATTTGGCGCAGGCTAATGCCCTATTGCATCCG
>JBNJEY010000114.1:0-4351 GCA_051746325.1 Pseudomonadota bacterium
CAGTATGCCTGATTTTCTAACATGCGCCTGGCGTTCCATTAAACGGTGCGCATAAAAAATGGGTGCAGGCATAAGCACTTCTGTTTCATTCGATGCATAACCGAACATTAAGCCCTGGTCACCCGCACCTTGCTCGTGCTCTGCGGTATCTTCCACGCCCATGGCGATCTCTGGAGATTGTTTCCCGATAGAGGAGAGTACGGCACAGGTGTCGCCATCAAAACCTAGATCACCGTGATTGTAGCCAATTTCTTTGACGACTTTACGGACCAACTCTTCTTGATCGACCCAAGCTTTAGTGGTGATTTCACCACCCAGCATGACCATGCCGGTTTTAACAAAGGTTTCGCAAGCCACACGTGCTTTCGGGTCTTGCTTAATAATGGCATCCAACATAGCGTCGGAAATTTGATCTGCAATTTTATCTGGGTGACCTTCAGAAACGGATTCTGAGGTAAAGACTGTCGTTTTAGTCATGTGTGTGCCTCGAAGTATTAGTGAGCATAAAAATTTAAATTAACGAGGTACGGAAAATAAGACGGGAATGTATAAGGCATACTGATTCCTCGCTTTAGCCGTACTTTTAATGCGCCCGCAAGCTGATCTATCAAATCGGCGCTAAGTTGTTATTATGATTTAAAAGGCTTTTTGGGTCAAGTGCCGCAATGGTTTGCATGGTTTTGAGTGGTCAATATTTAGGAGTTCGGCCGGTAACAAAACGGTCATTAGCTTGTCGAAAATGTTTTATATGACCTTGCTATAGTACCCTTCTTTACACCACTCAAAAAGAGAGTTAAGGCGTGTTGCAACATTGTCAGACCAAGGATTTAATCCAGTTAAGTGAGCAACTCAGAGATGAATTGCAAAATTCGGTATTAGGCCGTGAATTATATTCAATTCTATCTCTGCGAAATTTATCCCCCGTTTTTCAGCCGATTGTCGATATTAAAAAGCACCAAGTGTTTGCTTATGAAGCTCTGATTAGAGGGCCTGAAAACTCGCCATTGCATAGTCCATTACACCTATTTCATGTCGCTGAAGAGCATAATTGTCTATTTGAAATGGATTGGTTGGCAAGGCAGATTTCCATTGAAAAATATCAGCAATATGGCTCGAAGGAGTTTTTGTTTATCAATGTCACGGTCAATGCGTTAATGCAAGGTGGGCATCAAAGTGGCGTGACTTTAGATTGCCTCAAATTACTCGGGGTCAGTGTTGAACAGGTGGTGATTGAAATTACTGAGCTGCAACCGGTAGAGGATTTCTCACTATTTGTTGAGTCGATTAACCATTATCGAGAGATGGGCTTTAAGGTGGCAATTGATGATTTGGGTGGCGGCTATAATGGCTTGCGTATCTGGTCGGAGGTGAAACCGGATTTTGTCAAAATTGATAAGCATTTTGTCTCTGGCTTGGCTGAGGATATCGATAAAAGACGTTTTATGGAAACCATTTGCGCTTTAGCGAAGGGGTTAAATACCAAAATAGTAGCCGAAGGAGTTGAGGATGAAGCCACCTTAAAGGTGCTCGAATCGCTCGGTGTTGATTATGTTCAAGGCTATCTTTTTAAAAAGCCTCAACCAGCGCCCACGTTATTGTTAGATTATCAGTGGTCAAAAGAGAGTAGTCCTGTCGTTGTTAAAGCAGATGAGACGGTTGAGTGTATTGTGCACGAGTGTGCTAGTTTTCATCCAGACAGTGAAGTTGGCTTGGTCACGGAATATCTACTCAAAGAAACGCACATTGATTATGTACCGATTGTCTCCCATAAAAAAATAGTTGGAATGGTTTGGCGCAGGGATTTAATGGATCTATTAGCCAGGCGCTTTGGTCGGGATTTGTATCATCGAAAATCGATTGCCAATATTATGGATAAAGCCCCCGTCGTGGTCGATATTAAGATGCCTTTGGTTGAGTTGAGCCGTCTAATTACGGATTATCAAGGCAGTCATAAGGGGGATGCCTTTATTATTTCTGAAAAGGGTGAGTTTAGGGGCTGTGGCCAATTTATGGATCTGCTACGAGTCATGACGAACCTGAAAATGGAAAGTGCACAGTATGCTAACCCGCTCTCTGGCTTGCCAGGGAATGTGCCTATTCAAAATGCCATTCAAGGCTTTTTAAATCAGCAGCAGCCCTTTATGGTGATCTATGTCGATATTGACCACTTTAAACCTTATAACGATTATTACAGCTTTGATCAAGGGGACGATATTATTCGCGCCATTTCCGATATTCTAATGTGTCATATTCAGTCCGATGTCGATTTTATCGGCCATATCGGCGGGGATGATTTTATTATTGTGTCGTCTAGGGTGAATCAATATCGAGCGATTTGTGAGGGTGTTTTAAAAGCCTTTAGAAAGGAGGTTGCCCAGTTTTATCTACCGGAAGATAGACTGCGAAGAGGGATTCAATCTGTCAATCGAGAAGGTCAGTCGACTTTTTTTTCGATGATGAGTTTGTCGCTTGGCGTCTTGCTGGTGAAAGAGGGGGTGTTCAGTCATCAGCAAAAACTGGCTTCCTATGCGACCTTAGCGAAAAAGAAAGCCAAGTCTCTAGGAGGTGACACGTTTGCCGTTATCGACTCCAGTGAGTTAGACTAGATCCTATTAAAATAGGCTATAAATTTATAGGAGACGACGTGCTCTTTTATAGGGGTTTTTGATAGGGCTGCTCCAATTTAGAGTATGCTTGTCTAGGTCGATTTTGGCTAAGAATTGAATAATCTATTATTGGGGTGTAAAATAATTCGTTTTTTCAAAGCTTTTAGGCTAAGTTGGGTGGAATCATGACAGAAGCAATATTGCCTGTTGTCGGTGTAATTATGGGGTCGAAATCTGATTGGCCGACCATGAAAAATGCAGTAGAGATGTTAGAGCTTTTCGGTGTGCCCTATGAAGTGAAGGTGGTTTCGGCGCATAGAACGCCAGACTTAATGTTTGACTATGCTGATCAAGCGGAAGCACGTGGCCTGCAAGTCATAATTGCTGGTGCTGGTGGTGCCGCGCATCTGCCTGGTATGGTCGCGGCGAAAACCGTCGTGCCCGTATTGGGTGTGCCAGTACAATCTAAAGCTTTGAGCGGACAAGATTCATTATTGTCGATTGTGCAAATGCCTGGTGGCATTCCCGTCGGGACCTTAGCCATCGGCGATGCAGGTGCTAAGAATGCTGGTATTTTGGCGGCACAAATCGTTGGCAACTCTAACCCTGCCATTCGTGCCGCGGTGAAAGCTTTTAGAGTGGAGCAGACACAAACTGTTTTAGACAATTCAGATCCTCGTATTTAAAGCCGAGTGATAAACGACCTGAATACAAAAGAATATTGATATCTTAAAACCGTAGACCAAGCATTTGTTAAAATGCTTGGTCTACGGTTTTTTATTTTAGACAGCACCGTTTAAGTCCGTTGGCTTTGAAATTGATGCTAAATTGCTTTACATGGAGAGAATAATGACCCCAATTACAAAACGTATTGGTGTACTAGGCGCAGGACAGCTTGGTCGCATGTTGGCGATTTCGGGTTACCCGTTAGGCCAAAAATTTGGTTTTTACGGCAGCAGTAAAAGCGAGCCATCAGCACTGCTGGGCCATATGTATATGCAATCGGATGATGTCAATTCTTTAGCGGATTTAGTGGCTTTTGCAGATGTCATTACCTACGAAAGTGAGAATACCGATGTGGCGATGGTGCGTGAAATTGCCAAAACCACACCGGTCTATCCTGGTGAGAACTCTTTGTATACCGCTCAGCATCGTGGTCGTGAAAAGGCCATGTTCGATCAATTGAATATTCCCTGCGCGCCCTATCAAGTGGTGGACTCTCTCGAAAGCCTCAAAGTTGCTGTGGCCCAGATAGGCTTGCCAGCGGTTTTAAAAACCACCACCGAAGGCTATGATGGCAAAGGTCAGTTTGTTTTAAAAGACAAAAACCAAATTGACCAGGCCTGGTCAGAAATTGGTGGCCGCGAACTGGTTTTAGAAGGCTTTATCAATTTTCAGCGCGAATTGTCGATGGTGGCGGTGCGTAATGCCAATAATGAACATGTCTATTATCCATTGGTGCAAAATGTCCATCACAAAGGCATTTTGCGTTATACCATTGCCCCTGCCCGTGAAATATCAGAAGAGACCCAACAAAAAGCCGAAGCTTATATGCAGAGTTTGCTGGATGAATTAGATCATATTGGCGTTTTAACCCTAGAGTTATTTGAAACCGTCAATGGTTTGGTCGCGAATGAGATGGCACCTCGCGTACATAACTCTGGACACTGGACCATTGAGGGTGCGATGACTTCGCAGTTTGAGAACCATGTGCGTGCGATTACAGGTCTGCCTTTAGGGGCTAC
>JBNJEY010000115.1:0-4345 GCA_051746325.1 Pseudomonadota bacterium
ATTATTAACGGGCGCCTAGATGCCATTGAAACCGTTATCCAACAACAATCGGCTGACTTATTTCGCCAGGAACTCAAACAGACTGGCGATTTAGAACGTATCTTGAGTCGCATTGCCTTAATGTCTGCCCGTCCTCGTGATTTACTGCATTTAGGCCGCTCTTTAAATACCTTGCCACAACTGCAAACGCTATTAACTTCGCACCCCGTGGCGAAATTATCCGATCTTGCGAACAAGATAAGCAGCTTCCCAGAACTGGCGGCGCTATTGGATCGAGCGATTATTGATAACCCACCGATGTTAATGCGCGATGGAGGTGTGATTGCGGCAGGCTATGATGCAGATCTAGATGCACTGCGTAATCTTAAAAATGAGGCTGGTGGTTATCTACTCGATTTAGAACAGCGTGAACGTGAACGAACAGGCATTAACACGCTAAAAGTCGGCTACAACCGCGTGCATGGTTACTATATAGAGATCAGTAAATTGCACATAAACCAAGTGCCTGCGGATTATATCCGTCGCCAAACGTTAAAAGGCCAGGAACGTTATATTATTCCTGAGCTTAAAACCTTTGAAGATAAGGTGTTAAGCGCCGGAGAAAAATCTCTGTCACGTGAAAAGTGGTTGTATCAGCAGTTGCTTGAAACGCTAAACAAACCATTACAAGCGTTGCAAACTTGTGCCGCCGCTCTGGCAGAATTAGATGTTTTGGTCAATTTAGCTCAACAGGCCACAACACTCAATTTAACGCGTCCGGTTTTAACCGACCAGCCAGGCCTGGTTATTATCCAAGGTCGCCATTTAACGGTTGAAGCAGTCTCGCGTGAGCCTTTTATTCCCAATGACACTATTTTCCAGGCCGATCGGCAGTTACAGATTATTACTGGGCCGAATATGGGTGGTAAATCGACCTATATGCGTCAAACTGCATTAATCACGCTAATGGCCTTTATGGGCAGCTTTGTGCCGGCTGAATCAGCCCAGATTGGCCCCATTGACCGCATTTTCACGCGTATTGGCGCATCTGATGAGTTAACCTCTGGGCGCTCGACCTTTATGGTGGAGATGACTGAGGCCGCAAATATTTTGCTTCACGCTACCGAACACTCCTTGATTTTAATGGATGAGATCGGTCGCGGCACCTCAACCTTTGATGGTTTGGCACTGGCCTGGGCGATTGCCGAACACATGGCGCTGAAAACCAAAGGGCTCTGCCTATTTGCCACCCACTACTTTGAGCTGACGACTCTAGCCGAACAATTCGCCAATACTGTGAATGTGCATTTAGATGCCATTGAGCATCAAGATAGCATTGTCTTTTTGCATCAAGTCCAAGAAGGACCTGCTTCACAGAGTTATGGTTTACAGGTAGCCGCACTTGCAGGAGTGCCGCAAACGGTGGTTCAAAAGGCTAAGGAGGTCTTATATAGACTTGAAAACCAGAGCGTGCAAAACCCAACTTTATCGACCAATACCGCTAATAGCGGCATTCTAGCTGCAGAGCCGATCCAACAGTTTGATCTATTTGCCAATGTAGACCCTACACTTGAAAAAATACAAAGCTTGCTCAATAAGATCGATCCAAATGAACTGACACCGCGTATGGCGTTAGATGCGATCTATCAACTTAAAGCACTGCAAAAATAGAGACCCTATTTAACCGCGATCAACTGCGAGTAACTGCGATTAATCGCCCAAAAAAAGAGATTCAATTTATGTCACAAGCCATGATCGTTGACGTTAATGTTAACAATGTTCAAGAGATGGTCATCCAAAACTCAAGCCGTCTGCCCGTTTTGATTAACTTTTGGTCGCACTCTAATGAGCAAAGTAAGCTGGCCAATATCATCTTAGAAAAACTCGCAACCGAGATGGCGGGTCAATTTATTTTGGCCAAAATCAATTTTGATAAAGAAAAAGTCATTATCGAAAAGTTTGGTGTTACCTCTCTGCCATTCTACAAGGTCGTCAAAAATGGTGAAATCGCGACTGAAGGCCCTGGCCTATTAACAGAGGCGGCCTACCGTTCACTGTTAAATGCCAATATCACCGAAGAGCCATCAGAAGTATTGCGCAAGCAAGCCGCACAAGCCTTTGCAGCTGGCGAGTATGATGAATCGGTAAGGCTACTGGGTGAAGCGGCTAAAACCAACCCGCATAACTTTAAAATCCACTTGGATCTAGTGCAACTCTATCTACATACCGACCAATTAGAACAAGCCAAAGAACTCTTTTCAAAGCTACCGGAAGAGGCTCAAAAAGACAAACAGGGAAAATTTATTAACGGTATTTTATATTTCACTGAAATTCTATTATCCGCACCTGAAGTACCTGTTCTCCAAGCTAATTTAGCCGAAAACCCAGCCGACTGTGATGCACTATTCCATCTTGCAGGTTATCTACTGCTTAATGGTAAATATGAGAATACCTTGCAAACGCTCTTTAAACTTTTTCAGACTGACCGAACTTACCAGGCAGGTATGCCGCAAAAAGCGATCATTAAAGTCTTTGATATGCTCTCAGGTTCACAGCCAGAATTAGTGACAACCTATCGTAGAAAATTCCAGAGTTTGCTGTATTAAGCCGGTTCAATCACACACTCGCCACACCATAGGACTCCGCCATGTCAGTTAAACATTCTGAACGAAACTATGGCAAAAACAGAAAACAACAGTGAAGAAGAGAAATAATGACAGTCAGCTCACTCTCGATTACCGATTTAAAAAATGTACTTTGTTTAGGGGTGGCTGGTAACTTTGCCGGCCACCTAGAGCAAGCCGGTGAAACCCCAGATTTTGTCAATGTAAAAACCAACGACACCAAAGGCCCTAAGGGTCTGTTCCCCTATTACATTCCAAACCAACCAGGCCTACTCGGGGAGTTTCCGCTCTCTTCTTCAGAAATTCGTTATCCCATAAACTTGGCTGAAAACGCCCACCTGCAAGCGGAACCTGAAATCTGCATTCTATTTAATGTGATTTACCAAGACGGCTTGGTCTCTGATCTAAAACCAAAGGCTTTTAGCGTCTTTAATGACTGCTCCATTCGTAAGCCGGGTGCCAAAAAAATCAGTGAAAAGAAAAACTGGGGGCCGGCGAGCAAAGGGATTGCTGAAAACTTTATGCCGTTAACGAGCTTTGAGATGGGCTGTGAATTAGATACCTACCATATCGCATCGTTTCTAAAACGCGACGGCCAAATTCACGCTTATGGCAGAGACAGTTCGGTACTCACCTACTCTTATTTTCATAACCCATTAAAAAATTGGATGATTGAACAGCTCAATTTTCAAACCGACTTTGGTCCATTAGAAAATTTGCAACAGATTATTCAAGACTGCGATTACCCAGCACAGATTATGGTGAGTCTAGGCGCGACAGCCTATACCGAATTTGGCGAAAGTACCTTTTTACAAGTCGGCGACGAACTCTTTTTCTATGCCTACGATGCCTCATTAAACAGTGCTGACGATGTTTATCAGCATATAATGGGTAAAACGAAACGCCTGATCAATAGCTTGATTTTGCATCAAAAAATAAGCTGATTTTAATCTAATCTCCCAAAAATTAACCGAGTAGATCCGAGTAGGTTATTATGCCGAGCAATGAACAAATTTTGAATGACGTGAATCACTGGTTAGATAAGGTGGTGATTGGTTTAAATCTCTGCCCTTTTGCGGCTCGCCCTTATCAACAAAAGCAGATCCGATTCGCTATTTCGCAATGTGATACCGATGCCTGTTTACTTGAAGAGCTGCAAAATGAATTAAAACTATTGGCCGAAACCAAAGCAGAAAAAATAGAGACCACCCTGCTGATCGTGCCCAATATGTTGCAAGACTTTTACGACTATAATGACTTTTTAGACCTTGTCGATGCGCTCATTCAAGACACTGGATGGGAGGGCGTTTTTCAAGTAGCGACCTTTCATCCCAACTATCAGTTTGGCGGTACGCAGCCAGAAGATGCCGAGAATTTAACCAACCGGGCACCCTATCCTATTTTGCATCTATTACGCGAAGCTAGCCTAGAAAAAGCGATTGAACATTTCCCTAACCCAGAGCTGATTCCAGAACAGAATATTGATACGGTGAGTCATCTGACTTTAGAACAGAAAGAGAGTCTGTTTCCGCATCTATTTAGATGACCAGGACTTTATACCCCTTGCCGGGTGTGATCGATTTTAAAAATGGTTAAGAATCATTTAAATCAATCTTTCAAAATTAGGGGCTGAAACCCAACAACAAGCCTTCTACACCCAAATAATCGTCACTCCGTTATTGGACGGGTAATTAAATACCCCCCTAGCAAAATCGGTAACACCGCTAATAACTGCCAAAAGC
>JBNJEY010000116.1:0-4243 GCA_051746325.1 Pseudomonadota bacterium
ATGACTCCGATGGGCTGTCTGTGCGTTGAGCATGTAAACGGCGCGCCCGAGCGAGTAAAGATTAGTCCTTGGGGATTAAAGCCTTGTTTGCATCCAACCAAAAGAGAAAATCGAGTTGCTCATCCTCATGATGCAGTGCTAACAATCGTGGGTTGACGAAATGATCGTCGACATGAAGAATGATATGCATTTTTGGCCAAGCCTGACGTAACCGACGTACTCCCGCCCGATGATGGTAGCATTCCGTCCAGTGGGTCCCTTGCCCGGACGCAATAACGCGGTAATGAACTTGCCCGACAGATTTACAAAGAGGAACAAAGGCAAATAACAGTGGCTTTTGTTGTAATGGTTGTAGAAGGTGAGCTCCTGCTGTCTGTGAGATCGGCCCTCGGCATGATGTATGTCTAGCACCATCACCGACAGTGGCTAGAAAACGTAGCTGGGTTGGGATAGACCTATCCATAAATGGTCTCATTTAAGTTTTATACGAAGTGTTACCGTTGTATCTCCGGTTATATCAATGGGTTAAACGAGATACACATCTTTTTATGAATTTTCCAGGTTAAAAGAGCTTTATGACACTGAAATGCACAATATTTACTTTGTTCACCACCTTATTTTTTGTCGGTCTGAGTATGTTTTACGCTATCGATCCGATGATCACCGGTGAAAACAGCTTGTATGAAAACCTACAGGCGCTGTTATTGGTTGTCGCTTTGCTAGTGAGCCTGGCCGCTTTTTTTCGGGGCGAACGGCGTTATGAAGATCGTTATCTGCTGACTGGACTGACGTTTCTGATTATCAGTTTTTTATTGCGTGAAGGTGAGTTTAATGAGGGGGAGGCATCTGCATGGTTGGTGTGGATAGTATCGTCTGACATAGCACGGATTTTTACATTGATTCTGTTTGTGCCTTTTATTGCTTACAGTCTGTGGCAGATTCGTACCATTTGGCCAATTATGATGCGCTTTTTACGCACTAGAGTGGCACTTGGCTTTGTTTTGGCTGGATTCGGTTTGATTGCTGGCGGAGTGTTTGATCGCGAATGGATCGAAACGGCGCACAATCAGTTTTTTGAAGAACTGCTGGAATTGGGTGGTTACTATGTGTTTATATTTGCAACCTTGGCGATGTGGCGACAGCCACTGCGTCAACTGAGCCGTTGGCGGCAGGCATAAGCCGGAAGGAATGGCAGGCAGTAAAATAAGAAGGCGATGTTTTTCAACATATCAGGCCCGGCGGTTTTGGATAGATTTAAAACTTTAATTAAGCCAGTTCTCTACGCTACGATCTAAGTATTATTTTTGAATTTTGGCAGGATTAAAGCAAGGTTCATTAAACCTAAGGAGATTGCGTATGGCCACTATCATACCGCTCGCTTGCAAAGCGACCATAAAATGTTCATAATGAACTTTATGAGAGTTTATTTAATGGCATTTATTCTATTGTTTTCTTCGCTCGCAACTGCGTGGGCGGGTTCTATGCCAGTTGCAAATACCTCCTCTGGATTAAACACTACTTTAGACACGACTACAATGCCGATAATGGCCTCTCATGATTGTTGTCCCACCCTGTCCGAACAAGTTTCTATTAGCGACTCTTACTGTCCATACTGCTTTGATAATTGTCAGTGTGACGGTGGTCATTGCGCAAATATGTCTCTTTCTGCCGCGATGTTATCGCATTCAAATACTTTGATTACCCTTAATCAAAGTCAGTCTATTGCGGTTAAGTCCGTTACTATGACTAGCGCCATTCTGGCGCAAGAGCATCGTCCTCCAAAAACCTTTAATACTCATTTATAAGGTATTATTGCTAATACCTAGTCTGTTTTATGTGTATTTTTGTGTGTTTAAACTGGTTTGTCTCCTCTTAAGACTTTGGCTTTATCGATCAACGCCAAAAGTAAGGAGTCGCCAGCTTTATAAGGAGTTACGATGCGGTATTCTGTTTTTGTTCCAAAGCGTGTAAGCGCTTTTTTATGGCTGTTATTTTTAAGTGTGGCGGCGGTCATGCTCTCATCACCTGTTTCGCCAGTGAGCGCGGCGCAAGAGATGGTTCACTCGCCAGACGATGGTAATGGCCAGATTGCGACGGAGGAATCTACTGAGTTACCAGGCCTGATCGCTTCTGAGGCGGATTCTGCTAAGCCCCAGTTTAAATATGTCTGCCCGATGCATCCGCAGATTATTCGCGACCACGAAGGCGTTTGCCCTATTTGTGGCATGGATTTAGTCAAACAAGCGTTTAAACAGTCCGGCGGTGCGCCACAAGTTACTATTTCTGACTCAGCTTCCGGCGTTAAAGGCTTATCTTTAGGCTTGGCGATTCGTACCACTGACGTTCAAAAAACCACTCTCTGGAAATACATTCCTACTTTCGGCAAAGTCGTCATGGACGAGTCTAAGTTATCACATATTCACCCACGTGCATCCGGCTGGATGAGTGATTTACAGGTGAGAGCTGATGGCGAGTCCATTAAAAAAGGCGCGTTGTTGTACCGTTTATACTCCCCAGAAATAGTCTCAGCACAGCAGGACTTTTTGCAGGTAATTCAAAGCCGTAAGCGTTTAGGGAACTCCGCAACAGCCTTAATTGAATCAGCCAAGATAAGATTAGAGCTATTGGGTCTAAACTCGACTGTCATTCAAAAAATTAGACGTCAGCGCAAAGTCATTCATAAAGTCCCTGTTTACGCAGCTCAGTCAGGCGTTATCACGAATTTAACGGTGCAAGAGGGGATGTATATTCAACCCGAAACTAAATTAATGAGCATTGTCGATCTCTCCACGGTATGGGTCGAAGCTGAAGTCCTACCCTTACAACAGGCCTGGATCAAAGCAGGTATTACTGCGAACTTAACCACGGATGCCCAGCCTGGACGCCGTTGGGAAAGTGCGATTAGTTATATCTATCCAGAAACCGACCTAAAAACCCAGGCACTTACCGTTCGTTTACCAGTCATTAATGAAAACCAACTGTTAAAACCCAATCAGATTATGGATATTGAGCTTTATGGGGGGCCAAAACACAATGTAGTGGCGATTCCATTAGAGGCGATTATTGACGATGGTATGAGCAAACGTGTGGTCGTTAAAGCCGAGTCCGGTGCATTTAAATCGGTGGAAATTACGACCGGTATGCAGAGTGATAATATTGTAGAGGTCAGTTCGGGTTTAAACTCTGGCCAAACCATTGTCTTGTCGGGACAGTTTTTAATTGATTCTGAAAGTCAGATACAGAGTAATTTAAGACGTCTGCTTTCAACCGACGCACAAGAGTAGGGGGATAAGATGATTAATCACATAATAACCTACTCAATTCGCAACCGGGTGCTAGTTTTAATGATGAGCCTAGCCATCGCTATTTGGGGTTGGATGGCTTTTCAAAAAACGCCTTTAGATGCGATTCCAGATTTATCCGACGTTCAAGTCATTGTTAAAACGTCATTTGCAGGACAAACTCCGCAAGTTATAGAAGATCAGGTAACCTATCCCATCTCCAATTTAATGATGTCTGTGCCTAAGTCTAAAGCGGTACGAGGCTACTCATTTTTTGGTGACTCTTATGTCTATGTCTTGTTTGAAGATGGCACCGATCCCTATTGGGCCAGGTCACGGGTACTGGAATATTTAAGCCAAGCAACAGCCACTCTGCCGGCAGGAGTTCTGCCAACATTGGGACCAGATGCATCTGGCGTGGGGTGGATATATCAATATGCACTGAAGGACAGTAGCGGTCAGACGGATTTAGCCCAATTGAGAACATTGCAAGATTGGTTTTTAAAGTATGAGTTGCAGTCGGTCGCTGGCGTGTCAGAAGTCGCATCGGTCGGCGGTATGGTGAAACAATATCAAGTTGTGGTCAATCCCAATAAGTTAAGGGCGTTTAACCTACCATTACAACAGATTCAGCAAGCGATCAAAAACAGCTCGGTTGAGATGGGTGCCTCCGTTATTGAACAAGCCGAAGCGGAGTATATGGTGGCCTTAAAAGGCTATGTCTCAAGTATTGAGGATTTGCAGGCCGTCCCTGTGGGATTGATGTCTGACAACCTAACGCCGATACTTTTAAAAGACATCGCCTCGGTAAAGTTAGGCAGTGAACCAAGGCGCGGGATTGCTGACTTAAATGGTGAGGGTGAGGTCGTTGGTGGAATTGTCGTAATGCGTTCCGGTGAAAATGCCTTGAAGGTGATAGAGGCCGTTAAACAAAAAATTGCGCTCTTAAAACCAGGCCTGCC
>JBNJEY010000117.1:0-4229 GCA_051746325.1 Pseudomonadota bacterium
GCCTTTCACAAAAAGAGCAAGATCTTTTTTGGATGCAATATGCTTATCGTTTGGCAGAGAAGGCCGAGTCTCAAGGAGAAATTCCAGTGGGTGCGGTCATTGTTCTAGCAGGGAAGCTAGTCGCAGAGGGTTGGAATCAGTCGATTCAAAATCATGACCCTACGGCACATGCCGAAATGGTCGCATTAAAGAGTGCTGGCCAAGCAATCGAAAATTATCGTTTAATTGACTCTACCTTATATGTCACTTTGGAACCTTGCCCAATGTGTGCCACGGCTATGGTTCATGCTAGGGTTGCACGCGTGGTTTACGCGGCACCCGATTTAAAAACCGGTGCCGCAGGCTCGGTATTTAATCTGGCCGCAAATGAAAATCTAAACCATAAACTCGAGATTCTTTCAGGTGTTTTACAGGCAGAGTGCAGTGCGCAATTAAGTCACTTTTTTAAATCGCGTAGAACACACCACAAGGAAATGAAGCGGCAGTTGAAGGGTGGCTTGATTGATTCTTAAATTAATAGAGGTTACCTAAACGAAAATGATGCAATTGAACCTTGCCTGTTGTCGTAAACAGTGCCAATATAGCCGGGGTATAAAGCACATGAACCCTGCTTCCAGTCTATTTTCACCTCGAAAATACGCTGTATATTTATAATAAAAGTTAACCACTATGCAAAAAAATATTGATCCTGCAGAAGGGATAACAACCATTAAAATTTTGCCGGGTGAATTTTACGTCACCCGAGAGAATGAGCGAATTGAGACTGTTTTGGGTTCCTGTATCTCCGCTTGCGTCAGAGATCCTATTGCAGGCATAGGTGGGATGAACCATTTTATGTTACCGGTCGATAAAAATTCAAATCGATCAACAGAGCTCTCATCTGCAAACAGATATGGCAACTATGCCATGGAAAATTTGATCAATGCCATCCTCTCCTCTGGCGGTAAAAGAGAGCGCTTGGAGTTTAAACTTTTTGGCGGCGGTCGCATTATGAGTTCGATGACAAACATTGGTTGGTACAATATTGGCTTCGCGTTTGATTACATTTACACAGAGGGCTTTAAAATAGTCTCACAAGATATTGGCGATATCTATCCGCGAAAGGTGTTGTATTACCCCTTGAGCGGTCGGGTACGCGTCAGGCGATTGAATGCAATGCATAATCAGTCACTGGCCGATCAAGAGAGTCGCTATATTACAAATATTGAATCTAAGCCTGTTGAAGGCGATGCAGAACTTTTCTAAGGAATAAACGCTATGGATATGATGGAAACTTTTCGCTTAACTTATCTCGAAGAGAGTTTTGAAGGCTTGGATATCATGGAGACAGGCCTGTTGGACCTGCCTCCTGGCGTTCCTGATAATGAAAAAATTAATGATATTTTCCGTGCAGCACACTCTATTAAAGGAGGCAGTGGCACGTTTGGGTTCAGTGAGATTGCCGGATTTACCCATGTTTTAGAAACCTTATTAGATGAGATGCGTGACGGTCGAAGAGAAGTGACCCAGGAATCTATTGATGCGATGTTAGCGGCTGTGGATGTCCTTAGGGATATGCTCTCTCAACTACAAAACCATGAGCCGATTGATGAAGAACGCGCCAGTGTCGTTCAACAAGTATTGGAAGCAATATTGGGTGGAGAGCCCGCTGATCCAGGTATTGAAGTGCTAGTAGTTGAACTGGACGAGAGAGCTGGCGGTGAGTGGCAGATTCAAATCGTGCCAGAAAAAGAGTTGCTACAAACTGGAAATGAGCCGATTCGTATTTTTCGTGAACTCGAAACGCTCGGCAAGCTTTCTGTTAAAACCGATAGCAGTGCCCTACCTGAATTAGCACTGTTTGATCCCGAGTCATTGTACCTTACGTGGGATTTGAGACTTTCAGGTGATTCAGTCAATGAAGAGGATATCAAAGAGGTTTTTGAGTGGGTTGATGGCGACGGTGCTGAAATCACCATAACCGCACCAGCACTCGTAGAGGTTGCTGTGGCTCCTAATGCTGAACTTGCCGCCGCGACTCCTCAAGCTGAAGAACCCCCTGCGGCCGTAGCTGTCAAACCCACAGTAGCGACGGTTAAAAAAGATGAGAAACCGGCAGCAAAAGCCCCTAAGCAAGAGGGTTCGATTCGCGTAGATTTAAGCAAAATCGATCAAATGGTTAACTTGGTCGGCGAACTGGTTATTACCCAATCAATGTTGAGTCAGTTCGGTGAGTACGCCGAAGAAGCCAATGCTGGAAAATCCTCTGATGATGGGCATGACTGGGTCGAGAAATTAAAAGAAGGCTTAACGCATTTAGAGCGCCATACGCGTGAACTTCAAGAGAGTGTTATGAATATTCGTATGTTACCGGTGAGTTTCGCGTTTAACCGATTGCCACGAATTGTGCACGATGTGAGTCAGAAACTCGGTAAGCAAATTGATCTGGTGATGGAGGGGGAGAGTACGGAGATTGATAAAACCATGCTCGAACAGTTAACCGATCCATTGGTGCATATTGTACGTAACTCGATTGATCATGGCATTGAACAACCAGACGTAAGAATCGCCGCTGGCAAGCCTGAAATAGGTACGGTTAAAATGGCCGCTTTCCACCAGGGTGGGAGTATTTTGATTCAAATTACCGATGATGGTGCGGGGATTAATCCCGATAGAATCGAAGCGAAAGCCATTGAAAAAGGGGTGATTGAATCAGACCATAACTTAACCCGAGATGAAATTGTCGATCTGATTTTCCATGCGGGTTTCTCAACGGCTGATGTCGTGAGTGATATCTCCGGCCGTGGGGTGGGGATGGATGTGGTTCGTCGTAATATCAAAGGATTGGGGGGTTCTGTCGAGGTTAAAACAACCGTTGGTGTAGGCAGTGTCTTTACCATTACGTTGCCGTTAACGTTAGCTATTTTAGATGGCCAGTTGTGTTCCGTTGGTAACCAGACTTTTGTCTTTCCTTTGGTCTCTATCATTGAGTCGATTCAAGTGGATAAAGCCCTTGTTAAAGAGATTGCCGGAGAGACCGAATTGTACAAGTTACGCGATAGCTATATTCCTGTTATTCGTTTGCATAAAAAACTGGGGGTAGAGGATGCCAAAGAAGATCTAGCCGATGGTCTATTGGTCGTGATTGAATCAGGAGGTCAACGTGCAGGTGTTTTTGTCGATGATTTACTTGGACAGCAGCAGGTGGTTATTAAAAGTTTAGAAAGCAACTTTATGAAAATTGACGGTATCGCGGGAGCGACTATTTTGGGAGATGGCACCGTCTCTCTTATTTTAGATGTGATGGAAACGGTCACCAGCCATAAAGGTGGCAGTGCGCAACTGCATGCGGCATAAGCTCCAAATAGTTTGGTTTAATAATTATGTTTTTATTTTTTAGAGGTCAGTATGGCAGGCGAAGAGTTTTCACTTGGTTCCAAAGAAGTTCAACAAACAATATTAATTTTAAATTTATCGGTGGCTCAAATCGATTTATCGATTACAGAGGGTGATAACTCGGTCAATACGCTAATTGATTCATTTACCTACATGTCACGACATATTGAGCAGATTCAAACAGTGAGTCTGAAAATGGCCACTTTGGCTGGAGCGTCTGCTCAGACATTGCAAAACGAATTACAGAGTGAAGCGAGTGAACTTGCTTCCAAAATGAATCAAGCGATTGTCGCTTTCCAATTTTATGACAAGTTGAGTCAGCGTTTAGAGCATGTCTCTCACAGCATATCAGGTCTTGCAGAGATTGTTTCTCACGAAATGCGGGTTAAAGATGCCGCAGAGTGGGAGGCGTTTAAAGCAAGTGTCCGTCAAGGTACTACCATGCGAGAAGAAGAGGAGTTATTTGAACTTGTCTTTGATCAGCATACCCCTGTAGAAGAAGCGATTTCTATTATGAAAGAGCGTATGAAGCAGAGAATGCATAAGGCAGAAGAGATTGAGGATGAGGATGAGTTATTTTAAAATTTAATTATTTTTACGTATTTTATTTTTAAAACCCGTTCAAAACGGGTTTTTTTATGTCTTTTTTTACCTATAGTGCGGTATGTCGTTCTTTTGCAAAGAGTTTATTCGGTCATAAAATAATTTATGTGTAATTAATTAGTAAAATTAATAACAATAGAGCATACCGATGGTTTCTCCATCGATTTCTAAAATAAAGAGGTAACCTATGCAACTTAAATCTTTTAGTCTGATGCTCTTTCACTCTTCTCTATTGAGTGCAATCCTTTTAG
>JBNJEY010000118.1:0-4169 GCA_051746325.1 Pseudomonadota bacterium
CGCTATCCCTCCCCACCCTGAAGGACGGGGTCTCTCGTGCATTATGATGAAATTTTAGAGGAGAATGGCATTGAGGTCATCCCCGATGTATTGGCTAACGCGGGTGGCGTTATTGTGAGTTACTTTGAGTGGGTGCAAAACAGAGCCGGATTTTACTGGAATGAGAAAGAAGTCAATACCAAGCTTAAGAAAATTATGAGAACACAATCCAATGAGGTGTTTGATTTGGCTTTAAGTCAACAATGCACTTTGAGAACCGCGGCCTATATTCAAGGTATTAAACGTTTAGCGGGGGCGATTGGTCAACGCGGTAATCGTGAGTATTTTAATAAAAAATAGCTTTTGGTATTTTGTAGAGTAGGCGAATTCAATAGATATAAAAAAGCCCCGGTTTCTAATGAAACCAGGGCTTAGGGATTGGTGGAGGTGGGCGGATTCGAACCGCCGTCCAGAAAGCTTCCACTTAGAACTCTACATGTTTATTTAGTCTATTAGTTTAACCCGACTGTTGCCCGACTAGCAGGGATCGCAGAGGGCGAGTTTGTAAAGTTTAGGCAGGGTCATCCAAACACATGACACTGACGATTCCGTATGAGTCGATACAGACTAGGGGCTACGAACAACTGACCAAGCCTGCACTAACAGCCTAAGCTGCTAGAGAGTAGTTATTGTCGTTTGCAACTATAACATTTGAACCGAGATTTACGTGCAGTGGTTCAAGCACGACATGCATCCTAAATTTCCATCTCCCTGTCGAAACCAAAACACCCCCATAATGGAACGTTCGTTTGACACGAAAACTGATGAAATTCAGTTCTACCAGACCTGGCCAGTTCTAATTGACCAGATCGGGTGGCTTTAAAAGCCAAATAAGAGAGTGTTTAAATTAACAAACAATCTAAAACAATCTTACTTAACTTAATCAATAAGGACGATAAAATCTTTTTCAAGGGGTTTTATCTAAAGCGAGGTTATTATAGCGTTTTTATAAAAGGAGACCTCGACTTATTCAATAATAAATCGAGGCGCTCTTGAACAAATGGTTAACGAGTGAGTTTCATAACACGCGCTTTATCTCGATTCCATTCACGCTCTTTTTCGGAGGCACGTTTATCATACAATTTTTTACCCTTGGCAAGACCAATGGTCAGTTTGACCTTGCCGCTGTCACTCCAGTGCATATCTAAAGGCACTACCGTTAAACCATCTTGATCTGCCTTAGAGGTTAAAAGCTCAATTTGCTTACGATGTAATAGCAATTTTCTTAAGCGTAACGGGTCATGGATTGTGTGAGTTGAGGCGGTAATCAGTGCTTGAATTTGTGCACCAAATAAAAAAGCTTCGTGATTCTTTAAGAGAATATAACTCTCCTTAATATTCACTTTGCCTTGACGAATACTTTTGATCTCCCAGCCTTCCAGTGAGATGCCCGCTTCGAAGGTTTGATCAATCTGATAGTCAAAACGCGCTCTTTTATTTTGCGCAATGGTCTTCTCAAGTGCTTTATTTTTAGGTTTTTTTGCCATATCTTTTTAGTCGAAACCGACCCTTTAAACAGATTATTTTTAAACTGCGGCTATTATAGCAAAATCACTGCAATGATTTACTTTCTAAACGCCGTAGCACGTGACCCTACTTTCCTAATATTCACTTATTCTTAGCAGAGACTTTGAATTTCTATCTCAAAGTTCTGCCAGTAAAGCAGTAGTCCATAACTTGCTTAGGAACAAATTGGTTCATGCGCTTTACGTCTAATGAAAAGTTGTGTTTATGGCCTTTAGCACTTTCTAACTCAAAGTAGAGTGGACTTTGGCCCGTTAAAGCGGGTTTTAGCAGGTTAAAAAATGCCTTAGTCTCCGAACTGTTAGTATCCGATTTAAAACGGGGCATCTCTTTATAGATAAAAGAGGTATGAAAGCTCATGCCAAGCAGGCCTGGTTGTTCTTTAATATCGGTTTTAAAGAGTTTGGATAACGCCTTGTTCTGTCCGCCCACTGAAATATCAAATGTCACTGAATCTGAATCGCTTTTAACGGTCAGTTTCTGTTTGTCGTCATAAATATATCCGTGTTTCTCATACCCCGGCGAGGCATTCGGTAGCGTGCCATTATTGTCTTTTAGAAATTTCTCTTCATCCAGATATTGAACACTAAAATTAGCAAAGAAATCTCGACAGCGCATAAAGAATACTTTCTGGGTACGGTAATCCTCTGGAATATAGAGTACAGTTGCCTGCTCTACTGTCTCGGTAAAGTCATCGACTTTATAGTCTACGACCCAACTGTCTTTCAAAACAGTGCCTGATTCGTCAACGTTAGCAGGGTTTTCAACGAGGTGATATTCGGCGGCGTTCACTTGACTAGATAAGAGTAGTGGCAAGATCAAAAAGAGTGGAATACTTTGTTTAAAACGGGAACTATAAGCCATAAAAGTGACTCCTTAAATTACACAGTTTTTCATTCTAACATGAATCAATCCTCAACGGTTTTACAGTCTAATATTCCCCTTACTGAATTCCTCTTGCTGAGATTTTAGAAAAGAGACTGCAGCTTCAAAAGTTTCATACTCTGGAGTCTGACTTATAAGCTTTGTTATAATACGCAGTACAACACGCATTATAATAGCGGGGAGAGCATCGGCAAATTCGTGTCTGGTGTTCAATTAATTACTTAGATTTTAAAGATAATCGTTGGCCTTAACTCTTATGAAAAAAATAGCCAGAACAGCTCTGCTACCCTACTCAGCAAAACAGATGTATGACATTGTTAATAATGTGGCTGACTATCCTAACTTTCTGCCTTGGTGTGGCGCGGCTGAAGTTGTGTCGGTAACAGATTTGGAAATGGTTGCCAGTATCACCATCGCCAAGGCTGGGATTCGCCAGACATTTAAGACCCGTAACCACTTAGTCCCTAATGAGCGTATTGAAATACATCTGTTAGAGGGTCCGTTTAAATCCTTGAAAGGGGAGTGGCGTTTTAAAGTACTGGATGTGGATGCGTGCAAGATTCAGTTTGAAATAGAGTTTGAAGTCAGTAACGGCTTCTTTAATGCCGCCATTGGTCCTATATTTGAACAGATCGCCACGACCTTAGTAGATTCATTTTGTGAACGTGCCAAGCAGGTCTACTCTTAGCTTAGGCTTGCGAGCTCAAGAAAGAGGGGGGCGCTCAATTTTAATTTGCACTTATTAAAGCTTTGTGAGGAAAATAAAAATGACGGGTAATAAAATTCAGATAGAAGTCGCATATGCTTTACCGGATGAACAGTTTTTATTTAATGAAGAGGTCGAAGAAGGGACTACCGTCGCTCAAGCGCTGGCGGGTTCTAAACTCTTAATGGAGTTTCCAGACTTAAATATCGATAAAGTCGGTATTTTTGGCAAATTGGTCGACAGTGGTACGGTTTTGCGCCCCGGAGATCGTATTGAGGTTTATCGACCTTTAAAAGTCGATCCTCGTGATCGTCGCAGGGAAAAGGTTGAGCAAGAGCGCAAGAAGGCAAAGTAGTGTATCTTAACTCTATTAATTAATAGTGCCTCTTAAAAAGGGTTGAGAGTATTGAATATGAGCGATTAGTTATAAAAAAGGGCTGAAATTTCAGCCCTTTTTTATATATTTTTATCGGTTTAGATATTAAAACCAATCCAGTCCTAACCAAGAGTCCTCTTCTTCTAAGACGACATGGCTCGGCTGTGCTTTCCACTCTTTTACCATTTCATCTTTATCGAAGTCGATAATTAAATGTCTCGCCGAATCGGCGTGTAAGTTAGGATTTGAGCTGTAAAAAACATACTCCCAATGATTTGGGTTAAATGGGTTTTCACCCAGTGGCGGTCCTAATAACTCACGAACTTGCCCCTTAGTCAGTCCTTTCTGAATATATGAGACCGATTCTTCTGTCATCACATTGCCTTGCGTTAAAGGCGGTTTGTAGGGTTCAAGGTAAGAGCAGCCGCTTAATAGAGTCGCTGAAAGCGCTAATAAAAGCCCTAATGAAAGTCCTAAAGGTTTGCTTTTTACATCACGGTTAACAAGAGGGTTTGACTTTAAGTTTAAGCCTGATTTAAATGTGGTCAGCTTCAAGGTTTTCATACTCAATTAGATGTCTGTTATGAATGATTTAAGGTATTATACACATTAATTGAGATTGTTAATCTCACAACAAAA
>JBNJEY010000119.1:0-4125 GCA_051746325.1 Pseudomonadota bacterium
GTGAAACGTCTTAGCGCCGATGGTAGTGTGGGAGTTCCCATGTGAGAGTAGGTCATTGCCAAGCTTATATTCTAAAAACCCGTTATGCCGAAAGGCACAACGGGTTTTTTTTTGATTGGATTTTATGTCCTGTAGGGTAGAGGGTTATTCAGTTGGATATTATCTAGGTTACCAGGCCCGGTATCTAGTTGCTTCACACGATTTGAGCTAGCCCAATATTACCTGAACAATAAAGACAAAGTGCAATCTTTTAACATTGTTAGAGATTCAGAGTCCGGGTGCAGTTTGCTGTATCCGCGCAATCAATTATCGGATAATATTGCTAAACTTAAGTCGGCTTAGCAGAACTAGTTTAACATGACCTGTTAAATATCAACCTAACTGTCCATCTAATCTGGCTTGGACAAGGAGTGACATAATGGACTTTCGACGATCACAATTTTTGGTTTTGGCCGTTTGGATATTTATGCAAAGCTTAGGAGTCAAGGCGGCTAGCGATATGCCGCTGGCAAGCAATCTTTACAAAGATGCACAGCATGCCCGAATGCATAACTTGCCTATTGCCATTTTGTTAGTGCATAAAGGAATTAAGTCTGGACAGGTTCTAAAAGAAGAGGCCATTTACCCTAATCTGGCAAGTGGCTTATTTGACAATAAGGTCATTTTTAGAGAAATTGAAGTCAATGTGTCCGGAGAAATCATTGATTTTTACGGAGAACCTCTCCCCAATAGAGAATATCAGACGCTGTTTAATATCACCAGTTTACCGGCTATGGTCTTTGTAGATGCACAAGGCAATGAATTAACCAGTGCGCTTTTTTCCGGTGCCTACGAATATTATGGTCATTACTTAAAGCAAAAGCTTAATCAGGCCATGATTGAGCTACAAAACCCATTGCGGTTTGATTAACCTCATTTGGGCGGGTCTTTAAAAGCCTCAATAACTAAGGACAGGAATATGAAAGCTTCAGATTTATTAGTCAAAGCATTAGAAGCGGAAGGGGTTGAATATATTTTTGGTATACCGGGGGAAGAAAATTTGGATTTTTTAAACTCGCTTAAAGATTCAAGCATTCAGTTAATTTTAACCCGCCACGAGCAAGCTGCAGGCTTTATGGCGGCTACCGTGGGTCGATTAACTGGCAATGCGGGTGTCTGTTTGGCTACCCTCGGACCGGGGGCTTCTAATCTGGTTACGCCGGCGGCCTATGCTAATCTTGGTGCCATGCCTATGTTGATGATTACTGGCCAAAAGCCCATTAAAACCAGTAAGCAAGGACAGTTTCAAATTGTAGATGTGGTGGATATGATGCAACCCATCACTAAATACACCCACCAAATATCAAGCGGTCATAATGTGGCCGCACGTGTTCGTGAAGCTTTTCGCGTGGCCAAAACCGAGCGTCCCGGCGCCACCCATCTTGAACTGCCTGAAGACATTGCCGCAGAATATACCGATTCCCGTGTCATTGAACAGAGCATGCATCGTCGCCCTCTAGCCGAAACAAAGGCGGTAGACAACGCTATTAAAATGATCAAACAATCTCAAAGGCCATTAATCATGATTGGTGCAGCTGCCAATCGTAAAATTGCTGGTAAAATGATTCGCCAGTTAATTGACCAAACAGGTATTCCTTTTTTTACCACTCAAATGGGAAAAGGGGTGGTAGATGAGCGTCATCATTTGTATTTAGGGTGTGCGGCACTCTCCGACCGTGATTTTTTACATTGTGCGATTGATCAGGCCGATTTGATTATTAATATTGGCCACGATGTAGTGGAAAAACCACCATTTTTTATGAAGCCCGATGGCTTTAAAGTCCTGCATATTAATTACACCAATGCGGCCATTGACCCAGTCTACTTTCCGCAAGCGGATGTAATTGGTGACATTGCCAATGCAGTTTACCAAATCAAACAAGGGTTAGAGCGTCAATTACACTGGAACTTTAACGGTTTTATGCACGCCAAAAATCACATTGACGAGCATGTGGTAGAAGGCGCAAATGACAACCGTTTTCCAGTATACCCACAACGTTTGGTAAATGATGTTCGTCAAGTGATGGGCGATATCGATATTATTGCTCTAGACAATGGGGTCTATAAGATTTGGTTTGCGCGCAACTACCCAGCTTATCAATACAATACTGTGTTGCTAGACAATGCATTGGCCACCATGGGCGCGGGTCTTCCGTCTGCCATGGCCGCCAAGCTCGTGCACCCAGAATCTCGGGTGATGGCTATTTGCGGCGACGGTGGTTTTATGATGAACTCACAAGAGTTGGAAACTTGTGTTCGCATTAAATTGGATATTGTGGTGCTGATTTTAAGGGACGACGCCTATGGCATGATTAAGTGGAAGCAGACCAATATGCAATTTGAGGAGTTTGGATTGAACTTTGGCAACCCAGACTTTGTGCTCTATGCTCAAAGTTATGGTGCCCAAGGTCATCGCATTGAAAAAGCAGAGGATCTGGTCTCAACCCTGCAAAATTGTTTTGCCGCTGGAGGCGTACATATTGTGGACGTGCCAATGGATTATTCTGAAAACGACCGGATTCTAAACCACAGCATCCAACAAAAGAGTGCCCTGCTATGCGAAACACTCAATTAATTTAAGGACACCCTAACTCCCGATTCCCTAACCCCTGATGCATTAAACCAGGAGAATTTATGAAAACAATTTTCAGTATTGTGCCTGGTGGCTAGCTTTCAGGCCAAACCATTACCGTCGTCGCCCCCTATGACTTAGCGCCCATTGCAAATATTGAAATAGGCTTATGAAGCGGCGATTGAACAAGCCTTAAGTAACGAACACATGTAATCCCCCTATTTTTAAATTCAGTTAAAAATGAGAAATTATAATTTAGTATGATTTCAAATCTGGCGAGTGATTTTTATTAATGGACTAGGGTGTTGTCACCAAATTTAACACAAGGTAAAGAATGAGGATTGAGAGCTAAGCTCAAAAAGAAATGGTGCGCTCGAAGGAATTCGAATCCCTGACCCCTGCCTCCGGAGGGCAGTGCTCTATCCACTGAGCTACGAACGCATAATTTTGGAACCCTCATATTATAAGGGTTTCAGGGATGCTTTAAAGTTTTTTTTGTTTAGTAGAATAAATTGGTGACAGATTGATGACAAACTGATGTGTCAGCAATGTTCAAAAACGCGAGTGTAGCTCTTAGGGATCAAAATATTCGATATAGCCCTCTGGAGGCCTGGGCGGCTTATTAGGTTTTTACGACCATTAATTCATCCCACCGGGTGGTACATCTGGGGGAGAGCAAATTTCGATTCATTTTCCATGTTTGTTGTAGTCCACTATTGGCAAGTTGTAGGCTGCCTTTGCCCATTCTGCAGTTCATTCGATCCATGACCAACATTAACGCATCTGACTTTGAATTGCCTGAGTACTGTGGATTGGGGGCAAAAATATCCGTTTGGATCGCGCCTTTTGGATTGATTTTCGATAAGCTCACACTTGCTTTTAAATATTGAAACCCGGGTTTCCAAATCTGTTTTAAGGCACGCAGGCCCATTTTACTGAGTAACACGGTACTGTCGCTTGGGTAGACTAGCGGTAGACTTATATGGTTTTGATACTGCGGGATATTTTCTCGATAGGGCGGTGTGGTAATGTAGACAGTGATCATTTGGCAAGTGCCATTTTGTCCACGCAACTTCTCTGCTGCGACGGCTGTATAACTAGCAACCGCTTGGCGCATGTCATCAAAGTGCTCGACCAATTGTCCAAAAGAACGTGACGAAATAATTTGTTTCTTCTCGATGGTTTTTTTGACATGGGTATCTGCGAGTTCGTCTGGAGTATGTTCATAAAAAGGTAAGCAGGCCTGGCCATTTAATTCTAATAGCGTTCGCTCAAGCGTCACCGAAAATTGTTGTCGAATGGTTTTTGGATCACAGTACTTTAAATCGTAAGCCGTCAGAATGTTTTGTGATTCTAATTTCTGCGATAGTTGCTTGCCGACACCCCAAACTTTACCGACTTTGACCGTTTTAAACAGAGCATCTTGCATCTCTTGTGATAAGCAGGTTAGGTCTAAAACATCCTTAAAGCTTGGGTTTTTTTTTGCCAGGTGATTTGCTAACTTGGCTTGAGTT
>JBNJEY010000120.1:0-4003 GCA_051746325.1 Pseudomonadota bacterium
AAAAATTGCCATAGAAGTTAAAAACTGGAATCTTTACTACGGTGACAAACAAGCATTGACCCAAGTCAATATGCAGGTGCCTGAAAATAGAGTCACCGCCTTTATCGGTCCTTCTGGGTGTGGTAAATCAACCCTATTGCGATGTTTCAATCGAATGAATGATCTGATTGATATCGTGAGTGTTGACGGAGAGATGACTCTTCACGGAGACAATATGTATGACAAGCAGATGGATGTTTCGGCATTGCGTCGTAGAGTGGGGATGGTTTTCCAAAAACCGAATCCTTTCCCAAAATCAATCTATGAAAATGTTTGTTACGGTCTTCGGCTACAGGGCATTAAAGATAAGGCGTTACTGGATGAGACAGTAGAGTGGGCTTTAAAAAGCGCTGGCCTGTGGGCAGAGGCTAAAGAGCGTCTGGATGATAATGCACTTGCTCTGTCGGGTGGACAACAGCAAAGATTATGTATTGCCCGTGCGATTGCCATTAAGCCCGATGTTCTGTTATTGGATGAACCGACCTCAGCACTCGATCCTATTTCAACCTTAGCGATTGAAGAGCTTATCTTTGAGCTGAAAAAAGATTTTACGATACTGATCGTTACCCACAATATGCAGCAAGCAGCGCGCGTTTCTGATTACACCGCTTTTATGTATATGGGGGAGTTGATTGAATACTCCTCTACCGACAACCTATTTACCAATCCGAAAATAAAGCGCACAGAGGATTACATTACTGGTCGTTATGGCTAATTGAATCAACTGCTTTAAAAATCAGAATCGGTCATTGTATAAAATTTGAGGAGAGGATCATGGAAAGAGGACAATTTAATGAACACATTTCAGGGCAGCTTAACCGCAATCTAGAAGCGTTATTCAATCAAGTGCTTGAAATGGGAGGGTTGGTGGAGAGGCAACTTGACTATTTATTAGAAGCGACAAACTGTGATGATAGAAACGTTGCTAAAAAAATTAAGCAACTGGATAAAATCGTTAATAGAGAAGAGATGGAAATTGACCGTCTTTGTGCGATGGTCTTGGCAAGACAACAGCCAAGAGCATCCGATCTGCGCTTGATTATTATCTCAATTCGCATGGCGGTCGATTTAGAGCGTATTGGGGATGAGGCTGTAATTGCTTCAAAACTCGCCTCAAGAATGGCTAAAAAGGGGATTCAATGCTTGAGCTTACCAGGCTTTAAAGGGTTGGTTGAGATTGCTTCATGCGGCGTGGAGAATTTGAAAAAATCCCTCAATGCATTTTCATGCTTAGATTTATCAGAAATTATTGATATAGTGGATGATCAAGAAAGGATGGATCTTGTACTAAAGCAGTCATTGGCTGAAATACAGGCGGCCTTTGAAAAGGCGGCATACCCTCCTGAGCATTTGATGGAGATGATTTATGCCGTCAGGGCCTGTTCGCGTATTACCGATCATGTCGTTAACCTAACTGAAAGTGTTGTTTATTTGGTTGAAGGGCGTGATGTCCGAAATATGGACAGCATAAAATTAAGTGAGTTTTTAGATGGTGTTAAAGAGTAAGGCACAAAATGCCTAGAAATCTCAATAAGGAACGCTAAATGAGTCAACAGACAATCCTGATTATAGAAGACGAAGCGGCTATTCGTGACATGCTAAAGTTCACTTTAAGCGCTTCTGGATATTTGGTACGGGAGGCACCTGATGCAGAAGCGGGCTGGAAAATCACATTGGAAGAAAAACCTGATCTGATTTTACTGGATTGGATGCTACCGGGCATGTCAGGCGTCGACTTTGCCCAAAAAGTACGCCAGAATAGCCAAACGCACTCTTTGCCGATGATTATGCTCACGGCGCGTGGCGAAGAAGAAGATCAGGTGAAAGGTTTTGATTCTGGTGCCGATGATTATGTGGTCAAGCCTTTTTCGCCTCGTGCCTTAGTCGCTCGCGTACAAGCCTTATTACGCCGCCAACTATCGGACAAGCCCATAACGGATCGAATCGAATCTGGAAAAATGCAGTTGGACTTGAGCAGTCACCGTTTTTTTATCGATCAGAAAGAGGTCTCTTTAGGGCCTTCTGAATTTAGATTGATTCACTTTTTTATGACCCATCCTAACCGCGTATTCTCACGTAGCCAGTTATTGGACGAAGTTTGGGGTACCAATGTCGTGGTTGAAGATCGAACGGTCGATGTACATATTCGGCGTTTACGTAAACTATTAGAACCTCTGGAGGTTGCAGATTATATTCAAACCATTCGCGGTTCAGGTTATCGTTTTTCAGTGACGAGCGCTTAAACGTTGTTCTCCAGTGGCGTTAAACGAGAGCTCACCTGGATTATCACCAGCGCATGGGTGGTGCTGTTTATCGCCTGGCTGACCAATGCTTGGATTGTCTGCTTTGTTCTCTATCTGTTTGCCTATATGGGACGGCAGTTATGGAGCATGCGCAAGTTTGAAAAATGGATGAGTGGCGGTGTTGCAACTTTTCCGCCGGCTTCTGGTTTCTGGAGTGAGTTAAGCTATCTGGTATCAAAAAAACAGCGCGCGCTTGAAAAACACGCCGATTTATATCTGTATAAATCTGAGCAGTTTAAAGCGGCTTCGATGCAGATCCCGGATGCGATTGTTTCAATGGACCAGGATAACTATATTGAATGGTTTAATAGGCCTTCACAATCGATATTGGGTTTACGTCGGCAGGACATAGGCCGCAAAGTCGAAGGTATTATTCGCCAACCTGAATTTATTGATTATTTGAAACGAGCCGATTACAAAAAAGCACTTATTTTGAATTCATTGCAGGGCAAGCAACGTACCTTTGATATCAAAATAATTCCTTACTTTGAAAGCCATAAGTTACTGGTGGCGAGAGATATTACCGAACTTTACCAGTTGGCCCAAATAAGACGTGATTTTATCGCCAACGCTTCACATGAATTAAGAACCCCTTTAACGGTTTTGAAAGGCTATCTTGAGCTTATGCAGGATATGCCGGGTGAACACCTGCTTCTGTGGAAAACTCCCTTGGAGCACATGGAAAACCAATCGAATCGTATGCAGTTGATTATCGAAGATCTGTTAACACTCTCCTCAATGGAGGCCGATTCCATCACGTCAGAAGCCGGTATTGTGGATGTGCCAGAAATTTTACAGAATATCAGTGTTGAGGCTCGGCAGCTTGGAAGTGATGCACATCATATTGTATTTGAGATAACCCCCGGCCTAAAGTTACAAGGTTATACCGAACCGCTGAAGAGTGTTTTTATGAATTTGGTGGCCAATGCCGTTCGTTATTCTCCTGAAGGCGGGAATATCACGATTCGTTGGTATTTGGATAAAAAGGGCGCGCACTACGAGGTAAAAGACCAGGGTTTGGGAATCGCGGCTGAGCATATTCCTCGCTTGACGGAACGTTTTTATCGCGTTGATAAAGACCGTTCACGAGTGACCGGTGGGACAGGGTTGGGACTGGCGATTGTTAAACATGTTTTAGAGAAGCACAATGCTACTTTGAGTGTTGAGAGTGTGATTGGCAAAGGAAGTGTCTTTAGATGCAACTTTCCACTGGATATCGTTGTCCAATAGCGTGTATGCGTCTTTCACTACCGTCCTAAATCCGAAAGAGTTGAAGCCACTAAACGGTTAAGTTTTGTCTAATGAGTTTATCACTGAGTGTGTAAAACCCCGTCCTGCAGGTCGGGGATATAAGCACAACAGGCGCAGCCTGTTTTAGATTGTGTCATTAATTGAATAGTGTTACGATATTCGTATGAAGAAAATGATTCGTAAAGCTTTTAAATTCCGTTTAAATCCAAATTCTGACCAAGCTCAGAAGATGATTGAGTTTTCGGGTGCAAATCGTTTTGTTTGGAATAAAGCCTTAGCGATGAATTTGTTTCGTATTGAACATAAACAGCCGATACTTTGGTATCAAGAAATGAATTTCTGGCTTGGATTATGGAAAAAAAGTGATGATTATGGATTTCTAAAAACCGTTCACTCTCAACCGTTACAAC
>JBNJEY010000121.1:0-3976 GCA_051746325.1 Pseudomonadota bacterium
ATTTGATTGCCACCGGCGGGTCAATGGGTGCGGCTGCAGAACTTTGTGAAAAAGTAGGTTATCAAGTTGTTGGTATGGCATGTTTAATTGATCTGGCGGTCCTGAACAGTTTTAGCCATAATGCCATGCAGGTTCGCTCGGTCATTCAGTTTAATGATTAATTTAAGAGTGAATGAAAAAGTAGAATAAAGCGACCAGGCCTGGTCGTTTTTTTGGGTCAATTTAAAGAGTCTATCTCTTGTATGGTCAATGCCCTAAACTCTCCCAGCTTGAGCTTAGAATCCAGGCTGATCTCTCCCATGCTTTCGCGGTGTAAATTCACCACACGATTGCCCACAGCGGCAAACATTCGCTTGACTTGATGGTAGCGCCCTTCATAGATGGTTAAGCGTGCAGAGCTCTCGCCTAATAACTCAATCAGTGCCGGGCTGGTGGTCATCTTTTCATAACCAAAATAGATGCCCTCGGCAAAGCGTTGTGGCGTTTCAGGAGAGAGCGCATAGGCGGTCTCGACCAGATAGGTTTTGGGGATTTTCTGTTTGGGTTCTGTCAGCTTGCGTGACCACTTACCATCATCGGTCATAATCAGCAGACCAGTGGTGGCGCGATCGAGTCGGCCTGCAATGTGCAGCCCCTGTTGTTCTACTCCTTTTAATAACTCAAGTGCGACAGGGTGTTGCTTGTCGGTGGTAGCACTCAGATAGCCCGCTGGTTTATTGAGCATAAAATAACGTGCGGCTTGTGAGAGCGTGACCGGTTTGCCAGAAACGTCAATCCGCGAAAAGGACGTAACAGGGTGTTCCCGGTTAGAGACCAAGACACCATCGACACGGATTTGGCGTTGTGAGATAAGTTGTAAAACAGACCGACGACTGTAAGCGGCTTGTTTACTGAGAAAACAGTCTAAACGCACAAGGGCCCCTCAATGCATGCAAAATGCGAATAAATAAAAGTTATGGTAAAAGAGTCAAAAAGAGTCAAATCAGAACTTAAAAGCCCTCAAAAGAGCCATTTCTCGGCAACTTTGCGTTTAGGCATACCCCTGCGGGCATAAAGGCCTGGTCAATTTTTAGAGAATGCTAAACTAAGCCTAATTACTCCGCCAAATAGACTTTAGCACGGGCAACGGCAGCTCTTACCTGATTAGGCGCTGTGCCACCGAGATGGTCACGCGCGGCTACAGAACCTTCTAGTGTTAATACATCAAAGACATCTTTAGTAATCTGCTCGCAAAAACCTTGTAATGTCTCTAAGGACATCTCAGAAAGATCTTCACCACTTTTAATACCATGCGCCACCGCTAATCCCACCACTTCATGGGAATCACGGAAAGCCAAGCCTTTACCAACTAAGTAATCGGCTAGGTCGGTGGCGGTTGAAAAGCCGCGTTTGGCTGCTTCATAGGTGACTTCACGCTTTACAATTAAAGCAGGCACCATATCGGCAAAGGCACGCAAGCTGCCGCGCACGGTATCGACCGTATCGAATAACGGCTCTTTGTCTTCTTGGTTGTCTTTATTGTAGGCCAGCGGTTGCGATTTCATAAGCGTTAACAGGCTCATTAAATGGCCATAAACACGT
Organism: Pseudomonadota bacterium; assembly: GCA_051746325.1. Taxonomy (GTDB): domain Bacteria; phylum Pseudomonadota; class Gammaproteobacteria; order Thiomicrospirales; family Thiomicrospiraceae; genus Thiomicrorhabdus. Next base: position 1,582 of record JBNJEY010000121.1, read on the forward strand.
CCGGTTTTACCACGCACTAACTCGGGTACATCGGGATTTTTCTTTTGCGGCATAATCGACGAACCGGTACAGAAACGATCGGGTAGGTCTATAAACTGAAATTGTGCCGAAGACCATAAAACCAACTCTTCTGAAAAACGCGATAAGTGCATCATTAGCGTGGCGGCAAACGCAGTGAACTCAATGGCAAAATCCCGGTCAGAAACCCCGTCTAATGAGTTTTCGCTAATGCGCTCAAAGCCTAATAAATCAGCGGTATAAGCGCGGTCAATCGGGTAGGTGGTCCCCGCCAGCGCTGCAGAGCCAAGTGGTGAGGTGTTAACGCGTTTACGACAATCTTGCAGGCGCTCTATATCACGTTTAATCATCTCAAACCAGGCCAGCATATGGTGACCAAAAGTTACCGGTTGCGCTGTCTGTAAGTGTGTAAAGCCGGGCATAATCGTGTCTGCTTCACGCTCCGCTAACATCACAAGACCTTGTTGAAGGCGTTTCATCTCAGGCAAGATGGCATCAATCTCATCGCGAATAAAGAGGCGAATATCGGTTGCAACCTGGTCATTACGTGAACGCCCGGTGTGCAATTTTTTACCGGTAATGCCAATCAAGCTGGTTAAACGGGCTTCGATATTCATATGGATATCTTCTTGCTGAATCGACCAGTTAAAATTGCCGGCTTCGATCTCATCTTTAACCTGTTGCAGGCCGTTTAAAATGGCATTTAATTCCGTCTCATTCAGAATACCTGCTTTAAAAATCATTTTGGCATGGGCAATCGAGCCTTGAATGTCTTGCTGATACATTCTTTGGTCAAACTGAATCGATGCGGTAAACGCTTCTACAAACGCATCGGTTGATTCGCTAAAACGGGCGCTAGAAAGTTTCTGTTGATTGTGTGCATTGTTCATACGGTTTTAACCCTTTTGCTTTATTATTTTGCTGCTTGCCTCGCCTGAAGATCAAGCCGTTCAGGCATCATTGCCCGCTTAGGCTGACAGATCACACCCCGCCAAGCCTTCGTTTAAAAGGTTTCTATTCTTAAGACAATGGTATTAAATGGATAATTGCCTATTTTAACTAAAACTCTAACGGGATTTTCAGTAAAATGGGATGAGAATCAAAATCAGAATAACTGACTGACTATTGTCAGGTTAATAAATGGGAAAGAGAATGAAAAAAACCTTAAGAATCGCAACGCGTAAAAGCCCTTTGGCGATGTGGCAAGCCGAGTTTGTTAAAGCAGAGCTAGAGAAGGTTTTTCCAGCACTAGAGATTATATTGCTGCCCATGTCGACCAAAGGCGATAAAATTTTAGATGTGCCTTTAGCCAAAATTGGTGGTAAAGGGCTATTTACCAAAGAGTTGGAAGATCGCATGATGGCCGGAGAGGCTGATATTGCCGTCCACTCTATGAAAGATGTGCCCATGGAACTGCCGGAAGGGTTTGCCTTAGGGGCGATTCTAGAGCGTCAAGCACCCACCGATGCGTTTGTTTCAAATAATTATGCAACCTTTGATGCCTTGCCAGAAGGTGCCATTTTGGGCACATCGAGTTTACGTCGTAAAGCCCAATTAATGGCGGCTCGTCCAGATTTAGATGTCCGTAATTTACGCGGTAATGTCGGCACGCGTTTAGGTAAGTTGGATGCGGGGCAGTATGACGCCATTGTTTTAGCCACATCCGGTTTACAGCGTTTAAAGTTGGATGAACGAATTCGTCATGAAATTTCACCAGAGCTTTGTCTACCAGCCGTGAGCCAGGGAACATTAGGTATTGAGTACTTTGCAAACGATCAGGAAACCTTTGAAATCATTAAAGTCTTAAATCATGTCGATTCAGAGATTCGAACCATTGCCGAGCGTGCTATGAACCACCATCTAGAAGGCGGTTGCCAAGTGCCTATCGGGGTCTTTGCTGAACTTGATGGGGATAAAATTTCTATGCGCGGATTGGTGGGTGAATTAGATGGTTCTGTTATTTTAACCGCCGCTATTGAAGGCGATAAAGCGAATGCCAATGCATTAGGAATCGCTTTAGCAGAGAAGCTACTGGATCAAGGTGCCAAAGCCATTTTGGATGAAGTCTATGCTTCTGATTTGCATAAAGGTTAATAAAGCGTTGGTTGTGGGGTTAGACTCATGACAAGCTTGTCCCGTTTTACATTGCTAAATACTCGGCCACAACATCAGGCAGAAGTGCTGTCTGAGCTAGTTAAGCACGCAGGTGGCAAGGCATTGAATTGCCCAACACTGGCAATTCAATGGGGTTCTCAAAAAGCATTAAGGGCTTGTCTAACCAAAGAGTTGGAGCAGTATGATAAGGTCATCCTGACCAGCGTAAATGCGGTAGAGGGGATTTTAAAAAGCCATTTAAAAGCAATTCCTTCAATAGAAT
>JBNJEY010000122.1:0-3961 GCA_051746325.1 Pseudomonadota bacterium
ATAGTGCGTTTTGGCGATAAATACAAGCAATGGAACGCTGCGTTTGATGCAGGTTACTGCGCCGCCCTAGACACTCCTTATATTACCCTGCATGATGAATCGATTATTCATCCGCTAAAAGAGGTCGATGCTGCAGCCTTCGCTTGGGCAACAACACCTGAACAAGTCGTTGAGATTTTAAAGTATGTCACCGCTACATAAAAACATCCTGGAATGTGAGTCCCATATCATTTCATTTCCATAAATTTAAGGAAATCGCTGTTACTAAGTGGTCTCCTTCAATTGGCGTCAGTTTAAAACCAAACCCCTTCGCTAATTTGAGCATGCCTTTATTTTCATTCAAAACTTCACCTTCCATTGTTTTTAACCCCTTGGATTTAGCGTGCCTAATCAAGCTATCTAATAACAGTTCACCCAGTCCTTGGTGTTGAAAGTCATCTCTGACGACAATCGCCATTTCACAAGAGTGACCATCCGGATTGGTGGTGTAACGTGCGACGGCAATTTCAATCGTCTGATTGTTTTCATCTTCGGTGGTAATAATAAACGCCATTTCACGATCATAATCAATCTGTGTAAAACGCGACAGCATGGCTGGCGTCAGTGTTTGTAAGTTGCCCATAAAGCGCAAGTAACGGCTGCGTTCGGAGAGGTTATTAACAAAATCGACCTCCATTTTGGCGTCTTCTGGGCGAATCGGACGCACAATTACGGCTAAGCCCGTTTTGGTTTGCACTTTTTGAATCAATTCCGCAGGATAAGGGTGAATGGCCATATGTTGATAAGGGGTTGGATGCCCCTGGAGATCTTTCACCCGAATTCTAGCATCTACGGCCATCACCCCCTTTTCATCGGCTAAGAGCGGATTAATATCCAGCTCTATGATTTCAGGCAGTTGTGCAACCATATCCGACACGCGCAACATCACATCGACAATGGTCGACAGTGGCACGGCCGCTTGTCCACGAAAAACGCCGAGCATTTTAGAAACTTTGGTTCTGCTGATCATGCGGTTGGCAATAAAGGAATTCAACGGTGGCAGGCCGATTGAGAGATCTTTTTGCACCTCGACCATCGTGCCACCACTGCCAAAGGTAATTGCGGGGCCAAAGACAGGGTCGCGTATCGCGCCAATAATCAGTTCTCGCGCCGTATTCGAGTGATACATCGGTTCAATAGTGACGCCTAGAATATCCGCGTCAGGCTCGGCACGTTTAATACGCGAGATCATTTGCCTAAACTCATCTCGCACCGCTTGCGCGCTCTGTAAATTTAATGTCACCCCGCCGACATCCGATTTATGCGTGAGCTTGGGTGAATTAACCTTCATACAGACTGGAAAACCTAGAGACTCGGCCGCTACCATCGCTTGATTGGCATTTTCAGCCTCAATGGCCTGGGTCATAGCAATACCAAAGGCATGCATTATCGCGCGCGTTTCGGTGGTCGTTAAAAAGTCGCGCTGTTCTTCAAGCGCGGTATTAATAATTAAACGCGCTCCCGTCGCATCGGCTTGTTTACTGTGTTGGTCAACGGCCGCAGGTGCTTGCATTAATAACTGCTGGTTTTGATGGTAAGCGGATAAAAAGGCAAAAGCCTCTACGGCATTTTCAGGGGTTCTAAAGGTGGGGATTTTATAATGACTGAAATAGTTACGCCCCTCTGAAACCAGATGTTCACCTAACCAAGCGGTAAAGATGGGTTTACAGTGTGGTGTTTTTTGCACAAACTCGGTAACGGCCTTGGCAATGGCTGTCGGATCGGTCATGGCTTGCGGGGTTAATAACACCAAAATAGAGTCAAACTGATTATCAGCCTGGCAGATCTCTAATGATTGAGTGTAACGTTCACTGCTCGCGTCCCCTAAAATATCGATGGGATTGCTGTGCGACCAGTGTTTGGGCAGACAGCCATTGAACGCTTTAAGACTTTGCTCACTGGGTTGCGGCATTTCAATGCCTAACTCTGCCGCGCGGTCCGTGGCCATAACACCCGGCCCACCGCCATTGGTTACAATTGCCAGTCGGTTGTTTTTAATTTTTATATTGTCTGACAGTGTTTTGGCCGCCGCAAACAGTTGTGATATCGAGAGCACGCGAATCGCCCCCGCGCGCTCAATGGCCGAATCAAAGACATCGTCTCCTCCGACAATGGCACCAGTGTGCGACATCGCCGCCAAATTCCCTTCGGGCAGACGACCCGACTTTAAAAGAATCACCGGTTTCATACGTGCGGCGGCTTTCAAGCCACTCATAAAACGACGAGCATCGGTCACCCCTTCAATATACAAAAGTATACTGTGAGTCTGCGAATCCGAGGCGAGGTAGTCGAGAATTTCACCAAAATCAATATCCGCAGCATCTCCGGTTGATGCGACCAGCGAAAAACCGACATCATTAGCCTCGGCCCAGTCCAAAACCGCAGTACACAAGGCACCCGATTGAGAGACTAAAGCCAAATGACCAGGCCTGGCCTGGTTCTTACTAAAGGTGGCATTAAGCCCAATTTTTGGGCGTAAAATGCCTAAGCAATTAGGCCCTAACAGACGCATGCCATAACTGTGCGCTACTGTCGTAATCTTCTGTTGCAAGCGTTTACCGGCCTCATCTTCAAAGCCGGCCGAGAGAATAACGGCATTGCTCACCCCTTTTTCACCGCAAGCTTGGATAATGGCTAAAATGGACGCTACGGGGGTGGCAATGACCGCTAACTCAGGAATCTTTGGCAGATCGGCAATATTTTTATAGCAGACTTGATTTTGCACCCTATCATGTTTAGGATTAATGGGATAGAGTTCGCCTTGATAGCCGGCCTTTAGCAGATTTTGCAGGGCATTTGCGCCAACTGATTCTGCTCGGTCGCTTGCGCCAAATACAGCAACACTTAACGGATTAAAGAGCTTTGATAAATAATGTGGTCCCATCTGATCCCCTTTACTGGAGAGTAAGTGAATGAACTTATATATTACCCATTCTTCGTGTCGTTTGCATGACAATGGACCAGGTCACCCTGAAATAGATCAACGTATCAGTCGAATTCAAGACCAATTGATCAGTAACCAGTTATTTGACTTAATGCCACAGATGGAATCGCGTGCCGCCACTGATAGCGAACTGCTACTGTGTCATGCCGCTTCGCATCTGGAGCACATTAAATCTAAACTGCCCAAAGAGGGCACTGTCTGTCTTGATAATGATACCTGCTTAAGTCCTGGCAGCCTTATCGCGGCCAGACATGCGGTCGGTGCCATGTTAGATGCGGTCGATGCGGTCGAATCGGGCAAAGCCCAAAAGGTTTTTTGTAATGTTCGCCCGCCAGGCCACCACGCAGAGTACGACCATGCTATGGGGTTTTGCCTGTTTAATAATATTGCCATTGGCGCGGCCTACGCCTTTCAACAATATGGCTATGAACGTATCGCCATCGTTGATTTTGATGTGCACCATGGCAATGGCACTGAAAGCTACGCACGTCGAGAACCGCGCCTATTGTTTGCATCCAGTTTTGAAGACGACATCTACCCTTTTAGTGAACCTAAGTCTGACATCCCCAATATGCTGAAAATGCCCATGACAAAAGGTGGCGATAGTGAGCAGTTTCAAGCACTCTGGCGCGAGCAGGCCTTCCCAGCTTTAAGAGCCTTTAAGCCGCAATTAATTCTGATTTCAGCCGGCTTTGATGGCCACACTTTGGACCCTCTGGCGCATATTCGACTGCATGAAAAGGATTATTTTTGGATTACCGAAGAGATTAACTCTATTGCCAAAGAGTTTGCGCAAGGCAAGGTGATTTCGGTATTAGAAGGCGGCTACGATCTCGAAGCCTTAGCCCTCTCGGCGCGTGAACACATTAAGGCGTTGTTCGAGCTGCATTTGTAATGTACAGGTGTGTGGTGTGTGTGTGGCATTAGATCCAAGCAATGCCAACTATAAGCCTTACTTTTGCGACACAGTATTACAAC
>JBNJEY010000123.1:0-3946 GCA_051746325.1 Pseudomonadota bacterium
GCTCTAATACGATCTTCAAGCGGTGGATGCGACGTAAACAACTTACCAAACTTGCTGCCAACAGAAGAGATACCAAATGCGGCCATTTGATCAGGTAATTGACCAGGCTGCATAGTCTGTAGACGACGTAATGCGGCAATCATATTCTCTTTACCGGCTAGGTAAGCGCCCCCATTATCAGCATGAAATTCACGCTTACGAGAGAACCAGAAAGCGATTGTGCTTGCCAAGATACCGAAGAAAATTTGCGCAGCGATATCAACGATAATGAATGTCCAGCTGTGACCAGACTCTTCATTTTTGAGCACAACTCGATCCACCACATAAGCGACAATCTTGGCGAAGAAGATAACGAAAGTGTTTAACACGCCTTGTAATAAGGCCATAGTCACCATGTCGCCATTGGCAATGTGAGCAATTTCGTGCCCTAATACCGCATCTACTTCATTCTGACGCATACTACGCATCAGACCAGTAGAGACTGCAACTAAAGATTTGTTCTTAGTCATACCGGTTGCAAACGCATTTGGCTGCGGTGAATCATAGGTCGCCACTTCAGGGGTTTTAATACCCGCTTTTTTTGCGTGACGGGCAACGGTATCTAATAACCACTGCTCGTCTGAATTGCTTGCAGTCTCAATGACTTTAGCGCCCGTTGACATTTTCGCGATAAACTTAGACATCGCTAAAGAGATAAACGAGCCTGCAAAACCGAAGATTAAAGCGAACATGAATAAGCTATTTAGGTTAAGGCTCGTGCCTTCCATGTAGCTACCGACACCTAAAATATTCATCACCAACATGGCCACCGCGATGACCGCGATGTTTGTCAGTAAAAATAAACCAATACGTTTCATTGAAGACTCCTTATTCAGTTTTCAAATTTAAAAGTTTCACTACTTGGTTAGAAGTAATTTATATGAGTAATATAAGGTTTTTTTATAACCTTTCAAGCATTATTAATGATTTTAACTGAAAAAACAGAACTAACCAGGCCTAGATAGATCTTTTTTTATGTAAAAACAACAACTTAAACAATATATCAGACTTATAGCCATAAAGAGCAGTGAGTCTGAGTTAATATCTAGATCAGGCCTTTAACTTAGCCATCAGTAGCTTATTGACCTGCCCAGGATTGGCCTGACCGCCAGATGCTTTCATAATCTGTCCGACAAAATAGCCCATCATCTTCTCTTGCCCGCCTTTATAGGCTTCAACTTGATTTGGATTACTGGCCAGTACTTCATCTACTAAAGCTTCAATGGCGCCTGTATCGGTAATCTGCTTAAGACCTTTGCTTTCGATAATCTCGTCCGCAGAGCCTTCACCTTGCCACATGGCATCAAAGACTTGCTTGGCGATTTTACCCGAAATACTATTATCCATAATGCGCGCAAGCATCCCCGCCAACATCTCTGCAGAGACCGGCGCGGATGCAATTGACAACCCATCGCGATTCAATGCGGCTGAAAAACCAGAGGTCGCCCAGTTTGCACACAATTTAGGATCTTTGGCATCGGTTAAAGCCACGACTTTTTCAAAGAACTCTGCCATAGCACGAGAGCCCGTTAAGACGAGAGCATCATAATCACTTAAATTAAACTCCGAGACAAAACGGGCACGTTTCGCATCGGGCAGTTCCGGCATAACCGCTCTCACAACTTCAATATCCGCTTGCGTGATAATCACTGGCAATAGATCAGGGCATGGAAAATATCGGTAATCGTTGGCTTCTTCTTTGGTACGCATTGAACGGGTAATGTCTTTTTCAGAGTCGTATAAACGAGTTTCTTGAACGACTTGTCCGCCACTTTCAATCACTTCAATTTGGCGTTCAATCTCTATTTCGATCGCCTTTTCAATAAATTTAAAGGAGTTGATATTCTTTAACTCGGCACGCGTACCCAAAGGCTCACCTGGACGACGGACTGAGACATTGGAATCAACACGGAAAGAGCCTTCTTGCATATTGCCATCGCAAACCCCTAAATACTGGACCAACTCATGCATTTTTTTGGCATAGGCGACCGCCTCTTTCGCTGAAGACATATCTGGGTCAGATACAATTTCTAATAAGGGTGTACCTGAACGGTTCAGATCAATACCGGTTTGCCCTGGGACAATACCATGTACCGATTTACCGGCATCCTCTTCCAAGTGCGCACGGGTCACACCAATGACCTTTTGACTGCCATCTTCCAAATCGATGGTTAACTTGCCTTGACCCACAATGGGAAAATCCATCTGTGTGGTCTGGTACCCTTTAGGTGAATCTGGGTAAAAATAGTTTTTACGGTCAAACACAGAACGCAGACCTAGCTCGGCATCTAACGCCAAGCCAAGCATAATCGACTTACCTAAAACGGCTTGGTTTAACACCGGCAACATGCCAGGCATACCCAAATCAATTGGGCAGGCCTGGCTGTTAGGGGCAGCACCATACTCGGTTGAAGCGCCTGAAAATATTTTTGATTTGGTGGTTAACTGAGCGTGAATCTCTAAACCAATGACTACTTCCCAACTCATGATTGGACTCCTACTGAATTATTGATACTGTGCTGGCATTTGCTTATGCCAATCAGTGACTTGTTGAAACTGATGACCAATATTGAGCAATTTAGCTTCACTGAAATAAGGTCCCACAATATGCAATCCAACCGGACGATTGTTTGCAAATCCCGCCGGCACAGATAGAGCAGGCAGGCCTGCTAAGTTCACGGGTATGGTATATAAATCGGTCAAATACATGCTGACTTGATCGTCAGATTTTTCGCCAATATTAAAAGCAGACGTTGGCGCAACGGGTCCCATAATGACATCACAATGTTCAAATGCTTTCGTGAAGTCATCGCGTACCATACGGCGTAATTTTTGGGCTTTAAGGTAATAAGCATCGTAGTAACCGGCTGATAAGGCATAAGTCCCTACCATAATTCTACGTTTTACCTCTTCACCAAACCCTTCCGAACGCGAACGTTTATAAAGGTCTTCTAAATTCTTAGGGTTTTCACAACGATAGCCAAAGCGCACACCATCATAGCGTGATAGGTTCGCGGAGGCTTCTGCGGGCGCTAAGACATAATAGGCTGGCACGGCCAAATCTTTATTCGGCAGGTGAACGTTAACCACTTCGCCGCCAAGTTTTTCGACTTCGCTTATCGCCGTCTTAATAACGGTCTCCACTTCAGGATCTAAACCTTTCCCAAAATACTCGGCAGGCACCCCAATTTTTAGACCCTTAAGCGATTGGTCTAACTGAGCCGTGTAATCGGTTTTTTCACGTTCTAAACTGGTTGAATCACGCTCATCGAATCCAGCCATGGCGTTTAGCATCCAAGCTGAATCTTCGGCTGAACGGGTCATTGGACCGGCTTGATCGAAACTAGAAGCATAGGCGATAATGCCAAAACGTGAAACGGCACCGTAAGTTGGTTTAATACCCGTTATGCCGCAGAAAGAGGCTGGTTGGCGAACCGAACCACCTGTATCTGTGCCGGTAGCTAAGGGGGCAAGCCCCGCAGCAATGACTGCGGCTGAACCACCTGAAGAACCGCCCGGAACCGCTTTATGGTCCCAAGGATTTTTAGTTGGTCCGTAATAACTACTCTCTGAAGAAGAGCCCATGGCGAACTCATCCATATTGGTTTTACCCAATATAGGCATGCCAATTTTCTTGAGCAAGGTCACGACGTGTGCATCATATGGGGCGATAAAGTTATCCAGCATTTTAGAGCCACAAGAGGTTTTAACCTCATCGGTACAGAAGATATCTTTATGGGCAATCGGAATCCCAGTCAGCAACTGGGCCACTCCTGCCGCGATTTTTTTATCTGCGGCTTCGGCCATACTAATGGCTAACTCAGGCGTGACTGTGACAAACGCGTTTAAGTCGGGGTCATACTGGGAGATTCGATCAAGATAGTGTTGCGTTAACTGCACACTGGTA
>JBNJEY010000124.1:0-3924 GCA_051746325.1 Pseudomonadota bacterium
ATTTAACGTATAAAATGATTCAATAACAACGGAGTTATATTCATGCATTGTCCATTTTGTAATACGCCTGACACGAAAGTAGTTGATTCAAGATTAGCGACAGAAGGTGTTCAGGTGAGACGTCGCCGTGAGTGCATGCAATGCGGTGAGCGTTACACAACGTACGAATCTGCAGAGCTGTCGCTACCAAGAGTGGTTAAAAGTGACGGAAATCGTGAACGCTTCGATGAAAATAAGATACGCCGTGGATTAATTAAAGCCCTCGAAAAGCGTCCTGTAGCCAGTGAGTCGATTGATTTTGTTGCGAGTCAGATAACCAAGCGTTTAATGTCTGAAGGCGTGCGTGAAATACCATCCCATCAATTAGGGGAGTGGGTCATGGATGCTTTACGTGATTTAGATCAGGTCGCCTATGTCCGTTTTGCCTCAGTTTATCGTTCTTTCCAAGATGTGAATGCTTTTAGAGAAGAGATCGAGAAACTGGTCGTCGCAACCTCCTCTAAATAAAAGCCAAGTTAGGTGAAAAAGATCAAAAAAAAATTACCGAATATTTATAGTTCGCAATCGTCTCATTTTTCAGCTGAAGATATTGAGTACATGCAAAGAGCGATTAATTTGGCAAAAAAAGGCCTTTACTCAACCAGGCCTAATCCGGCTGTGGGGTGTGTTTTAGTAAAAGATGGTCAGGTCGTTGGCGAGGGTTGGCATCAACAAGCGGGCTTGCCACATGCCGAGCGAATGGCACTCGCTCAAGCGGGTGACTTGTCCTTTGGCGCAACGGCTTATGTCACCTTAGAGCCTTGCTCGCATACTGGCCGCACACTGCCCTGTGCCGATGGCTTAGTCGAGTCGGGGGTTGCGAAAGTATTTATCGCCATGCTGGATCCGAATCCTTTGGTGGCGGGTAAAGGCATTCATAAATTGACACAAGCAAATATTGAAACACAAATCGGCTTGCTTGCAGATCAGGCAATAGCACTTAATTTAGGGTTTATCAGAAAAATGCAAAATAATTTACCGTTTGTTCGCTTGAAAATGGCCAGTAGCTTGGATGGTCGGACCGCAATGGCCAATGGCGAGAGTCAGTGGATTACTGGCGAGGAGGCTCGCATTGAAGTTCATAAAATGCGCGCTCGTAGTGGTGCATTGGTGACGGGGATTGGCACGGTTTTGGCCGATGACCCTAGTCTAACGGTTAGATTGCCTGCAGAAGAGTTGGCGAAAATGAATTTAACCCTTGAGAATTGTCACCCTTTACGAGTGGTGTTAGACTCGAATTTAAGTATGCCACTGGAAGCTAAAATGTTGGGCCTTCCTGGCCGTACGATTATTATGACATCCCGAGATGCGGTTGAGGCTAATCCTGAATTAGTGGAACGATTTAATACTAAAAATATTGGATTGGTTGCCGTCTCATCTGAAGAGGACCGTTTAGATATTCGTTCAATTTTAAATTATCTGGCAGAAGAAGAGCAAATCAACGATGTCATGGTTGAATCAGGTGCGATTGTTGCAGGTGCTTTTATGGAGTCAGGCTTAGTTAATGAGCTTTACTGCTTTATTGCACCTAGTCTATTGGGTGATCAAGCGAAACCGATGTTCGTCTTACCGAGTGTTGAGCATATGGTGGATAAAATCCAATTACAGATACACTCAGTAGAAACGTTTGGTAAGGATATTTGTATCGTTTCAAAACCCGTTGTGGTGAAGGATTAAATGTTTACTGGGATCATTGAATCGCAGGGTGCGATTGAAAAAATAGCCCCTCAAAATGGTGACTGGAAAGTCACTATTCAGACTGGAAAACTGGACATGTCGGATGTCAAAGTTGGTGACAGTATTGCGGCCAATGGGATTTGTCTAACGGTCATTGAAGTCACCAATAAGAGTTATGTGGCAGATGTTTCGGCTGAAACAATGAGTGTCACGACCGCCGCACAGTGGCAGGTTGGGACGCATGTTAATCTAGAGAAAGCTTTGCGGTTACAAGATCGTTTAGGGGGTCACTTGGTCAGTGGGCATGTGGATGGGGTGGGGACGATTCGTAAAATTTCCCAAGATGCACGCTCATGGCGTTATGAGGTTGAAGCACCGCTTAGCCTATGTAAGTATATTGCCGCCAAAGGTTCGATCTGTATCAATGGCATTAGCTTAACGGTCAATCAAGTTGAAGGGTCTATTTTTGGTGTCAATATTGTGCCACACACGCGTCAAGAGACTACAATTAAAGAGTTTGAAGTCGGAAGTAAGGTCAATCTTGAAGTCGATTTATTGGCGCGTTATCTTGAACGGATGATGTCTGCACCACAAATCAAAGATGAATCAAACATTAGCCCTGAATTTCTCGCTCAAAATGGATTTATATAAAGATGCAGTTAAATACAATAGAAGAACTGATTGAAGATTACAAACAAGGCAAAATGGTCATTTTAATGGATGACGAAGATCGTGAGAATGAAGGGGATTTATTAATCCCTTCTTCAATGGTGACGCCAGCAGACATTAATTTTATGGCGCGTTACGGTCGTGGATTGATCTGTTTAACCCTGACACGTGAGCGCTGTCATCAATTACATTTACCGCTTATGGTTAAAGACAATTCAGACCCACATGGCACCCCATTTACGGTTTCTATTGAAGCTGCGGAAGGGGTGACTACCGGTATTTCTGCGGCGGATCGTGCGACTACGGTAAGAGCTGCAGTAGCTGATAAAGCAGGGCCTGCTGATATTGTTACGCCAGGTCATATTTTCCCATTGATGGCACAACCTGGTGGCGTTTTAACGAGGGCAGGGCACACCGAAGCGGGTTGTGATTTGGCACGTTTAGCCGGAATGGAATCCTCATCGGTGATTGTCGAAATCATGAATGAAGATGGTTCAATGGCGCGTCGGGATGATTTAGAAGCTTACGCGAAATTGCATGGTTTAAAGATAGGGACGATTGCTGATCTGATTGAGTATCGTTTGCAAAATGAGAAAACCATTGAGCGCGTTTCCGAGTGTAAGTTGCCGACAGAGTTTGGCGATTTTAAATTAATTGGTTATCAAGATGTACTTGAACATAAAGCACATTTTGCATTGGTCTTTGGTTTATTACAGTCCGAAACACCGACAGCGGTTCGTGTGCATATGTTGGATACATTATGCGATGTGTTCGGTTCAAATCGTCCAGAGTGCGGTTGGCCCCTACGTTCAGCGATGAAGCAGATTTCTGAAGCCGGTTCTGGAGTGATTGTGGTATTACGTAAACGTGAAGAGGCCACCGAGTTACTGGATAAAATTCAAGCTTTTCAAATGAAGGACTTAGGCATTCATGTGCCAGATACCGTATATGAAGATGATACTAAGACTTATGGTCTAGGTGCACAAATCTTGTCAGATCTCGGTCTGAAAAAATTGAAGATTATTGGCTCATCGATAAAAATGAATGCCCTAAGTGGTTTTGGGCTAGAAATTTCGGAAACCATTCCTAAAAAAGAGTGATCTCCCCAGACAGGGGGCGAGAATCAAATGGCTTTTGAAATGGAAAATGTGGCACAATAACACCATTCAAAATTAAAAATTTAAACCGATAAAGAGAACGCAAAAAATGAATATAGTGGAAGGGAACTTAACCGCCCAAGGAATGAAGGTGGGTCTAGTCGTCGGGCGCTTTAATAGCTTTATTGTAGAACACTTAGTGAATGGTGCGATTGATACCATTGTGCGCCACGGTGGTGAGGTCGACAATATCGTAAAAGTCATGGTTCCGGGTGCGTTCGAAATCCCTTTAGCCGTTCAGAAAATGGCACAATCAGGCAAGTATGATGCAATTATTGCACTTGGTGCTGTGATTCGCGGTGGTACGCCACACTTTGATTATGTGGCGGGCGAATGTGTTAAGGGCATTGGTCAAGTTCAGTTAAATACTGGTGTTCCGGTG
>JBNJEY010000125.1:0-3924 GCA_051746325.1 Pseudomonadota bacterium
CATTAGGTGTTGTTGGTTAAGGCTGGGGAGTGATTAAGGCCTTCTTGGCCGCTTCACTGTCTTTATGTGATAGATAGCTCTTTAAAGCTCGTGACTTAGAACGGATATTAAACGTTAGACGCGCCACATCATCAAAGTGTTTCGCAAAATGTACCAACATGTCTTCCTGTAGATAGTCAGGCAACTCTTGATAATCCTTACGGTTATCCTCCGGTAAAATTAACTCTTTAATACTAACCCTTTTGGCCGCAATTACTTTTTCTCTAATGCCTCCCACGGGTAACACTAGCCCTGTTAAGCTCAGCTCACCGGTCATAGCCAATGGGGTTTTAATGGATTCATTCCGCGCCAAAGACAACAGCGATGTCGCGATAGTTACACCAGCACTCGGACCGTCTTTGGGTGTTGAACCATCCGGCACATGTACATGCACAAACGCTTTATCAAAGAACTCTGGATCGGCTTTGTATTTATCTAGGTTAGAGGAAATAAAGCTATAAGCGATGCCCGCAGACTCCTGCATGACTTCACCTAGCTGACCAGATAGCTTAAAACCGCGATTCAAGGTATGCACACGACTGGCTTCAATGGTTAAGGTTACACCGCCCATTGAGGTCCACGCTAAGCCGGTGATCGTGCCAATTTGTTGATTGATTTTTTCAAGCGCAAAACGTGGTTGACCCAACATCTCTTCAAGCTCATTGACATGGATACGAGTCGATTTCATATCCGTCGTCACAAACTTAACCGCCAGTTTACGCACCAGTTTAGCCAGTTGCTTTTTCAAATTACGCACGCCAGCTTCGCGCGCATACCCCTCAATAACATGGCGAATTGCGGCCGGTGTAATTTGGACTTGCTGTCGCGTCAGTCCAGTGTCTTTTAACAGCGCTGGCCAAAGGTGATGCTTGGCAATTTTAATCTTCTCTTCAGTGATATAACCCGAGAGACGAATCACCTCCATTCTATCTAGGAGGGGGCCAGGAATTGAGTCTAATGTATTCGCAGTACAGATAAACAAGGCTTTCGACAGGTCAAAACGCACATCCATAAAGTGATCCATAAAATCATGGTTCTGCTCTGGATCTAATACCTCCAAGAGCGCGGATGCTGGGTCACCGTGGTAAGAAGCGCCAATCTTGTCGATTTCGTCCAACATAATCACCGGATTTGCAGTTTCGCAATCTTTTAAAGCCTGCACAAACTTCCCCGGCATAGCACCAATATAGGTACGACGATGGCCTTTGATTTCAGCCTCATCACGCATGCCACCCACTGAGAAGCGATAGAACTTACGGCCTAAGGATTCGGCAATCGAGCGACCAATTGAAGTTTTACCCACCCCTGGAGGGCCAACCAAGCAGATAATAGAACCAGAGACTTCGCCTTTTAAAACGCCGACTGCCAAAAATTCTAAAATACGGTTTTTAACATCTTCTAAGGCATCATGCCCTTTATCAAGTATTTTTCTAGCCCGTTTGAGGTCCAATTTATCTGTGCTATATTTTCCCCAAGGTAACTGTGTTAACCAATCCAGCCAGTTGCGCGCCACATTGTATTCGGGAGATTGCGAATCGAGCATTTTCAGTTTATTCAGCTCTTCATCCGCTTTTTTCTGGGCTTCTGGCGTGAGAGTCAGGGTTTTCATTCTTTCTAGAAAACGATCACTATCTAAGGTCTGGTCATCTTTAATCATGCCCAGTTCTTCTTGAATTTCATGTAATTGTTGGCGTAAGAAAAACTCTCTTTGATGTTCGGAAAGACTCTCTTCAACGCGCTCACGAATGCTAAATTGGATTTTAGTGATCTCAATTTCTTGTTTAAAGAGCGCCAATACTTTTTCCATACGCTCGGCTAAATCGAGTGTTTCTAGAATGTCTTGCAGCTTACTGTTTTCCGCAGAGGTCAGGCTGGCGGCAAAATCGGCTAGCTGTGAAGGTTCACTGGCACTGTAGCGATTTAAAAAGTATTTCAGCTCTTCGCTGTACAAGGGGTTTAAAGGCAGCAGCTCTTTAAAGGCATTCATAATGGCCAAGCCATAGGCCTGAAATTCGATATCAGAGTCTTTTTTGATGTCTTGCGGATAACTGACTTTCGCACGATAAGGTGCCGATTCGCTTACCCAGCTCAGAATTTGAAATCGCTTAATGCCTTCGGCAATTAACTGAATATAATCTTCTTTCACTTTAGGGTCGTGGATTTTAACCAAAGTACCCATGTGGCTAAAGTCTTCAGGTGTGGCTTTTTCGTACTCTTCACACTCGACATACACCAGGCCAATATAGCGACATTTAGCCGAACGAATCGCTTCAAATGTCTCGCCCCAGTTTTTCTTATTCAGTAAAATAGGCAGTTGTTGGCCTGGAAAGAAAGGGCGCTCTTTAACGGGTAATAAGAAAATTTCAGTTGGCAAAATAGGATCCGTTTTGTCAATATGGCCAAAGATACTATCAGGACTGCTCACTAAAAGTTGACCCTCTATGGCCGTATCCATCGGAATCAATTGACTGTTGAGTGCCTCATTAATTTGCATCTTTATACGAGCATGATCCGCTTGATCCGCTTCGGTATCGAGTTCTTTGATCAGTTCATCAATCAGCTCAATATCGGTTGAATCAACCACCTCAATATCACTCTCTTTTTCAGTCTCTGACTCTATCGGTTCAGGAGCGGTCTCCTTTTGTGCGTTTTCACTCTCTGGGCTGTTCGCAGTCACTTCAGGTAGTAGGGGTAGATCTTGTGGTTTATCAGTTGAATCAGTCATTAGGCAATTTCATCATTATGGTTTGGCGTGTGTTTGGTTTTGCTCTCTTTTTTCATCTAAAAAGAGTAGATAATACGGTATTATATGTGGTCTGAAGTAATTGTATTCAAGGGTAAGTTATGCAAAATAGTGAAATTAAAATTGGCTTTATCACAGTATCAGATAGAGCGAGTCGTGGTGAGTATGAAGATTTAGGTGGGCCTGCCATGCAAGCCTGGATGGCACACGCTTTAACCAATGAATGGACCGCCATTGCCAAGGTGGTTGCCGATGAACAAAATCGGATTGAATCAACGATTATCCAGATGGCCGATATCGATGGGTGCAGTTTGATTGTTACCACTGGTGGTACTGGCCCTGCTAAACGTGATGTTACGCCAGAGGCGACCGCCAATGTCTGTGATAAAATTTTAGACGGGTTTGCCGAGCAAATGCGTGCCGTCTCATTACAATATGTGCCAACGGCGATTTTATCAAGGCAGATTGCAGGCACACGTGGTTCCACCTTAATCATTAACTTGCCGGGTAAGCCTTCAGCCATCAGTGAGTGTCTAGAAGCGGTTTTTCCGGCCGTACCCTACTGTATCGATCTGATTGAAGGTGGTTATCTAGAAACTGATGAAGATTTTATTAAAGCATTCAGACCTAAACACGCTATCAAACCTGCGCACGCACTCAAAAATCATCAAGGATAATCAGTCATGACCACTCTTAATTATCAGCACGAAGGCCTGGAAAATATAACGGATTTTGTCCGTTGGGGCGGCTCTCTCTTTACCCAGGCAGGATTGTTTTTTGGTCACGGCACTGATAATGCATTTGATGAATCCAAGGTATTGGTTTTTTATGTTCTGAAGTTACCTATAAATGTACCTGAAAACTATTGGCTTGCACGTCTAACCACTCACGAAAAACAAGCGGTCGCAGAGTTGTTCAGAGATCGCATTGAAAGTAGAAAACCAGCTGCCTATTTAACTGGTGAAGCCTGGTTTGCGGGCATTCGTTTTAAAGTCAATGAATCGACCTTAGTGCCGCGTTCACCGATTGCCGAATTGATCAATCGAAAGTATGAACCTTGGGTAAACCCAGAAACGGTCACCAATGTTTTAGATTTATGTACCGGTTGCGGTTGTATCGGCATTGCCTCACTGCAAGCGTTT
>JBNJEY010000126.1:0-3901 GCA_051746325.1 Pseudomonadota bacterium
ACGGACTCGGTCAAATACCACAATAGTATCATTCAGCGAGTAACCGATGACCGCCAGAATGGCCGCCAGCACCGTTAAATCAAACTGCATGCCCGTCCAGGCAAACACCCCAATGGTCAGGATAACATCATGAATCAATGCCGTGACAGAGCCCACTGAAAAGCGCCACTCAAATCGTAAAGCGACATAGATCAGCACCCCAAATAGAGCATATAACACCGCTAAAGCGCCATCCTCGGTCAGCTCGTCACCCACTTGAGGCCCGACAAATTCTACACGACGTAAGGTAATCTCCTCCTCACTGACCGCTTTAAGCGAATCCATTACCTCATTACTCAGCTGTGCAGAGTTGAACCCTTCACGCGGTGCAATCCGAATCAGCACATCTTCGGCTGAACCAAAATGCTGGGCAATGGCTGAACCAAAGCCCGCTTCTGACAGATCGTCTCTTAACTTGGGCAGATCAATCGGCTGAGGATAAGACAATTCAACCAAGGTTCCCCCGGTAAAATCGATTCCAAAGTTCAAGCCTTTAACCCATAATCCGGCAAAAGAGGCGATGATTAGAGCAGCAGATAAGAACAGCGCGATGTGGCGCTGACCCATAAAATTAATATTAGTTGTTTCTATTTCGTTACTCATGTCAGCGTCCTAAATTGAGAGCTTTTGAATACGCTTACTACCGTAAATCAAATTGATGACAGCGCGTGTTCCTAAGATGGCCGTAAACATCGAGGTGATAATCCCAATCGACAAGGTAATGGCAAAGCCTTTAATCGGCCCGGTACCAAAACTAAATAGGACAATCGCGGCCAATAAAGTCGTGATATTCGCATCGGCAATGGTCACAAAGGCTTTTTCATAACCGGTATGAATGGCTGTCTGGATTGAACTATTGCGCATCTCTTCACGAATACGTTCAAAAATCAGCACATTGGCATCTACCGCCATCCCCACCGTCAAGACAATCCCCGCAATCCCAGGTAAAGTAAGCGTTGCTTGCAACATCGATAAAACCGCAATAATAATGACTAGATTCAGTGTTAAAGCGACGTTTGCGACCATACCAAACGTTTTATAACGCCAAGCCATTAAAATCAGCACCAATACAAAGCCAACCACCACCGACATAAAGCCTTGGTTGATATTATCTTGACCTAGGCTTGGCCCAACGGTCCGTTCTTCAACGATCTCCATCGGTGCCGCCAAAGCACCAGCACGTAGCAATAGCGCTAAATCCTGCGCCTCTTGCGGTGAGTCTAACCCGGTAATCTGAAAACGCTCGGCAAACTGCCCACGGATGACCGCCGCGTTAATCACATCTTTAGTGGTGAAACGTTTTTTGACCTCAACTCCGTCCTCTTCGATGGTTTCAACGCGATTTTCAATAAAAACAACGGCCATACGGTTACCGACATTCTCTTTGGTTGTCGCCAACATTTTACGACCACCGGCTCCGTCTAAAGTCACACTGACCATAGAAGAACCTTGCTGTGAATCAATCCCCGAAGAGGCATCGACCACATTTTCACCGCTGACGATGGTACCGCGCTTCAATAGAATCGGTCTGCCATCTCTAAAGTGATAGACGACTGAATTGTTCGGTGCATAACCTGTCTTTTCAGCTCGGAAGGGGTCTCCTCTCTCTTCCACTAAACGGAATTCAAGGGTTGCGGTTGCGCCTAAAATCTCTTTGGCACGTGCCGTATCCTGCACACCCGGCAATTGCACCACAATACGGCGATCGCCTTGCTGTTGGATCAGTGGCTCGGCCACCCCTAGCTCATTAACACGATTTCGCAATGTATTGATATTCTGCTGTAAAGCGTATTTTTTTGTCTCGGCAATGGTTTTTGATGACAAGGTTAATAACAGTTGTGGGCTAGCCGTTTCCTCTACTGTTTTAATTGTAAAACGGTCTGAGTACTCCTCGCTTAATTTGACCAGGCCTGCCTGCATCATCTCTAAATCTTTGAACTTAACCGCCAAGAGTGCGTTATCGGCCTCACCCTCAACTTCGACGGCCAGATAGCGAACCCGCTCCTCTCTTAAGGCCCCTTTGACTTCATCCACATAACGCGAATAGGTTTTGGAAACAGCGGTTTCCATATCAACATCCATTAAGAAGTGCACCCCACCGCGTAAATCCAAGCCCAGATACATAGGTGAGGCACCTATGCCTCTTAAGAAATCAGGTGTTGCTGGCGCCAAGTTAAGGGCCACCACGGCCTGACGTCCTAATAGCTCCTTGAGCACAGATTTCGCTTTAAGTTGGTCTTCAGAGTTTTTAAATCGAATCAGAAAATGACCCGATTCAAATACTGAGGATTTAACCGACAGATTAGCGGCCTGTAATGCCGTTGCTACCTGAGTTTGAGTTTCTGCTGTGAACTCAACGGTTTTAGCGGGAGAGACTTGTACCGCGGGATCATCACCAAATAGGTTTGGCAGCGCATAGGTCAAGCCAATAACGGTAATGACAATCAATAACAGATATTTCCATGCCGGATAGCTATTGGTGATGATATTTTGTTTCGATTCAAACATAGGTTCGATTCCAATCTTAAACAAGAAGGCTAGAGGGTTAAAAAAATGAGTGTGATAACAACTCTTTATAGGGTCTTTTTGAGCGTCTACTAGGCTCTATTGAAACTTAAAATCCGCCCTTAGAAACAATAAAAGGGGCTTTAAGCCCCTTTTATATCTATAAACGATTTTATTCGCCTTTCAAAGTGCCTTTAGGCAGTAGGCGTGAGATGTTTTGGCGTTCTATCTTAACAACCACTTCATCGGCAATTTCAATATCACAGAAGTTATCACCGATTTCACGAATTTTGCCCGTCAATCCGCCGTATGTGACGACTTCATCACCCTTTTTAAGTGCGGCAACCAGAGCTTTATGCTCTTTCACTTTTTTCTGCTGTGGACGAATTAATAAGAAGTAGAACACAACAAATAATAAAACTAATGGGATAATTCCTTCCCAACCGCCGCCCATTGACCCGGTACCTTCCGCCATTGCATCACTGATAAAAAAGCTCATTACATACTCCTAGAATTTATAAAAAAAATAGCTGCTGTATTGTGGCACAGCTAAAATAAAAAATCTCAACTAAATGACCAGGCCTGGTCACTTTTTTAAGCCTTAAATTAAATCGTTTAATTCCGGTACTGGGCGACCAATTCCGGCATAAAAATTCTCGACAAACCCATCTAGTGTATTACTCGCGATGGCATCACGCATTCCCTGCATAATATCTTGATAATAATGCAGATTGTGAATGGTATTCAGACGTGCGCCTTGGATTTCACGACACTTATCTAAATGATGCAGATAGGCCAAGGTATAGTTTTGACAAGTATAACAACTGCACTCTTTATCGACCGGCTCTAAGCTGGTCTTATGCTTAGCATTACGCAGTTTAACCACGCCTTGGCGTGAAAACAAAAAGCCATTACGCGCATTGCGGGTTGGCATCACACAATCAAACATATCAATACCACGACGCACCGCCTCGACCAGGTCTTCTGGTTTACCGACCCCCATTAAATAGCGCGGCTTATCTTTTGGCATATGCGGTTCGGTAAAGTCTAGCGTACCCATCATCTCCTCTTTAGGCTCGCCAACCGACAGTCCACCAATAGCATAACCATCGAAACCAATGGCTTTTAAGCCCTCAATCGAGTCTTTACGCAGATCTTCATACATGCCACCTTGAACAATACCAAATAGCGCTGCAGGGCTATCGCCATGCGCCACCTTAGAGCGCTCCGCCCAGCGCAGGGAAAGTTCCATTGAAACTTTCGCTTCATTATGGGTCGCAGGATAAGGCGTACACTCATCAAAAATCATGACGATATCCGCACCCAGTTTACGCTGAATCTCCATGGACTCTTCTGG
>JBNJEY010000127.1:0-3764 GCA_051746325.1 Pseudomonadota bacterium
CACTCTGCGTACGCGCAAATAAACTCAGTAACAACGCTTGGCGAAGTGACTGTTTCGGCTTCACCAATACATGCCCATCAAGCATTTGAGGTTCCTTCGCAAATCGACCGTTTAGCGGGCAGCGAAAAAAGAGCCCGTGATAGTGGCTCTTTGGGAGAAGTGCTTGAGGCGATTCCAGGCGTCAATAATATGTCGGCGGGGGCGCAATCAGGTAAACCGGTTATTCGTGGTTTAACAGGCAACCGGGTTAAGGTTTTATCGAATGGCCAAAGCACCGATTACCAAGCCTATGGCACACGGCATCTGCCCAATACCGACAGTTATTTGGCCGAGTCAATCGAGGTGATTCGCGGCCCGCAAAGTGTATTGTATGGCTCAGAAGCCTTAGGCGGAGTGGTCAATGTGATGCACGCCCCGGTTCCCTATGGTCAAGGGGTTAAAGGTGAGCTTGCAACTGAATACAATAGCAATAATCACGAGACGCTTTTGGGGGTAAAAGTCGGCGCGGGTTCTGAGCATTTTGGGATTACCATGGGCGTGGTCAATCGCGATGGCGATAACTTTACCGTACCCGATGTGAGTACTGCCGTGTTTGGCCAAGCATCAGATAAACCCTTGTTTGTCGGTGAGGTGCCCTACACCAATTTTGATAATGAATCAGCGACCTTCGGTGTGGGGTATCAAGACAACTGGGGGCTAGTTGAGCTACGACATACTCAGTGGGTCTCAAAACAGAACTATTTAGGGTATGCCATTGAAAACGATCAATATGTTGCGGTGCCGGCTGGACAAAAACTGCAAAACGACGAAACCCAACTTAAAGCGGAGTTTGAGTTGGAGGGCGACTGGCTTTTAAAACCCAGTTGGACACATACGCGTAATGCGCGTGAAGCCTCGCATGACCTGCCTTATGAAACCATGGCGGCCGACAAAGAGTCGGAGGAGTATCTGGACCTACTGATCAAACGTGACGATATTAAATTGGCGTTAGAACACCCTGAGATCGGCGATTTTGAAGGGGAGATGGGCATAGAGTTGAGCGAAAAAGCACAAGTGTTGCGTTCGGGTCACCTGGCGCCAACAGCCGATATTAGCCAGCGTGCCATTTACCTGTTTGAAGAGGCGGACTATAATAAATGGTTGGTGCAATTTGGCCTGCGTTATGACTGGCAGAGCGTCAGCGCACCGTTAGACGGCAATAACACCCATTTTGTAGAGGAGGGAGTCTTTAGTGCGGCCAATAATAGTCGTGATTTTGAGGTCATGACAGGATCATTGGGGGCGACCTATCGCTTGGATTCGCAATGGAGTGTCGCTGGTAATGTGGCACGCGGTTTTCGCGCACCGAGTATTTTTGAGCTCTATGCCGGTGGCGAACATGGCGGAGTGCAAGCTTACCAAATTGGCAATCCGGACTTAGAAGCGGAAACCGCATTGAATACCGATTTGTCACTGCGTTGGCAGGCAGACAAAACACAAATGGTGGCCACGCTATACCAAAACTGGATTAATAACTATATCTATTTGGCGAATGAGTTGGAAGCGGATGGCAGTGTGAAAGTGACCCGAAATGAGGCCGACACAGCCGACATTCCGGTCATGAAAGCCCAACAAACCGATGCGCAAATTCATGGTTTTGAGTTCAGCTTGAACCATCAGTGGAGTAAAAAATGGTCAAGTGCTGCCGCGTTAGAAATTCTGGCCGGTCGTGACACCCAAAACAGTCAAGCATTGCCATTAATGCCGGCCAATAATTTACGTTTAGCCATGCGCTATCAACCAGACGATTTAGGCTCTTTGCAGCAGCAACGTTGGAGTTTGGGGGTCAAAATGGTCGACAGCCAAGATGCCGCCGGTGCTTACGAGCCCTTTTCGCAGTTTGATACTCTGCCATTTGGTACCGCATCTACCCAGGCCTATAGCTTGTGGAGCTTAGGTTACCAAACGCAGCTCAAGCTCGATAAGCAGACTCTGTACTTAGCGGGCGCGGTAGAGAATTTGTTTGATACCGCTTATGTCGATTTCTTAGATACCTATAAAGGGTATACTTTGGGGCAGGGACGTAACTTTAAACTCTCAGCGCGTTTAACCTTTTAAAATCGGACCTACGCTTTGCTAGGGCCGCGGCTTACACTTTATGTAGGCTGCTTTTCACTCTGTCTTATGGATAGCTGTTAGTCTGTATTTACCTTTTATTAAAGGTTTTAACCAAAGCCGCTACTAATTGACCAGGCCTGGTCAATTAGTAGCGGCTTTGTCTTTTATTTAAGATGGGGCTTGAAATAGACGACTCTAGTCCCTATTTATATGTCATTATTTACACAAATTGAGACCCTTTTTAGCCGACAATAGACTCGTGCATAGGTCTTAAATTTAAATCTTTAAAGAGAAGTTGAGCAATGAGCAAAGATTATTACGCGATTTTAGGGGTCTCCCGTTCAGCTAATGAGGCTGACATTAAAAAAGCTTATCGTAAAATGGCGGCTAAAGTTCATCCCGATAAGCCCACGGGCGATGAAGCAAAATTTAAAGAGCTCAGTGAAGCTTACGAAACACTAAGCGATCCAGAAAAACGCACTATGTATGATCAGTATGGTGCAGATTATGAGCAGCGCGGCAGCGGTGGTTTTGGTGGTGGGCGCGGTGATTTTGGCGGCGGCCAGGATTATGGTGATATATTTGGCGATATGTTTGGCGGCGGTTTTAGCGGCTCTCAAGGTGGATTTGGACAGCAACAAACTCGTCCCCAGAAAGGGGATGATCAAATCGTTAAGGTGATGTTGAGTCTAGAAGAAGCGATCCAAGGGACAGAGAGAGTCATTAATGTACAAACGGGCGATGCACGTAGCCAGTCCTACTCTTATGATACCCATCCAATTAAGGTCAAGATTCCTGCGGGGGTTCTTAAAGACCAAAAAATTCGGGTCAAAGAGAAAGGTTTTAGTGGTGTGAGTGGTGGGCCAGCAGGTGATGTGCTGATTGAAATAAACCTGCAGAAGCATCCGCACTATCAAGTGGAAGGTAAGGATGTCTATTTAGATTTACCGTTGACCCCTTGGGAAGCCGCTTTAGGCGCTAAGGTCGAAATCCCAACGCTGAAAGGTAAGGTTAAAATGGGCATTGCCGCTGGCACACAGTCTGGCTCAAAACTGAGAATTAAAGGCCGTGGTTTAGGCAAAGTGCCGGGTAACCAATATGTTATTATTCAGATTCATGTTCCAGTACCTGTCACCGATGAGCAAAAATCGCTCTATGAAAAAATGGCCGAATTAATGCCCTTTAATCCTCGTGAAGAGTTTTAAGAGACGAGTTGGTTTGTAAAAAAAGGGGGCTAATGCTCCCTTTTTTTATGGCTAAAGAACTCCTTTTGAAGCTTTGCACTCAGTAAAAGGGTTTGGCAAGCTAAAAAAACTGATTTAACATCCTGTTTTGCATAGAATGTCCCTAAACAATTAGAAACAGGATAACAATGATATGAAACGTAGAGATTTTATAGGCGCCATTGCGGGTGCAACTGCAGCGACAACCTTAACGGCTTGTGGTTCAGAGCAAGCACCTGCACAATCGGCCTCGAATGTGCCGCAAAAAACCTATGACTGGAAAATGGTCACCACCTGGCCTAAGAACTTCCCAGGCTTGGGGACGGGTGCCAATAATATTGCAAAGCTGATTACCGAGATGTCAGGCGGACGTATTAATATCAAAGTCTATGGCGCGGGCGAATTAGTTGGCGCATTTGAGGTCTTTGATGCGGTCTCTAGCGG
>JBNJEY010000128.1:0-3727 GCA_051746325.1 Pseudomonadota bacterium
CTTAAGCCTGTGCCTTCTGTGCCCATAACGATTCCAATCGAACCGGTTAAATCTTGATCATAAATGGTCTGTTCGGTCTCACCATCTAAACCAACCATCCACATGCCGGCTTTTTGCATCTCTTTAAGGGTACGTGTCAAATTAGAGACGACAATCAATTTAACGTTGTCTGCGGCACCTGAAGCCACTTTACGCACCGTTGGATTCAGACCCACAGAGTTATGTTTAGGAATAATAACGGCATCGACACCCACTGCATCGGCGGTACGCAGGATTGCACCTAAATTGTGAGGATCTTGCACTTCATCTAAAAAGATAAACAATGGATTGCTCGTCTTTTCGATCAGGGTCACTAAATCGGATTCATTAAGATCAGGCTGCTTAGCCACTAAGGCCATAACACCCTGATGATTGCCGTCAATCTTATTAAAAGCGGACTTGGTCACATATTCTGGTGACAGACCTAAACTGATTGCGTAATCATATAAAGATTGCTGACGATTATTCAAACGGCCTTTAATAAAAGAGAGGGTATAAACCAAGTGTGGTGCTTGTTTAACAAACTTTTCGACGGCGTGTAATCCGTAGATAACTTCTTGTTTCACGATTATTCTTGCCCTTTAGCAGCCGGCTTCTTACCTTTACGGTAATAACGCTTTTTACGCGGACGTTTAGTCCGTTCATCGGCGTCATTAGCAGCATCCTTTTCATCAGCAGCTGAACTCTCTTGCGCTGTCTGCTCTGCATCCACTTCAGTAGAACCACCAGAGATAAGGCGTAAATCAACCTTACGATCATCTAACTTAACCTGTGCAACCTGGACTCGGATTCGATCGCCTAAACGATATACTTTACCGGTACGTTCACCCTTTAGACAGTGGCGAGCATTGTCATAATGGAAGTAGTCTTCACCCAACTCAGTAATGTGCACCAGGCCTTCAACGTATAGCGGGTCCAATTCAACAAACAGACCAAAGTTCGTAGCGGCTGTGACCACAGCATCATACTCTTCACCCAAACGGTGTGATAAAAACTCACACTTCAGAAAGGTAATGGCATCACGCGTGGCTTCATCTGCTCTTCTTTCAGTATAAGAACAGTGCTGTCCTAGCTCTGCCATTTTCGCTTCATCGTACATAAAACCTTCCGCACCGGTTTTCTTCCAGGCATGCTGGATCGCACGATGGACCAACAGATCAGGATAACGACGAATAGGCGATGTAAAGTGCGTATAGTGCTCATAGTTCAGACCAAAGTGACCTTTGTTCTCTGGATGATAGACCGCCTGATTCATGCTTCTTAGCATAACCGTCTGCACTAAATGCTCATGCGGCTCACCGGCAGTCTTTGCCATTACCGCAGCATAATCTTGTGCTGTTGGCTCATCACCGCCTTCAAGCGTCAAACTAAAATCACCCAAGAAGGTTCTTACATTCTTTAAACGCTCTTCTAGAGGCTTTTCATGAACACGATAGACAATCGGAATCTTATGCCATTTTAGGTAACGAGCGGTGGCCACGTTCGCCATTAACATACACTCTTCAACCAGCCTATGTGCGTCATTACGAGTAACCGGAACAATCTCTTTAATCTTATGATTTTCATCAAACACGATACGCGTTTCAGTCGTATTAAATTCTAAAGCGCCACGCTCTTCACGTGCCTTCTGTAGAACTTTATACAGTTCGAACAAGTCTTCTAAATTGGTTAACTGCTCGGAAAATTCTTCGCGATATTCACTCTTCTTATTGGTCAAAATATCGTTAACTTGGTCATAAGTTAATCGCGCTTTAGAATTCATAACCGCTTCATAGTATTGACTACGCTCTAGCTTACCGTCTTCGGTAATGGCTAAATCTGCCACCATACATAGACGATCGACATGAGGGTTTAATGAACACAAACCATCTGATAATTTCGGAGGTAACATGGGTACAACACGCTGCGGGAAATAAACCGAGTTACCACGCTTAATCGCTTCTTTGTCAAGCTCTGTGCCTGGCTTCACATAATGCGAAACATCCGCAATCGCGACGACTAAGCGCCAACCATTCTTACGACGTTTAGCAAAAACGGCGTCATCGAAATCTTTGGTGTCCGCACCATCAATGGTCACCAACTGCATACTACGAAGATCTTTACGACCTTCCAGCTCCTCTTTAGTGACTTCATCAGGAATCTGGGCTAACTCCTCAAGCAAGGCTTCAGGCCACTCGTTTGGAATACCAAAAGCATGAATCGCCGATTCAACTTCCATACCGGCGGCCATATAGTCGCCGACCACTTCAATAATTTTACCAACCGGCCCAGAGCGCGCCGAAGGTTGATGCAGAATTTCGACTAAAACAATCTGCTCTTCATTGGCTTCGAGCAATCCATCTTTAGGAATAAAGATATCTTGTGTTAAGCGGTTATTATTTGGGCGAACCCACGAGAGGTTATTCTCATGACTTAGACGCCCTAAAACCTGCTGAGTATTGCGTTCAATAATCTCAACAACGGCCCCCTCTTTGCGACCACGTCTATCTTCACCGATGACCGATGCGATAATAATGTCACCATGCAGGACTTTTTGCATCTCTTTTTCAGACAGGAAGAGATCCTTGCCAGCTTCTTCAGGGACTAAAAAACCATAACCATCAGGATGTCCTAAAACACGGCCTTTAATTAGGTCCATTTTTTGTAGCAATCCAAATGCGCCACGGCGGTTGCGAATCAATTGACCATCGCGAACCATCGCCTTTAGGCGTCTTGACATAGCTTCATAACGCTCTTCATCGTCTTCATCAATATCCAGTGCTTTTGCTACTTGATAAAGTCTTAGAGGCTTTTGTGCTTCTTCTAGCGCCTCAATAATAAATTCACGACTTGGTATTGGATTATCATATTTGTCAGCTTCACGCTGAGCATGTGGGTCTTGTTGACCGGGTGTGTTTTCTGTAGTCACTCTATTCCATCTAACATTGAAAACGCCCTCTACGTTTACCACTCATCTCTATTCCATAGAGTGATATTAGGGCGTTATATTAAAAACAGCGCGTATTATAACAAATAGTTCGCGGCCTTAGGACATTACTGTAATCTCTAAGAGATTCCCTTTATCCTTTTGCTAAAAAAAATGCCTAAACAACTGATTAAACACGCGCTTTAGAGAGCTTTAACCGGAACTAATGCCCGCAAAAATTAAGACAAATCTAATATCAGCACTCCAGTCAAAAGCAGACAAAAGGGTTTAATAGGGTTTAATTCCTTACTGCGCTTTTAAGCCCATCAATATTTTTGTATTTTATTCAACGGTAAACTCCTTTAAAATAGAGAGTCTCTTAATCCACAATGGATCTGCCTTGCGCCCTATTAACTATCTTAAAGCATTCTCGATTATGCTCATCTTTGCTGGCTTTTTTTTAAATACGTCTCAAGCTCAAACAGAGGCTTTCGACAGCTCTCGCCTGATTCAAAATTCCATTCAAGAGAGAATAAATGATGTTTTTATTGGCGATTTGACAGAAATCCGAAAACGCCGACTATTAAGAGTCCTTGTCAGCTACAATCGAACCAATTTCTTCCACTCTCTTAAAGGCCAACATGGCTTAGAACATGATTTAATCCAAGCCTACATAAAATACTTAAATCGTGGGCCGCGCAAAGAGCGCTACCAAACTCATGCTGTATTTTTAGCCCGACCTTTTAATCAATTATTCTCAGAACTTAAAGCAGGCAAAGGCGA
>JBNJEY010000129.1:0-3715 GCA_051746325.1 Pseudomonadota bacterium
TTTCGCTGCCTCAAATAGGCATTCTTGCCATGCAGTGCAAGGTCGATACTGGTGCAAAAACATCTGCACTACACGCTTTTAAAGTCGATTCTTTTGAGCGTAATGGCCAGCTATGGGTGCGTTTTTCGGTACATCTTAATGAAACGGATTTAAGAAAAATCCAAGTTTGCGAAGCAAAAGTGATTGATAAACGATCCGTCACAGATTCTGGAGGTAATACTAGCCAACGTTTTTTTATAGAAACATTACTGGAAATTGGTGAAAGTCGCTATCCGATACAGGTGTCACTGACAGATCGTGACACCATGAAATTTAATATGCTATTAGGTCGAACCGCCTTGAGAAAAGGGCACTTCATTGTCGATCCTAGCAAATCCTACCTACAAGGAAAGAAGTAATGAAAATTGCAATTTTATCGCGCGGTCCTAAACTCTATTCAACCCGTCGACTAGTAGAAGCCGCTGTCGCTCGTGGACACGAAGTACGTGTGATTGATGCCCTACGTTGTTATATGAACATTAACTCAGTGCACCCTACAATTCATTATAAAGGTGAAGTTCTGTCGGGATTTGATGCCGTTATTCCACGTATTGGCGCCTCGGTTACCTTTTACGGTACAGCCGTATTGCGTCAGTTTGAAATGATGGGGGTCTACCCTTTAAATGAGTCTGTTTCCATCTCGCGTTCACGTGACAAATTGAGAAGTTTGCAGTTACTGTCTCGCAGAGGCATCGGCTTGCCGGTCACCGGTTTTGCACACTCTCCAGATGACGTTGATGATCTTCTGGCAACGGTCGGTGGCGCACCAGTCGTCATTAAACTGCTTGAGGGAACACAAGGGGTCGGTGTGGTTTTAGCTGAAACGCACGCAGCCGCTTCCAGTGTTATCCAGGCATTTAACGGTTTAAAGGCCCATATTTTGGTCCAAGAATTTATCAAAGAAGCGGGCGGCGCGGATATTCGTTGTTTTATCGTTGGAGGCAAGGTCATTGCAGCCATAAAACGTCAAGGTAAAGAGGGCGAGTTCCGCTCTAACCTTCACCAAGGTGGCTCGGCTTCATTGATTAAGATTACCGCCGCTGAAAGAGCCACGGCAGTCAATGCCGCAAAAGCCATGGGACTGAATGTCTGTGGCGTCGATCTGTTACGCTCAAATCACGGACCGGTGGTCATGGAAGTAAACTCATCTCCTGGTTTAGAAGGCATTGAAGGCGCTACCCAAAAAGATATCGCTGGCATGGTCATCGAATTTATTGAAAGAAATGCCAAGCCGCACCACACGCGTACTAAAGGCAAAGGGTAAAGGGCTACGGAGATATTTTATGGGTACAAAAAACAAGTCCATTACGATTGGTGGCATAACCGTTCTGCCAGGAGAGCGTAAGACAATCGATTTAGTGGTTGGTAAACTTTATACTCACAGTGAGCTCACTATGCCAGTACAGGTATTGTGTGGCAAGCAGTCTGGCCCCGTTTTATTTGTCTGTGCGGCCATTCATGGCGATGAACTGAATGGTGTGGAGATTATTCGCCGCCTATTAAAGGTAAATTCCCTAAACCGTTTAAAAGGCACTTTAATTGCTGTACCAATTGTCAATTTACACGGTTTTATTAACCACACCCGTTATTTACCGGACAGACGTGATTTAAATCGTAGTTTTCCAGGGTCTGAAAAAGGTTCGGTTGCGAGCAGAATGGCGTACCTCTTTTTAAATGAGGTGGTCAACAAATCGACCCATGGGATCGATCTCCATACGGGCGCCATTAACCGTTCCAATTTGCCACAGATTCGCGCCAATTTGGATGATGACGCGACTATGTTTTTAGCCAAAGCGTTTGGGGCACCGTTAATGCTGAATTCAAATTTAAGAGATGGTTCGCTGCGCTCTGCCGCTGTTAAACGAAATATCCCTGTTCTGCTCTATGAAGCGGGAGAAGCGTTACGATTTGAGGAAACCTCTATTCGAGCGGGCGTACGAGGCATTATTAATGTCATGCGCGCATTAGAGATGATCCCTAAACCCCGAAAGTTTGGTAAAAAACCTAAAATGCCTATGATTGCACGCTCTAGCTTCTGGATTCGAGCGCCCCATAGCGGAATTTTCCGGTCGGTTATTCAAGATGGTGCCAGAGTGATTGCCAATAAAACCTTGATGGGTGTGGTCTCGGATCCTTTTGGCGAAAGTGATATGGAAGTCTACTCTTCTTCGAATGGTATTATCATTGGACAGATGAAAATGCCATTGGTGAATGAGGGCGAAGCACTTTACCATGTCGCTCAATTTGCTCGGAGCGATATTGCTGCGGGGTCAGTCGATGACTTTAATGAAGAGATGTCTGACGACAGCGATCTACCCTACCCGACTGAAGATATTCCAACCTATTAAAATCGTGATTAAAATCGTCAGAGAGCACTCTTTTAATCGGTTCATCAGCCATTAAAAATAAACTTTATTGATGCTTAGCCTGTTTTTTAAATCTTTGATGTAACGACTACGAGAGGGTCGGGATAAAATAGGAAATACTTATTTAACCAGGCCTGGTTAAATAGAAAAATGGTACAGCCACCAGGACTCGAACCTGGAATAGCCCCTTAGGAGGGGGCAGTTATATCCTGTT
This sequence comes from Pseudomonadota bacterium, assembly GCA_051746325.1. GTDB lineage: Bacteria > Pseudomonadota > Gammaproteobacteria > Thiomicrospirales > Thiomicrospiraceae > Thiomicrorhabdus. Next base: position 2,620 of record JBNJEY010000129.1, read on the forward strand.
TAACTATGGCCGCAAAGTGAAAAACGATCTATCTTTTAAGAAATCGATTTTAATTGAATATAGAGAGCATGACAGAAGTCGCAGTTCTCTGTGGACATATTATCCACACTTTAAGCCTAAAGAGAAGGACACCAGCGGTTATCTGTCACAGGCCGTTAAATGGAGGCCAAAGAACAACCAGGCCTGGTCGTTCTAAACAGGGTTTTGTAATGCGCCCTGTAGACAGATAAGGCGAATTCTAAACACAAAGCTATACATAAACTATACAATATCTGTTTTATTATCACTTAGGGATTTTTCATGCTTAGTAGAGCCGACCTTGTCACCCAGCCACTTTTTCTTAATCAAGGCGACATCCCAACAAAACGGGCGGAAATTAAACGTTACTTTAATCAGACTCAAGAGAGTTACCAAGCGTTATTTGAAACCCTTGCTGACGACCAGGCTTTTTATGAACGCCCCTGTGCATTGCGTCATCCGCTGATTTTCTATTTTGGCCATACCGCCACCTTTTTTACCAATAAACTCATGCTCGCACAGCTATTACCCGAAAGAATTGACCCGCATATCGAATCGCTATGCGCCATTGGCGTCGATGAAATGTCATGGGATGATTTAAACGAAACCCACTATAACTGGCCGAGCGTAGAAGCCGTAAAAATCTATCGCCAAAAGGTGCGCGCAGCGGTGAATCAGCTTATTGATCGCATTGAGTTTAGCCTGCCCATTGATTGGAATAGCCCTATGTGGCCGATTATAATGGGCATTGAACACGAGCGTATTCATTTAGAAACCTCCTCAGTGCTGATTCGTCAATTGCCGATTAGCTCTGTCCGCCCCCACCGACTTTTTCCGGTCTGTCCTGAGCAGACCGCAGCACCCGAGAATCTACTGTGTCATGTGCCCGCAGGCCAGGTCAAAATTGACTATCAAGACGCCGATTTAAGCCGTATGCCGGTTTATGCCTGGGACAATGAGTACGGCTATCATCAGGCGAATATCTCGGACTTTAAAGCGGCGGCTTTTTTGGTCTCAAACCAAGAGTATTTGTCGTTTGTCGAACAAGGCGGTTATGACAACCCTGAATATTGGGATA
>JBNJEY010000130.1:0-3674 GCA_051746325.1 Pseudomonadota bacterium
TCTGGCGATGGAATCATCGTTAAAGCTTCATGCAGTTCAGGGTTAAACTTTTCACCTTTTGGATCAACACGTTCAACATTGAACTGACCTAAAACATCTATTAATTGTTTAAAGGTCATCTCAATGCCTTCACGGATACTTTCAATAGAAGCATCTTCTTTAGTAGAGGCTTCCATGCCCATTTCCATTGAATCCATTGCTGGAATCAAAGCGTTTACAAACTTGTCTAAGGCATATTTATGGGCGCTTTCAATATCGATACGCGTACGGCGACGTAGGTTTTCCATGTCGGCTTGAATACGTAATGCCATATCTTTATGTTTTTCCGCCTCAATACGAGACTCGGCCAATAACGCGGAGACATCCTCCTTTACCGCTTCCTGAGCTTCTTCTAGACCCTCTTCTGCTTCTTCCAACGCGGCTTCTACTGTTGGAATTTCTTTTTCAGCTGTATGCTTATCTGCTTTAAAATCTGACACGTTTTTCTTCCTATTTGAGTTTTTTGAGTTGATTTACCTTAATTTAATGTAAATGACTTAACTTTAAAAATCCTGATACCCAAATCATCGGGACTACCGCCTATTTTTTCAAGAGCGAACTTAAAATTTTTGCAGTGATATCGACTTTAGGGACCACTTCCCCATAATTCATTCGGCTTGGCCCGACGACACCCAAAACACCGAGCACTTCACCTTCCACTTCATAAGGGGTGGTAACAATACTACAATCTTGGTAGATTGGGTTACCGCACTCTGCGCCAATAAAAATCTGCACTCCCTCAGCATCCATACTTTTATCCAGTACACTGAGTATTTCTGAGTGGTGCTCAAATGCATGAAACAGTGATTTCAACGTATCCGCATGCGCCAGCTCTTGGTAGTTAAGCAGATTGGTTTGACCAGAGACTAAAAAAGGTATTTTTTGTTGCAGTTGCTCACAGAGCACGCTGTCGGTCGCCTCTATCACCGACGACATAAATTCATTTGTGGTGCTTCTAATTAAATCCAATCGCTCGACAAGTGTTTTTCTTGCCTCTACCAAACTTTTGCCTACACACTGTTCATTTAGAAAATTGGCGATTTTAATCAACTCACTGCTCGTAATCGAATTTTCTAATTCTACGACCCGATTTTGTACATCCTGGTCATTAAAGATCAATACGACTAAAACGCGATTTTCGCCTAAAGCAATAAAATCGATATGCTTAAGAATCTCTCGCTCTTTTTTAGGCATCAAGACCAAACTAGCCATACCCGTTAAACCTGAAAGGATCTTCGAGGTACCCGCCATCAAGGCATTTTGATTGAGATTGGGCGATAATTCCTGACGAATCAGCGCTTCACGTTGCATTGAAAGTGGCTGATAGGTCAACATAGAGTCGACAAACAGGCGATAGCCTTTATCGGTGGGCACTCGACCTGCAGAAGTATGGGGGGCATGAATCAATCCTAGCCTTTCTAAATCCGCCATCACATTACGGACTGTCGCAGAACTTAAACCGATTTCGGGGCATTTAGCCAAGGTGGTTGATCCTACCGGCTTACCTTCATTCAGGTATAATCCCATTAAGTTTTTAAATAAAATCTGTGAACGGTCGCTTAACATCTGCTAGCCTAAGAGTATGTGTCGTAAGTGTCAAAAAGGGCAAGTAGGTGTTTTATTTTTTTGCCCAACGTAGATAATATATAGTATTAAAATAAGCACTCTCAACCCTTGAGTGCTAAATTATAAGTTACCGGCCCCGTTATACAAGAATTTTAGTGCCTATTGTTGGTGTCAATTTTGCAAGAGTGAGAAGTAAATGTTTAAGAAAATCGGCATTTTTGGTAAATACAATAGCATTCAATCCTGGGAAAGTATTGATACGCTGATCAAACACCTACAAAGTAAATCCAAAACCGTTTTTTTGGATTCTGCGTCATGTCGTGATTTTTCGCATGAACCTTGTGGCGTCGAAATCATTAACCGTGTAGAGTTGGCACAGCATATTGATATCGCCATTGTGGTCGGTGGTGATGGCACTTTCTTAGATGTCGCGCGCTCTATTGTTGACCAAAACATCCCCATTCTTGGTATCAACCTTGGACGCCTAGGATTTTTGACCGACATTTCACCTAAAGAGATGATCTCCATTTTAGACGACGTTATGGAGGGTATTTATGAGAGCGAAGAACGCAATCTCATTAGAGTCATTATTAAAAAAGATGACAAAATCCTCTTCGATCAACTCGCCTTTAATGATGTGGTCATCCATAAAACCGATTCCCCGCGTATGATTGAATTTGAAACCTTTGTCGATGACCGTTTTTTTAATAGCCAACGTTCTGATGGCATGATTATCTCAACCCCCACAGGCTCTACCGCCTATGGTCTTTCGGCAGGTGGCCCAATTCTCGATCCCTCATTAGATGTGTTAAGTTTAGTTTCCATTAATCCACATACCATGAGTAATCGGCCCTATGTTATTTCGGGGGAGAGCGTGGTTGAATTACGTCCGCATGAAGATTGTCATAGCACAGCGCAAATTATCTGTGATGGTCAAATCACCTACCTAATTTCTGCCGCTTATCGAACCATAGTGACACGCCACACTAATTTTATTAAAATGATTCACCCTAAAGGCCATGATCATTTTGAGTTACTCAGAGCCAAATTACACTGGGGCGATAAACTGTAAAATGCATAAAATTGCACTTTACCCGGCTTAGCCTCAGACTATTGATACGTTACACACTCACGAAAAGAAGATACATGCTGCAAGAACTCTCTATTCAAAATCTAGCTCTAATCGAAAAGCTGCAACTTAACTTTAATAGAGGATTCAGCAGTTTAACCGGTGAAACCGGTGCCGGTAAATCCATTTTACTCGACGCTCTTGGCCTTACCTTAGGTGACCGCTCCGACAGCAGCCTGGTGCGCCACAATACGCCAAGAGCCGAAGTGACAGCCCTATTCGACATTAAGGCTCTCCCTCATGTACAGGCCTGGTTGATTGAACAAGAGCTAGACGATGAATTGGATTGCTATCTACGCAGAACAGTTACGATCGAAGGCCGCTCCAAAGCCTATATTAATGGTCGACCGATCCCCGCCAGTCAATTAAAAACCCTGGGCAGTATGCTGATTGATATTCACGGCCAGCATGAACACCAATCGCTACTTTCCAACCAGAAGCAACTCGGACTGTTAGATGCCTATGCCGTTCATCCTGATTTAATCAAAACCTGTCACCAAGACTACCAGGCCTGGCAGGTTTTAAATCGCCAATTGACAGCACAACTCGCCAATCAAGCTGATTTTCAGAGTAAATTTGAACTACTCTCTTTTCAAAACAGTGAGTTCGATGAAGTTCAGCCCATTCAAGGTGAATTTGAAGAGCTCTCAGAGGAACAGAGTCAACTTTCACATGCTAATGAAATTATCTTGGGCTGTGAAAATGCTTATGCCGCGATTGAGGGCGACTCTGGTGCCGCAGATTTAATGAATCAAGCCATTCACGCCATTGAATCTATTGTGACCTACAGCCCAAGTTTGCACTCCGCTATTAAGCAATTTAATAGCGCACTGATTGAAGCCCAGGAAGCGGCCGCAGAGATTCACAAACACTCCAGTGACATTGAGCTAGACCCCAATCAGCTTAATCAGATTGAAGAGCGCTTATCTTTACTATTTGG
>JBNJEY010000131.1:0-3623 GCA_051746325.1 Pseudomonadota bacterium
TGAGTGTATAGAATGTGGATTTAAAGCCCATGCCGACTTGGTAGGTGCTTTGAATGTACTTGAGCGAGGACATCGCTTGTTAGCCTGTGGAGTTGAAACATTAGTTTCGACCGCGAAGCAGGAACCCGTAGGCAGTAGCGATACAAACCTACTCCTAAGGGCTTAATAAGTCGCTAGGAATCCCCTTCGTTTACGGAGGAGAGGATGTCAAGCTCAGATACTGCATTCTCTATGTCGGTGTTTGGCGCAAAGCGATAATCTAATATGAGCTTAAGGTGAGACTGCTGAAGTATCAATAGGTGATGGTATAGTTTTAAGCCGATACTCCTTGGCGACATTATCCTAATTTCACCCTCGTACGGCGAGTCCGTTTCCATTAGACTAGAACAAAAATCTAACTTTAAGTAATTTAATTTACGTATTCCCGTTTTAATTATAATGGAAATAATATTATTAAAAGTTGTTTTAAGTTGTTGTTTTTAAGGTTTAATTATTGGTTTTTTCTGAATCGTTATAACCTGTATAACAAAAAGTAATAATAAAACTCTCTCGTATTTTCTAAAAAAGTGTAATCTGGATTCTCGAAATTTGTTACTTAAGTTGGTGAGAGTCATGTTGTCAGAATTACAGTTTTCTAATAGTTCGTATATCCGTTTTTTTTCAGAAATAGGTATGGATGATATTCAACTTGTTGGCGGTAAAAATGCCTCATTGGGAGAAATGTATCAGAGTTTGGTTCCTCAAGGCGTGCCTGTGCCAAATGGGTTTGCCATTACGTCAGAGTCCTATCATGAAATACTCAAACAGAATAATCTATTAGAGCAATTGCACGCTATCCTTGACCCTCTTGATGTTGACAATACCCAAGACCTGCAAAAGTGTGGTGCACAAGTCAGAGCGTTAATTTACAAATCAACGTTACCAGAGCCTCTTTATAACGAAATGGTACAGGCTTATGAAACGCTGACTCAGCCTTTGGGTAACCACTTTTCTTTAGCGATAAGAAGTTCAGCCACGGCAGAGGATTTGCCGACAGCGAGTTTTGCCGGACAACAAGATTCGTATTTAAATATTTCGGGGCTCGAAGAGTACATTGATGCTTGTAAGCACTGTTTTGCAAGTTTGTTTAATGATCGTGCTATTCACTATCGAGTTGAACAAGGCTTTGATCACTTTGAAGTGTCTTTGTCGGTGGGTGTTCAGCTTATGGTGCGTTCTGATTTAGCCTCTTCTGGTGTGCTGTTTACGGTTGATACCGAAAGTGGATTTGAGGATGTTGTGTTGGTCACAGGGGCTTATGGCTTAGGTGAAAATGTGGTGCAAGGCGCGATTGAACCTGATGAGTTCTATGTGCATAAACCAACGTTCAAAAAAGGCTACCGAAGTGTATTAAGACGTCACTTAGGGTCTAAAAAGCTCAAAATGATTTATGCAGCTGACGCTACAAACATTGAGCCAGTGGAAAACGTTGCAACACCATTAGAGCAGCAGCAGTCATTTTGTATCTCTGATGAAGATGTGATGAAACTAACAGAGTATGCGATTAAAATTGAAGATTACTACAGTGAACTTGCAAAAGTAAATCGCCCGATGGATATCGAGTGGGCCAAAGACGGTGAAACAGGCCAGATATTTGTTGTACAAGCACGTCCAGAAACCGTCGTTTCTCAAAAAAAGGGCGGATTTTTAAAACAATATACATTGGAGGAAAATCGTCCAGAACCTTTGGTTAGAGGTCGTGCGGTGGGGAGTCGTGTTGCCAGCGGTAAAGCGAGGCTCATTGAATCCGCTGAATTTCTGCATGAGTTTAAAGAGGGCGAGGTGTTGGTTGCCGATATGACGACACCGGATTGGGAGCCTATTATGAAAAAAGCGTCCGCTTTAATCACCAATCGAGGAGGACGTACCTGTCATGCTGCTATTATTGCCCGTGAACTTGGTATTCCTGCCGTGGTCGGAACAGAGCGTGCGACGGATCTGATTGAAAACGGTATGACCTTAACCGTTTCTTGCATTGAGGGAGATGAAGGTCGGGTTTATGCCAAGGCGCTTGAATTTACAGAAAATGAGGTTGATATTGGGCATTTAAAGATGCCGAAAACGAAAGTGAAGATGAACTTGGGGAACCCTGAGCAAGCATTCATCGTCAATCAAATACCAAATGATGGTGTGGGGTTAGCGCGTATGGAATTTATTATTAGTAATAGTATTAAAATTCACCCTCAGGCGCTTCTTAATCCAGAAAAAGTAACGGATACACGGACCCAGAATCTGATTACTGATATTACGGCAGGGTATGAAAGTGGTCGTGAATTTTTCATAGATAAGCTTTCAGAAGGTATTGCGAGTATTGCTGCAGGCTTTTACCCTAAAGAGGTTGTTTTAAGGCTGTCTGACTTTAAAACGAACGAGTACGCAACCTTAATTGGCGGGGACGTGTTTGAGGAGAACGAAGAGAACCCTATGCTCGGTTTCAGAGGGGCGGCTCGATATAACGATCCTGAATATAAAGCCAGTTTTGCCTTAGAGTGTGAAGCTGTTAAACAGGTTAGGGAGACGCTTGGTTTCGATAATGTGGTTATTATGATTCCATTTTGCCGTACTGTGGAAGAAGCGAAACTTGTTATGGAAAACTTAGCCATAAATAATCTAATACGAGGTCAAAACGGTTTACAAGTCTATATGATGGTTGAACTGCCAAGTAATGTTCTGCTGATTGATGAGTTTTCAGAATACTTTGATGGTTTCTCAATCGGCACCAATGATTTAACCCAGCTTGTTCTCGGCGTTGATCGAGATTCTCATAAGGTCGCTTTTGAGTACGATGAACGAAATTCCGCTGTGAAGAAAATGGTGACGATGGCGATTCAAGGTGCTAAGCGTAACAATAAACCGATTGGTATTTGTGGGCAGGCTCCGTCAGATTATCCAGAATTTGCAGCGTTTTTAGTAGAGCAGGGTGTTAGTTCAATGAGTTTAAATCCAGATTCGATTTTAGACACTATCCCTATCGTTTTGGAAGCAGAAGAACAGCTTAAACTCTCTAAGAAAGTATTGTCATTCTTTAAAAAGATTGGGTAAAAGCAACTTTATTCACCTGTCCAGACCTTAATTTTTAAGGCTGGATAGGGTGAGCTTTCTACTTTTTTGTAAAAAGGGGACGCTTCCCCTTTTATTTCAAAGCTACCAGGCCTGGTAGCTTTGGAGATCTTAGACGCGACTAATAAATTAGCCGAAATTCAAAAATCATTAAACAATGCTTTTAAGCGGCTACAGCAGTTCTTGAGCATCAAGTCTATATTGTCTACAATAGCGTACTTTTTATTTAATTCAGGTCACTAATATGAACGATACTAAATCGCTACCAACTTTGCCAGATCACCTTTCGGGTAATCCCAGTAGCCCACATCATGTGGCAGAAATTTTCGAGCACAATATTGGTATTCTGCTGAATGGAAAAGAGCGTACCGATGTCGAGGAATATTGCATCAGTGAAGGTTGGGTGAAAATATCTTCTGCTAAAGCGTTGGACCGTAGAGGACAACCACTTTTGATTAAACTGAAAGGAACTGTTGAAGCCTTTTATCGTTAAGTCGTGTGGGCCTTCTGATTTTGAAAAGGGG
>JBNJEY010000132.1:0-3607 GCA_051746325.1 Pseudomonadota bacterium
CACTCGAAGTGCTTAGGCTAATCACCTATTAGCGTGTTTCCACACCTATCTCAAATCTCACGATTCAAGCCACGTCCTTCAGGGCGTGGTAGTTGACTCATTCCTTAACACCACTCTTTTCCACTGAATTAGAAAGCTCATCCGCAACGCTCTCTTGCAGTTGCGCACTAGTTTGACCTTTAAAAAACCAGTCCCCAGTTAGTATTTAAATATAATATGCTACCATTAAACAAATTATTCAAGTTTAGTTCGGTATTTACGACTCTTAAGTAAACAGCAATTTAACAGAAATTAAAAGGTTCCGGCGTGACGACTCCAACCCATCATCGTTTAAAAACCGATATATTAGTCATCGGCAGTGGCATTGCCGGACTTTCAGCCGCCCTTAAATTGGCCACGAATTACTCCGTCATTTTATTGGCCAAAGCTTCTTTAAATGAAGGCAGTACAAATTATGCACAAGGTGGTATTGCAGGTGTTCTAGATCCTTTTGACAGTATTGATGCACACATTACCGACACCCTAGATGCTGGTGCAGGCTTGTGTGACCCTAAAGCGGTTGCTGTCGTCGCAACCCATGCCGCTGAAGCAATTCAAGAACTGATTGATTTAGGCGTCCCCTTCAGTAAACAGGCCAATAGTGACTCCTCCTTTCCGTTTCACTTAACTCAAGAAGGTGGCCACACGCATCGCCGAGTGATTCATGCCGCTGACCATACCGGGCAATCGGTCATCGACACACTGATCTCCTGCGTTAAAACACACCCGAATATCACACTTTTACCAGAGCACATTTCAATTGATTTGATATTAAATCAAAAGCGAAATCGTTGTTTAGGAGCCTATTTTTTAAATAAAAGTGAGAAAATAATCTATGGTATTGCAGCACGCTTTACGATATTAGCCACAGGCGGTGCAAGCAAAGCCTATCTCTACACCAGTAATCCAGATACCTCTACCGGCGATGGTATCGCCATGGCTTGGCGTGCGGGCTGCAGCATTGGTAACATGGAGTTTAATCAATTCCATCCGACCTGCCTACATCACCCCAAGGATCGTTCATTCCTAATCAGTGAGGCGATTCGCGGTGAAGGCGGTATTCTAAAACGGCCCGATGGTAGCGCATTTATGGCGCACTATGATCCACGTGCCGATCTTGCCCCACGAGATATTGTTGCCAGAGCGATTGACCATGAGATGAAGAAACTTGGGATTGATTGTGTCTATTTAGACATCTCTCATAAACCAAGTGACTTTATTAAAAGCCACTTTCCAACCATTTACGAACGTTGCCTTAAGGTGGGTATTGATATTACACGAGAGCCCATTCCAGTCGTACCGGCCGCGCACTATACCTGTGGAGGAGTAGTCACGGATTTAGAAGGACAGACCTCTTTAGATGGGCTTTATGCCATTGGCGAAACAGCTTATACGGGGTTACATGGTGCCAATCGTCTTGCCAGCAACTCATTGGCCGAAGGGTTGGTGTTTGCCAAAATGGCTGCTCAAAGCATTAACAAAGCGTTTCCTCTCATGGATGAAACAGAGCATGAAATCAGACCCTGGGATTGTACTGGCATAACGGATCCCTCTGAAAAGATTCTAGTGAGCCACGACTGGGATGAACTGCGCCGAGTCATGTGGGATTATGTTGGCATAGTGCGTACGAATGAACGCCTCAAACGTGCTCGTCAACGGTTACGAAATCTACATAAAGAGATTGATGAATACTACCATCAACATACTGTGACCAGTGACCTCTTAGAATTAAGAAACCTCGTTATGGTGGCTGAATTAATGGTGATGAGCGCGCAACGTCGTAAAGAGAGCCGCGGTCTACATTATAATTTGGATTACCCACATACCCATAAAAAAGCCAAACCTACCATTTTAAAACCAAAGTAAAAAGTCATTTAAGCGCCCTTGACACAAAAAGCGCACTAAGCGCTTTTTGTGTCAAATTAGACCTTCTTTAAAACTCACCAGGCCTGGTTCAACTGTTTCCTGCAGGCATTCCACCATTATCGGCCACAATAGACTCGATTAAACCTTCTGATGCCAACTTGTCTATATCAATTAAAATCACCATTCGACCGCTAGATTTATTACGGCCTTCCAGCGTTTTTTCTTGAGCAAGTGCTTGCTCAGAGGGTCTGTTTTCGATTGTTGCTAAACCTAAAACAAATTGGTTTTTTAGAGACGTTGAGATATCCGGTGCTGCTTGCAACCTATTAAGGTCAAACAGATGAACATCAGAAACCGCATCCACGACTAAACCGACAATGCGCTCTCCTTGACTCGTAATGACATGCACAACGATGACCACTGTCGTGCCATCAAAACTGGACTTTAATCTGAACTTTTCTCGTAAATCAATAATCGGGACAACCGTGCCACGTAAATCCACCACACCCTTTACAAAACTAGGAACGTTTGGCAAAGGACAGGGCTTCTCCCACCCGCGTATTTCCTGAACACGGAGTATTTCAACCGCATACTCTTCACTGCCGATAATGAAGGTTAAAAACTCTTTTTTTGATTCAGACACTCTTTAACTCCGTTACACGATGGATTACTTGACTTCAAAAAGCCTCTGGGCCCATCAAGGTGAATTCCTTAAAAAAGGAATCTTTGTCAATATTACTATAGTTGCGTGAGAATTCAACTGCTTTTAATAGTGTTGGTGACGGCTAAAAGCCAATTAGGGATGCCAATAAATAAGCCAAGATATTTTGTGATTTTAAACTCCTGCGGTATCATCTGCATACCGCTTAAGAATGAAGGATAAAGCAATGAGTTCCAACGCTACTTTAGATCCACAATGGCTAGACTTTCTAGCAGCACAAAATGCTCAATTTGACGAGACAGGAAAAATCGTCACCTTTGGACAAGCCGAATTAGAACGTTTTTTAATCAAAAACGGCCCAGTTTTAACCAGTCTAACCCACCAAGGACTGATTAAAGCCACCGGAAATGACGTTGTACCATTTTTACAAAGCCAACTCAGCAGTGATATTAGCACGGTCTCTGACAGCCAAGCACAACTGTCCGCCTATTGTGATCCACAAGGGCAAGTTTTAGCGCTGTTTTTAGTTTTCAAATACCAAGGTGACTTCTACTTAAATTTTGATGACTCCTTAACAGAGTCCATTTTAAAACGCTTGAAGATGTTTGTTCTGCGCGCCGATGTTCAATTAACTGATGTTTCTGACAGCCTAATCCAAATTGGTTTTGCTGGTGAGTTCGGTGATTTGGATATCCAACGCCGCTTAAGCACGAAGGTAAAAGCCGTTTATGAAACGGGATATGTCGACATTGATGAGATGCGAGATGTCTGCGTAGTTAAGGTGCCCGGCCCTTACCATCGCTATACTCTGTTTGGACCTGCTGAACAAATGATAAAGGCGTGGAAAAGTCTACGTAGCAATGCCGATTTGACCAACTCCTATGATTGGACTCTACTGAATATTGCTGCGGGCGTGCCTGAAGTCAATGCCGATACCAGTGGAAAATTCATTGCCCAGTTCTTAAATCTAGATAAACTGGACGCTCTTAACTTCAAAAAAGGCTGCTTCCCAGGACAGGAAATTATCGCGCGTATGCATTA
>JBNJEY010000133.1:0-3602 GCA_051746325.1 Pseudomonadota bacterium
GTGCATTTAACAGCGGCGCCAGAAGATCGGGTCACGTTGATTGAAATGCCAAGCAAATCTGTAAACAGCATCAAATGGTTAACGTAAAATGAGTTCAAATAAGACGATAATAGAGCCGAGCACTCAAGAGAGAGTGTGGGCTCTAAGCAATCAGATTCAAACGCTTGAAATGAACCAGGCCTTTCAAGAAGAGAGTATGCAGGCCATGGAAAAAACAGTTGTGCAACAACATTTGGAGATTCAAAATCTTCAAAATCAAATGACACTGCTTTCAGATTATCTCAAGGCGTTAAGGCAAGATATCGGACAAGGCAGCATCAAAAGTCCTGAAGATGAATCACCACCTCCGCATTATTGATGCTGAACAGAGCATAGCTGCGCTTTAAAAGCCTATTAAAACATGACATTGAGGGTTTTATTTTTGCTTAATTCAACTTATTAAATGATAGACTCAATACTATGAAAAAAATCATATTGCTTATTTTTTTGCTGCTTGCCTGGCGACACTTCTATTACATTCCCGATGCGCCTAAATTGGGGCCAGGAGTCTTTGCCGGTAGCCTGCCCTCCCAAGAGAGCATTTCAACCCCTCCTTTTAGGTTTAATGGCTATACTCTTACCCCGCGAGCACGTTTCGATCTGATTGCAAAAGTCATCTCTGCTGAACGCTATTACTTCGATTACAAAGCCAGAGTTTCTCCTGTCGATTTTGCGTTGGGATGGGGACCTATGTCGGATGAAAGCATCTTGGAGCAGATTGATATGTGGCAAGAAGATCGCGGGTATAAGTGGACGTCGGATAATCTGCCGATTTCTAAAGAAGAGATTATATTTAATAGCGGCAATATGCATATGATCCCTGAAACCGACGTCATTGCAGAAGAGTTAAAAAAGGTCCGCAATGGTGATTTAGTTTCTATATCTGGAATATTGGTAGACGTTAAGAGTAGCGGTAGCTGGAAGTGGAGAACCTCGACAAGCCTTTCAGACACAGGGCCTGACGCTGGTGAAATTGTCTTTGTTAAATCGATAGAGATTATCGATCCAGTGTATTAGATGACTCTTTAGAAAGCGTGGCTATCAGATTTGACCAGGCCTGGTCAAATCGCTTTTAAGCTTATTTTAAACCTGATTCAAATAGAGTTAGCATTCAAACAAACCCTTATATGGCTGTTTTAAATGCTAAAAATAGAGTTCGGGAAAAGGTTAACGTCTTCTTTTTTTAAAGGTTCCATCACTGAGGTCATGAATCGTTTTTTGCTTACGGTTCAACTGCCTATTGACAGCTGCGGCTTGTTTTACCGTAGTGCGCACACTGCCTTGATGGTGACGCATGTCGGGACGCGCCTCTTCAGGCAGATCAACCGATTTTAAGAGCTGATTCACTTGCTTCCAACTAAGCTCTTCTGTCTTACCCTTGCGCAGGCTTTTAGGGAGCGTAAAGCTACCATAACGAACGCGGTGTAGGCGACTGACAGGATGACCTTGAGACTCCCATAAACGACGAACTTCACGGTATCTGCCTTGTTTTAGAGTGACGCGATACCAGTTGTTTTGACCTTCATCCTGGGTTTGCATTTTATGAATATGCGTGAACTTAGCAACTAATCCCGGCTCGAGTTCAACACCTTTCATCATTAACTTAATGGTTTCTTCTTTGACCTCACCAAATACGCGTACTGTATATTCACGCTCCAACTCGTAGGAGGGATGCATCATGCGGTTAGCTAACTCACCGTTATTGGTCAGAATAAGAAGTCCGCTAGTGTTCAAATCCAAACGTCCAATACTAATCCAACGACCATTAAAAATACGTGGCAGTTGGGTGTAGATGGTCTCTCTACCTTTATCGTCTTCGCGACTGCAAACACGACCTTCTGGCTTGTTATAGAGAATCACTTGAGTCGGCTGTTTTTCTAAGCGAGACTCTTTGATTAATTGATCCTTAACCTGGATGCGATCATTCGCAGCATCCGCTCGATCACCTAACTTGGCGACACGTCCATTTACTTTCACTGAACCCTCTTCAATCAAAGGTTCTACGGAGCGTCTAGAACCAAAGCCCGCTCGAGCTAGGATTTTCTGTAACTTTTCGCCTGGCTGTGGAGTTGGTTTTGCAGTACGCTTTTCAGTTTGCTCGGGGGTTGTCATCTATTTCTCTTTTATTATGGGTAACGATGTCACATCGTGATGAATTAAATATTAAATGCCGACTAACGTAAAGATAGCCGTTTTAAAAAAAGTGTAAGGACCAATCAGTAGCGGCCCTAGCATGCCCATTATCATTAGGCCGACAATGATAATAAAACCAAATGATTCAAGGCGATTGTATTGCCAAGCCATCTTTTTAGATAGAAATGCCGATACAACACGGCTGCCATCCAGTGGTGGGATTGGCAGCAAATTTAAGACTAAGAGAATAAGATTGATACTGACGCCAGCAATGCCAGTATAAACCATAAACAGCCCCACCTCAGGCGTGCTGACTTGAAGCATAAAGCCAATTTTGGTGACCACAGCCCAGGCAATTGCCATGATTAAGTTTGCTGTGGGACCCGCTACGGCAACCCAAGCCATATCTCGACTTGGGTTCTTAAAGTTGCGGGTATCGATTGGCACCGCTTTTGCCCAACCAAAGACAAACCCACCCATGACCAATAAAACCACCGGCACAACGATGGTCCCAATTGGGTCAATGTGTTTAATAGGGTTTAAAGTTAACCGCCCCAGCATACGAGCCGTCTGGTCTCCAAATTTTGAGGCTGCCCAACCATGCGCGACTTCATGCAAGGTAATCGCAAAAATAACTGGTATTGCCCAAACAGCAATCTTTTGTATTAAGGTTAATTCATCAAATCCAATCACGCCAAAAACTCTCCCTGTCCTTGACGCACTAATACGGGCTCTTCATCGGTAAAATCGATTATAGTTGTTGGCTCAAAACCACTATAACCACCATCTAAAACCGCATCTAAAGTATGCCCCAACCTTTCCTGAATAGACCAACCATCCGTCATGGGATGTTCTTCACCTGGTAGAATCAAGGAGGCGGTAATTAAAGGCTTATCAAAATAAGCCAATAGAGCATTGGTGACGATATTTGGGGTAACACGCAGTCCAATGGTCTTACGTTTTGGCGTTTGTAAGCGTTTTGGAACTTCTCTACTGGCTGGTAAAATAAAGGTATACGGTCCAGGGAGATGGTTTTTTAAATAACGAAACTGAACATTCCCAACTTTAGCATATGCAGATAAGTTGCTTAAATCACGGCACATCAGTGTTAATTCATGCTTTTCATCTAATTGACGGATTTCACGAATGACCCCCACCCCTTTCTTACTGTCTAATAGGCAACCTAACGCATAACCCGATTCGGTCGGGTATGCGATAACCCCACCCTGATTAAGAATATCGACCACTTGCTTTAATAAACGGCCTTGTGGGTTTTCTGCATGTACGCTGATGTAAAAACAACTTTTGGGTAGAATTTTTGCCATGGATTTTCCTAAATGTCTTCACTCTATTGAACAGGCCATAATTGATACAAAAAACAACTCCAAATCGAATCAATAAACTATTTTTTAATATGGGTTTGCTCTATA
>JBNJEY010000134.1:0-3601 GCA_051746325.1 Pseudomonadota bacterium
TCTTCCGCTTCATTCAAGCGAGCTTCGCTAGAGATCATTTTCGGGTTAGCCTGCATAATATCACCTGCGGTTAGCTTCATAAAGTTACCGCCATCCATTTCCATATGGCGGCGCAGGTCGCCATCGGTGATAATCCCTTTGCCATGGTCGACAATGCAGAGTCCCAAGCGGCCATCATTCATGGTGTGAATCACCTCTTTCATGGGCGAGGTTGCCTTAACGAACGGTAGGTTTTTGCTTTTCATCTCATGTTTAACACGCGTTAAAAGCTTTCGCCCTAAACTGCCCCCGGGATGGAAGCGAGCAAACTCATGCGGTTGGAAATCACGCGCGTCCATTAACGCCACGGCGAGTGCATCGCCCATGACCAAAGTGGCGGTGGTCGAAGAGGTTGGCGCTAATTGATGCGGACACGCCTCTTTAGGCACTGCAATATTTAAATGAAAATCGGCATTTTTAGAGAGGGTCGATTCTGGCTTACCGGTCATTGAGATCACGATATTACCATTGTCTTTTAAAAAGGGGAGTAAGCGAATCACCTCTTCAGTCTCACCGGAGTTGGAGAGCGCTAAGAAGACATCATTTGGCGAGACCATGCCCAGGTCACCATGAAATGCCTCACCAGGATGCATAAAGAAACAGGGCGTTCCGGTACTGGCAAAGGTCGCCATTATTTTTTTACCGATTAATCCTGATTTGCCCATGCCACAGATAACAACGCGGCCTTGCGTCTTAATAATGGCTTCAACACTGCCATTAAAATCACTATCGAGTTGGTTTTTAAGGTTTAAAATCGCCTCTGCTTCTATGTCAAAAACTTGTTTGGCGATGGCTTGGTAATCTTGTGGCATAACACTCTCTTTTGGATTTATTTGGGCGATGCGAATATTGATAAAGCTAGATGAGTCAATTATATTAACCCAGGCTTAAAAATAGTAGCCAATATGTATATTGTGAAAGTTGGTACCCGGGTTGGGTACTTCAATCCCTGCGTTTGAAATATGCAGGTAGCGATAACTGATTTCAAAATCTTGGTTTTTAACCCCAAAGCCAACAATACTGCCAAATTGAAATTGAGTGGATTTGTAATCATCTTCGACAACAATATCACTTAATAGATGCGGGCCACCACCCAACTCAATAAAAGGGGTGTAGGTAAAGTTTTTGGGCTGATAGTGAAACACAGGTGTGAGGCCAATGATATAACCTGATTCGTTTTCTGGGTTTGCTAAAGTAGACGACCAATAATGTAGGCTACCTTCTAGGCGCCCAGCGATCTCCCAAGAAGCTGTTTCAAAGACCGGCTCTTGCCAGTCCGCACCTAGGCCTAGGCGAAACTGATCCGTCGTATTGTCAGAACCGGCATCGATACTAAACGTTAATTGTTCCGTATTGAGGCCAGGGGTGAGCGAGCAAGGTGTTTTACCTTGATAACAGGCCAGACCCAAAGAGCCAATGGCGCCTAGAATCGCCAGTGACATTAGTTCATCATTGTCTTGTTTGGCCACAGCTTGAGTTGAAAATAGTAAGCTGGACGCAAATAAAAGCGTAAATAGCGTAGAAATAAAACGTTTGCAACTGTGCATGCAAAGGAATCCTGATAAAATGAGTGTCATTATTCTAATCGATATTAAAACCCTTTGGTAATGAATCCTATGCACGATTTTTCTCACGCTAATATTCTGGTCGTTGGCGACGTCATGTTAGACCAGTACTGGAACGGCCGCGCCGGTCGTATTTCACCAGAAGCACCCGTGCCCGTCGTTAAGGTCGCCACCGAAGAAGTCCGCGCGGGCGGTGCCGCCAATGTGGCGCTGAATATTGCCGCATTAGGCGCAACAGCACATCTTTTAGGGGTGGTCGGCCAAGACACTTTAGGCCAGGTAGACCCCCATGGTCAACAGTTAAGCCAGTTAATGACTCAAGCGGGTGTGAGCTATGACTGGGCTCTATCGCCTAGTGGGACGATTTGTAAGCTGAGAGTCTTAAGTCATCATCAGCAATTGATTCGTATGGATTTTGAAAACCCGGTGCCTAAAGCCCCCGCTTTAGAGTTGGTGGAAAAACTGAAAGAGCAGGTCGCAAAATATGATCTGTTGGTCATCTCTGATTATGCCAAAGGCGCCTTGCAGTTTGTCGAACAGATGATTGCGGCCGCCATTGCCGTCAAGGTGCCCGTCTTGGTCGACCCTAAAGGGTTGGATTTTAGCCGTTATCAAGGCGCGACCTTGATTAAACCGAACCAGAGTGAGTTCGAATCCATTGTTGGGGAGACCCAAGATACCGCAGAGCTGGTCTTAAAAGCCGAACAATTAATAAATCAGTTGCAAGTAGAGGCTCTATTGATAACGCGTAGCGAACATGGCATGGCCTTGGTGGCTACGGGTGAAACCCCTTATTTATTGCACTCTCAAGCTCAGGATGTGTTTGATGTGACCGGGGCTGGAGATACGGTGATGGCGGCTTTGGCTACCGGGTTTGCCAGCGGCATGAGCATGCAAAATGCCGTGCATCTGGCGAATCAAGCCGCCAGTGTCGTAGTGCGTAAGGTCGGCACGTCAACGGTTTCTAAAGCCGAACTGGACGAGGCCATTAAGGCTTCTATGCGCCATCAGGGCTATGTGGCCATGAATGAAGATGAGCTGCTTGAACTGGTTCAGCTCGCACAACAAAATGGTGAGCGAGTGGTGATTACCAACGGCTGTTTTGACCTATTGCACAGTGGTCATGTTCGCTATTTAAATGAAGCCGCTAAATTGGGTGAACGCTTGATTGTGGCCGTCAATTCAGATGAGTCCGTACAAGCTCTTAAAGGCCCTACCCGTCCAATTGTCGGCTTAGAAGGGCGAATGGAGCTACT
The DNA here is from genome assembly GCA_051746325.1 of Pseudomonadota bacterium. Lineage (GTDB taxonomy): Bacteria > Pseudomonadota > Gammaproteobacteria > Thiomicrospirales > Thiomicrospiraceae > Thiomicrorhabdus. The sequence continues at coordinate 2,861 of JBNJEY010000134.1, forward strand.
CTCTGCCCTGAGTTGTGTTGACTGGGTCGTGCCCTTTAATGAAGCCACGCCTGAGCGTTTAATCTGTAAAATAAAACCAGACGTATTAGTAAAGGGTGGAGATTACAATCCGTCTGATATCGCCGGTTCAAAGTGTGTTTGGGACAGTGGTGGACAAGTCGAAGTGCTCTCTTTTTGGGATGGCTATTCGACCACCGGCCTGGTGAATAAAATCCAGGAATCAGAATCCATTGAATCCAAGCAAACGCAAAAAGAGCGTGCTGAATGAAAATAGAATTTACGCATGCTATTGCCGAGCACCAAAAAGCCATTGAGTCGGTTTTAAGTCAGTCTGCCAAAGTGATTGAGGTGGTCGAGCAGATTCTAGTTACGATCGCCCACGGTGGTAAGGTCATCTGGTTGGGGAATGGTGGCAGTGCCGCTGACGCCCAGCATATGGCGGCCGAGTTGATGGTGCGTTATGTCAAAAATAGAAAGCCTATTGCTTCGCTGGCTCTAACGACAGACTCCTCTATCTTAACAGCACACAGTAATGATTATCACTTTGACACGGTCTTCTCGCGCCAAATTGAAGGGTTGGCAAAATCTGAAGATGTGGTGATTGCCATGTCAACATCGGGCCGCAGTCCCAATGTTGTGAAAGCAATTGCAGCGGCTAAACAAGTTGGTTGCTTTACCGTTGGTATGACAGGAGAGCAGACCAGTCCATTGAGTGAGTGGGCAGATCTCTGTTTTCAGGTA
>JBNJEY010000135.1:0-3601 GCA_051746325.1 Pseudomonadota bacterium
GGAAGCAAGCCGCCCAAGGAGTGTTAGATTTTATCAAAACAAGGGAGTTGTAACGATTTGATTCGTCTCTTGAATCATAAGTGCTGTTTGCCGTGTAACCCCTGTAAAAAGCTCTCGAAATGAGGGCTTTTTAGTTTGACCAGGCCTGGTCAAGCTTAGGGAGCATCCTATCTATGTGCCCATCTTATCAGCGACTTGTTGAACAAAATCTTGAATATAAGGTTGATGATGCAATTCCTGCTCAGTCGCCGCATAAAGCGTTGACCATAACCCGTCTTTTCCCAGACTACGAGTAGGTAGGTGACTAAATTCAGGTTGGGTTTCGATGAGCCATTTAGGCAATACGCAGAGTCCACGATTGGAATCCACGAGTTGTAACATCATCAGCGTGAGCTCAGAGTACCGTAGCTGTTGAGGATGAACTTTGGCCGGAACTAAAAAGCGTTGAAACACATCGAGCTTCTTTTGGTCCACCGGATAAATAATGAGGGTTTCCTTTTTGAAGTCATTTGGCTCCAACCATTGCTTATTATTTAATGGATGCAGTAACGGTAATACACACACTAGCTCATAGCTAAACAGCGCATCATATTGCAGAGCACTTAGTGTCTCAGGATCAGAAGTAATTACCAAGTCGAGTTGCTTGGTTTGCAGTTTTTTCAAAGGCTTCCCACCAAAAGAATTTAAGATGTCCAACTCGACATTTGGCCATTTTTCTTGATATCGACGTAGTAAAGGTAACAGCCATTCAAAACAGGTATGGCAATCCACACCGATGTAAAGCCGTCCCTGCTCTCCTTGTGCTAAAGCCTTTAAGGTGCGCTGGGTTTGTTGTAGTTTGGGAAGTACTTCCTGGGCCGTCTTCAAGAGGGTCTTTCCCGCAGGACTGAACTGTATGGGATTGGTTTTACGTTCAAACAGTTTAAGTTCGAGTTGCGCTTCTAGCTGTTTAATTTGGTGAGAGAGTGCCGATTGTGTCATACAGAGACGTTCAGCCGTTAAATTGACAGAATGGGTTTCTGCGAGAGTGGCGATGGTTTGTAGGTGTTTGATTTCGATCATGGTGTTTACTTAAGTAATAACATGAATTTTATTCATGTTTGTCTGAAATATAATCGTTTGTTTTCATGTTAAATGGATTCTATCATGCTTTCTTAAGTGTATATAAAAGAAATCGGGAAGGGAAAGTATTATGAAAATCCATAATTTAGGGTATCCTCGCATTGGTGGGCAGCGTGAGCTAAAATTTGCATTGGAAGCATATTGGTCAGGCAGCCAGAGCTTAGAAGAACTGCAAGCACAAGCGGCTGAAATCCGCTATCAGAACTACCAAACCCAAATCGCAGCAGGGGTGCAGTGGTTGCCAGTGAATGATTTCGCGCTGTATGATCAAATATTGAATATGAGTACATTATTAGGCGTCATTCCCAGTCGGTTTAGACAGGACAACTATACGCTGGACATATCTTTTAGAATGGCACGAGGTCGAGCACCAAGTGATGATCAACCGTGTTGTGGCGGCCATTCACAAAGCGCAGCTTCGAAAGCCGATTATGCTTGTGATATGAAAAAGTGGTTCGATACAAATTATCACTATATAGTGCCTGAATTTGAAGCGGATACCACCTTTACAATCACCGATACTCGCTTGTTTGATGAAGTATCTGAGGCCTTGATTGTTGCCAAAGATGGGGATGAAGTCAATATAAAACCAGTACTGATTGGACCTTTAACCTATCTATATTTAGGGCAGAATAAAAGCCGAACTGGTAGCAGGTTAGATCTATTGGATGAACTTTTGGAATCCTATGTTGGTGTATTACAACGTCTTGCCCAGCAGGGTGTTGAGTGGGTGCAAATTGATGAACCGATTTTGGTATTAGAGTTAGAGCAGGAGTGGCAGCAAGCCTTCACAAAAGTGTATGAAAAGCTATCCTCAGTTGGGGTGAACTGCCTATTAACCACTTATTTTGAGTCATTAGGAAGTAATCTCGCTATCGTTAAAGAGTTAGCGGTGCAGGGGTTGCATATTGATGGCTTGCGCGGAGCTTCGCAAGTGCATCAAGTAATAGACAGCTGGCCTTCAGAGAAAGTGCTTTCATTAGGACTGGTTGATGGTCGCAATATTTGGCAAACAGACTATCAACAAGCCTTGCTAAAAGCTTTACCAGCACATGAGAAATTTGCAGAAAATCTTTGGTTAACAACCTCTTGTTCTCTATTGCATGTGCCAGTGGATTTAAATATTGAGAAAGGTTTAGATGTGGAGTTAAAGTCCTATTTGGCATTTGCTAGGCAAAAGCTGGATGAAATCGCGGACTTGGCAGAAATACTCCTAGGCGGCAAGGATGCAGATACTATCCTAGCAGCGAATTCGAAAAATATTCAATCTAGGAAAGAATCGACAGCAATTCATAATAGTAAGGTACAACAACGCTTGAATAAGTTGGCGGAGATTGAGTTAAATCGTCATCAAAAGTATGCAGATCGCATTCAATTACAAACAGCGAAATTTAAGTTGCCATTGTTTCCGACCACTAGTATTGGCTCGTTTCCCCAAACCAGCGATATTCGTCAAACACGTCGTGATTTTAAGCAGGGTCGCTTGAGTGCCTCTGACTATCAGCGACGTATGGAGGCCGAAATTGAGTTTGTGGTTCGTAAGCAAGAGTCGCTAGATATGGATGTCTTGGTGCATGGTGAGCCTGAGCGCAATGATATGGTCGAGTATTTTGGTGAACAACTCAATGGTTACGCTTTTACTCAGCTTGGCTGGGTGCAGTCTTATGGCTCTCGTTGTGTTAAACCGCCCATTATTTATGGTGATGTTTCTCGAGAAGGGCCCATGACAGTTACCTGGTCTGCCTACGCGCAAAGTTTGACGGATAAAATTATGAAAGGGATGCTCAGTGGGCCTGTGACGATGTTGCAATGGTCATTCGTGCGCGACGATCAGCCTCGCAGTGAAACCTGTCAGCAAATAGCGCTTGCATTGCGAGATGAGGTCTTGGACTTAGAAGCCGCAGGTATCAATTTGATTCAAATTGATGAGGCCGCTTTACGTGAAGGCTTACCTCTAAAGAAGTCTGGGTGGCAGGAGTACCTAAACTGGGCTGTGGATGCATTTCGTTTAACTACCTCAGGGGTGGCGGATACAACACAGGTCCATACTCATATGTGTTATTCGGAGTTTAACGATATTATTGAGGCAGTGGCAAAGATGGATGCAGATGTGATTACCATTGAAACCTCTAAATCACAGATGAAACTCCTGCAAGCCTTTGTCGATTATGAATACCCAAATCAGATTGGGCCTGGAGTCTATGATATCCATTCACCTAATATTCCTGAAGTGGCACAAATGGTTGAGTTAATCGAGAAAGCTGCGGAAAATATTCCTGCGGACCGTCTATGGGTTAACCCAGACTGTGGCTTAAAAACCCGTGGTTGGCAGGAAACGGAGCCGGCATTGCGCAATATGGTGGCAGCCGCGAAACAGTTACGGGAGAGATGGCGTATGAAAACCTCTGCATAGTGTTCAATATTAAACATAAAATATTTTTATAAAAAAGCCCTCGAATTTGAGGGCTTTTTAGTTTGA
>JBNJEY010000136.1:0-3594 GCA_051746325.1 Pseudomonadota bacterium
ATCGCCTGGTGGCAGACCGGATCGGTGAGTATCTTAGCCTCTCTGCTCGACTCTTTTGTGGATATTATCGCCTCGCTACTGATTGTGATTGCCGTACAAATCGCGCAAACGCCCGCCGATACCGAACACCGCTTTGGACACGGTAAAGCCGAGCCCTTAGCAGCCTTAGCGCAAAGCGTTTTTATCGTGGGTTCAGCCGGTTATTTAGTACTCTATGCGATTGAAAGAATATATCATCCGCAACCGATTTTAGAGGTTGAAACCGGCTTAATCATTATGAGCCTGTCACTGTTTATGACACTGGGACTCATCGCATTTCAACACTATGTGATTAAACAAACCAGTTCGACCGCTATTCGAGCCGACTCCCTGCACTATATCTCTGATTTATTGGCAAATATTCTGGTTATCTTAGGATTATGGTTAAGTCACATTCAATGGCTCGATCCTTTGCTGGCAGTTGCGATTGCCCTATGGATTTTACGCAGTGCAATACTCATCGCCAAAGAGGCTGCTAATCAGTTATTAGATCGTGAATTACCGGACGAGATGCGTTTGAAAATCCAGGCGATTATTTTGGAAACACCGGATGTAAGAGGGTTTAATGATTTGCGCACCTACCAATCAGGACCGAACCGTTTTATACAGTTTGATTTAGAGTTAGATGACGAACTAACCTTAGCAGAAAGCCACAATATTAGCGAACAAGTCACCATGGCACTTAAAGCCAGCTTTGAACAAATTGATGTGATGATTCATCAAGAACCCACTAGCTTAAAAAATGATAAAGCCCATCATACTTGGGGTCATAACTAATCCCTATGACGCAAATAAACCACCTCTCCATTCAAAATTTTCGCAACTGTGTCACTATTGACTGTGAGTTCAGTGCTGGCCTAAATTTGATTGTCGGCGATAACGCAGCCGGTAAGACCTCATTGATTGAAGCTATTTGGCTCTTAGCCACAGGCCGTTCGTTTAGAACGACCAAAACCCAGTATTTGATTCAGCATGATTTTGAGTTTTGCACCCTGTTTGCCGAAGTGGCTTCCAGTCACTCTAGTCACAAAATGCACCGTTTAGGCTTGCAAAAGAGCCTGCAACAAACGCTATTGCGCTTAGATGGTGTAACACTCAAATCGCAATCTGCACTGGCGCAACTCCTGCCTGTCCAACTGCTCACCCCTGAAAGTCATAAACTATTAGAAGAAGGCCCAAAAGCCCGCCGTCAATTTATGGACTGGGGCTGCTTTCATCAGTCTCCAGACTTTATGTTGTTCTGGCGTCACTATCAACGAGGCCTTAAACAACGTAATTATGCTCTTAAAAGAGGCTTGCCAAAGGCACAAGTGCAGCTGTGGGATCAAACCCTGGTCGAAAATTCGCTGAAGATTGACCTTATTCGTCAAGACTATCTTGAAAGGCTAACACCTTACTTAATCACCTTTTGCCAAGCTTTAATGCCTGAGTTAAAAGAAGAGGTGGTCTGTCAATACCGAGCAGGTTGGCCAAAGGCCACGCCAGACCTGTTGGCACTCTATGCCGAAAGTTATCAAAAAGAGTCGCATTTAGGACATACTCAATATGGCGCGCATCGTGCCGATATTCGTTTTAAGTTTGGGGCTCAAGAAGCCTTGAACACCCTGTCGCGCGGCCAACAAAAACTGTTTGTCTGCGCCTTACTGCTTGCCCAAGCCAGTTTGCACGAAAAGGTATTACAAGAACCGGTTATTATGTTGATTGACGACCTGCCAGCCGAGTTGGATGAAACCCATCGTCTAAAACTATTAGAACTGTTGCAGATTCTCAATATCCAACATATTATTACCAGCACATCCGCATCGTTAATACCCATTTTAAATCCACAGACCAGTACTATCTGGCAGATTGAATCAGGTCAACTCAGCTTAAAGCCGTAAATAGCGCTTTGCAAAACGACCAGGCCTGGTCGTTTTGTTAAATTTAATTGAATATTAAAAACTTTGGTGCGCGCGATCCACTTGATTCGCTATACTTATTAGCATTAAATTGAAAGATGCTTTCCATTTACTGGAGACCTTTGCACGAGATTATAAACGGATAATAATAAAACGCGACCTCAAAGGATGCCTATGCCAGACCCAATAGAAATCACACCACCGCCAGTCAATCCAGATGCACCTAAAGTTTCTACCACGATTCCCATTATTATCTATGCGTTGTATCTATTGAACTTTATTATTCCATTTGGTGCTTTAATCGGCCTGATTATGGCTTATGTCAATCAAGGCGATGAGGATAACTTTCTACAGTCTCACTACCAATTCCAAATCCGAACCTTCTGGATTGGTTTGCTCTATCTCACTATTGGGATCTTATTAACGGCGATTGCTATTGGCTGGCTGGTGATTTTATTTTATATTGTTTGGTTGATTATTCGCTGTGCCAAAGGCTTGAAGTACCTAGGTAAAAAACAGCCTCTGCCGAATCCGACCAGTTGGATGTTTGGGTAAAACCTTATTTCTAATCTCCCAACTCCCAATAAAAAAGGCCAAGTTGTGGCCTTTTTTATTAGATCTATGTGGGAATAACAGACGTTATTTACGCCACTTCAATCTGCTTAGATTTTTTCTTTTTTTCTTTATCCGCGACCAACTTTGGCAGAGTCACTTCTAAAACACCATCTTCAGCGCTGGCCTTAACATTTTCACTATCGACCCCCTCAGGCAGCGTAAAACTACGTTCAAACTTACCATAGTTGCTTTCTAATCGATAATAACCTTCCTCTTCGACCTCATTTTTAGATTTACGCTCTCCAGAAATCGTAATGCGATTATCTTTGACTTCTACCTTGATATCTTTCTTTTTTACACCTGGCAAATCGACTTCAATATGATAAGCATAATCACCTTCACGCGTGTTCACCGAGGGCGAAAATCCGACTAAATTAGTATCAAAGGAGGAGGAAGTATCCGGAAACAAATTGCGGAAACGCTCTTCCATCTCTTTTAACTCTTTAAATTCATCGACTGTATTCATTAACATACCCATTTTTACTCTCCATTTATATCTGTTATTTGGACATTGTCCCTAACTTACAATTTTGAAAAAATAACCTATAACGTTTTGGCGTTATCAAGTTATCAAGTTATCAAGTTATCAAGTTATCAAGTTATCAAGTTATCAAGTTTCCAGTATAGGCTCGAAGCCGCTAAAATGTCTTATTTCAAATCAATTTTTATTAGTAAAAACAATACTCTTTTACCACCAAATGTAGGCCACTCAAACGTTAGAAAATTGTGGTCTAGCCAAAAAATAAATAAGGTGGTTTTTTCAACGTCTAACTACTTGATTTAAAAGGATTATATTGTTCATATATCGGGTGCACATTTGCCTTTAAATTGTGGTAAAATCTTCGGACTAATTTTGTAATTAAAAGAAACTAAACTTATGTCTGAAGAATCAAAGTACGACTCCTCCTCCATCAAGGTTTTAAAAGGCCTGGATGCTGTTCGAAAACGCCCAGGTATGTACATTGGGGACACAGATGATGGTTCAGGTCTTCACCACATGGTTTTCGAGGTGGTGGACAATGGTATCGATGAAGCCCTAGCC
>JBNJEY010000137.1:0-3567 GCA_051746325.1 Pseudomonadota bacterium
CGAGGCCGAATCATCCACACAACCCAGCCGACCAATAAGGCTAATATCGCTATTTCGAGTAATATCCACATAATTCTATCTTTGTATTTCTAGCATAGCTCTAGTGTTTACAGTATGGTTCTGGCTTACTTTGCCGGTGATGCTCTATTCTCTTTGCTCGGCATTTTTTAAGGCCGCGAACAGTTTTTGGTGAATCCCCCCAAAACTGCCATTACTCATTATCACCACGGTATCACCCGGCTGCAAATCAGTTACTAACTGTTCTAACAGAGCGTTATAGCTGTTTTTAATGGTGACGGTTTGCGTAAAGGCTTCTATGGGTAATTGCCAATTCCAATCGTCATCTATAAAGGCATAAACGGCATCGGCCTCTTTGAAAGCTAAGGGCAAAGCCGCTTTATGAATGCCCATCCGCATGGTATTTGAACGGGGTTCAAATACAGCAATTAACCGCCCTGCGGATTGACCAGGCCTGGTGACTTTGGTTTGACTTACGGTTTGAATTGGTGATTGAGAGCGTTGTAACTGTTTTTTAGCGCCTTGTAAGGTGGTTTCAATGGCGGTTGGATGGTGGGCAAAATCGTCGTATATTTTAATGTCATTTACCTGACCTATCAGCGTCATGCGGCGCAGAATACCTTTAAATTTGGACAACCCTTCAACCGCAATCCGTGGCAATACGCCACAATGCACTGCAGCCGCAATCGCGCTTAGAGCGTTGCGTACGTTATGCAATCCGGTTAGATCCCAGGTTACGCGCCCTAAACTTTGGCCTTTATAGATCACCTCAAACTCGGAACCGTCCTGGGCATAAAGCTTATAACTCCACTCGCCTGCCGACCCTTGTTTTTCAATGGGGGTCCAACAGCCTAATGCAATGACTTCGTCCAAATAGGATTCATCGGTCGGCATTATAATTAGGCCATTGCCAGGTACGGTGCGCACTAGGTGATGAAATTGTTTTTGAATCTCTTTAACCGAATCAAAAATATCTGCATGGTCAAATTCTAGATTATTTAACACGCAGGTTCTGGGGTGATAGTGCACAAATTTTGAGCGTTTATCAAAGAAAGCCGTGTCATATTCATCGGCTTCGACCACAAAAAACGGTGAATCGCCTAATCGTGCCGATACTCCAAAGTTTTCGGGCACGCCACCGATCAAAAACCCTGGGTTTAGGTTAGCGTATTCAAGTAACCAGGCCACCATGGATGCGGTGGAGGTCTTGCCGTGCGTGCCGGCTACGGCAACGACCCAGCGATTATGCAAAACATGCTCTGCTAACCATTGCGGGCCCGAAGTATAAGCTTGCAATGTATTTAGCGTGGCTTCGATCGCGACATGCCCACGACTTTTGGCGTTGCCAATGACCACCGAATCGGGCGTCTCTTTTAGAAACGAGAGGTCATCGTCATTGGAGACGGCAATCCCGGCCTGTTCTAATTGAGTGCTCATCGGCGGATAAATGGCTTTATCTGAACCAGAGACTTGATGTCCCATCGCCTTGGCAATTTGGGCAATGCCGCCCATAAAGGTACCGGCGATGCCTAATATATGAATTTTCTCTACTTTCACGTAATTATCCTTGCTCAAGTTACGTCACTCTCTTACACTTCAGAGTATGAAAAAAAATGCCTATCTCTCGGTAGAAACCGAACCCCAACTGCGCCACTTTTGTCAACAAATTATCGATAACCCTGAGATTACTTGGGTGGCTATCGACACTGAATTTGTTCGAGTGGATACCTATTTTGCCGAACTAAGTTTAGTTCAAATCCAAGACTGCTTGGGTCAAATGGCGATAATTGATCCGATTTTAATCAGCCAATCGGTTGATGCCAGCACCAAAAGCCATCCACTGAACGCGTTAACCGCATTACTGACCGACCCAAACACGCTTAAAGTGTTCCACTCTGCACGCCAAGATATCGAAGTATTGTACCAACTTGAAGATAAAATGCCGGTCTCTATTTTTGATACTCAAATCGCAGCGCTGTTTTTAAAACGGGGTGAAATGGCTGGATTTGCTCGCGTCATTAAAGAAGAGTTGGGCGTTATTATCGACAAAAGCCAAACACGCACCAATTGGCATCATCGACCTTTAACGCCTGAGCAGATTGAATACGCTTTAGATGATGTCCGTTATCTGTCGCCGCTCTACGAACACTGTTTAAAATCACTGACAGCAGAGCAAATTGAGGCAGTAATCGAAGATTGTGCCGCCATGTTAGATAAAACACTCTATACGCCAGCCCCAGAAGGTGCCGGGGCCAAAGTCAAAGGCATTAAGGCTTTTAAGCCTAAACAGTTGGCGATCATCAATAGCCTAGCCCAATGGCGTGAGCAGTTCGCCATCACTGAAAATCAACCTAAGAAATGGGTTATGAATGATGATGTCATTACCCATATTGCCAAGCGCCCCCCTATTACGATGGAGGCGCTTTACAAAGTGCCGCAGATTAAATCTTCTTCAGTGAAAGCCCATGGGGCAAAATGGGTTGAGTTAATTGATGAGGTTTTTCAACAATCGCCGGATGACTGGCCTAAACCCGTGTCCAAAGTGGTCAGCCCATCTCTGCAAGAAGAGGCGCTGCTACAACTGTGTATGGCTTATGCTCAACAGGTAGCAATAGATTACCATTTGAACTTACCCTCTTTAATCAATCGCAATGATATGCTTACCATCTTGCGCCAAGAAAACAGCGAAGAGTCACTATTAAAAGGTTGGCGTAATCAATTGTTAGGTAAGGATTTACTGTTCATTAAAACAGGCCATCTTTCACTCAAAATAGAACAGGATAAAATTATTCTTATCGAGAACTGATCGCTTTAAAAGCGCCTTATTTGTATTTTAAGAGCCCCTTTTTTTAAGAGCTAAAACCGCCCATTTACTCAAAAGATAACTCAAGGAGTTCCAACGTGAACGCCCAAGACCACACTGCACTGTCTACCCAAAACATGACCGATAAGCCAAGACTACAACCCGCCAAAAATGTCCTCTATGCACAAGCTGGCGGTGTCTCTGCGGTTATCAATGTCAGTGCGGCTGCCGTCATTGAAACCGTTCAACAACACGCTGGTTTTTTTGGCAAAACCTATGGCGCACTGAACGGAATTAAAGGCATATTAGAAGAAGAGTTTATTGATTTAACTGATATCTCTCAAGCCACTTTGGAAAAATTAAAATACCAACCTGGCGCAGCGTTTAAAGCCTGTCGCTTTGATTTGGATCCGTTAGAACATAACCCTGCCCAATATGAACGGGTTTTAGAAGTCTTTAAACACTACGATATTGGCTATTTTTTTTACAATGGCGGCAATGGCTCCATGTACACGGCCAAAAAAGTCGCCGACTATTGTTGTCAACATGGTCACCCAGTGATCTGTGTGGGCGTCGCAAAAACCATTGATAATGATTTAGACCTATCGCATTGTAGCCCCGGATTTGGCAGCGCCGCAAAATACCTTGCCACCAGTTTTCTTGAAGCCACACTGGATATTATCTCCATGCATGACACCTCTACAAAATTCTTTGCCATGGAGTGTATGGGGCGTAATGCCGGCTGG
>JBNJEY010000138.1:0-3540 GCA_051746325.1 Pseudomonadota bacterium
TTCAGCGTCCATGTTCTATGTAATTATCTATGCGATTACAGGCGTTGCAGGTTTCGGAATAATTGTCGCACTGTCTAGAACGGGTAAAGAGTTCGATCTAATCTCAGACTTTAAAGGACTAAACGTTCGTAATCCTTGGTTAGCCGTCATGATGCTGATTGTAATGTTCTCAATGGCAGGGATTCCACCGTTTGTTGGCTTCTGGGCCAAGATAGTTGTTATCGAAGAAGTAATCAACGCCGGCTTTACATGGCTTGCAGTTCTTGCCGTGATTATGGCCGTTATCAGCGCCTTCTATTACTTGAAAGTCGTTAAAGCCATGTATTTTGACAAGGCTGATGATGAATCACCTCTAGAGCCTGTTAACCCAAGTTTGACGTGGGCGGTAAGCTTTACTGCAATTTTGCTGGTTGTTCTTGGGTTACTGCCAAGTTCGTTGATTGAGCTTTGTTACAACAGTCTCAAAGCGCTCTAACCAAATCATATTCAATTAGAGCCCGATACTCGGGCTTTTTTCATTTAAGGACCTAAATCATGGAATTAAATCAAGCTGTATGGCTGTTACTAGTGACAGCAATTATTTTAGCGAATATCCCTTTTCTTCTCAGCAACCGACTTTTCTTATTTATTAAAGTACCGCACAAGTCGATTGTAGTGAACCTAATCGAATGGTTCTCCTACTTTATCCTTACGGGGTTATTGGCTTATCAACTTGAAAGTAAGAGCATGGGGCACGTTTCTCCGCAAACTTGGGAGTTCTATACCATCACCTTATTTATGTTTATCATCTTCGCTTTTCCAGGGTTTATCTATCGCTATAACCTTAAAAAGTTCTTAAAACAAAAAAAATATAAATAAGTGACATTAGGGGTTGCTTAAATTCTAAAACCCCCTATAATACGCCACATCGAAACGGGAAACACTCCTGGTTCGGTTTAAAAATTGTCGCGGGGTGGAGCAGTTTGGTAGCTCGTCGGGCTCATAACCCGAAGGTCATAGGTTCAAATCCTGTCCCCGCTACCACATTCTAAGAACCTGATTTTCATACACTTTTAGTGTTTTGAAGGTCAGGTTTTTTTTTGCCTAAAATTTGTTATTGTGGGGAAAATCGTGGGTACGTCGTTCGGGGTATTATTTAAATATTGCTGTAGATGCTGATTGTTAAAATGAGCGTAACGCTTAGCCATCTTATAATCAGACCATCCATCTAACTCTTGGAGTACTTCTAAAGGCGTTCCTCGCTGAACATGTCAGGTTTGCCCAGGTATGCCGTAAGTCATGCTAGCGTAGGTGTCCAATACCTACCTTTAGACACTTTATTGGCGATGATTAATGATTTTAAATATATTCAGTCCAAGGCATGCACTGTAAAAGTCTGGAAAACTTTACAGCAGCTTACGACGAAGATTGACTGGACGATCTCAGTGTCGGCGGGAATGATCGTCTAGGATTTAATATACGTAAACTTTACAAGTTAGTTGTTTGTACGATATGATAACTAACAGGAAAAAGTTAATTTTCGTTTAACATGGAGTTACATAATTATGCCCACAGAAGTCGATCCGATTGTAGATAACTGGTACTGTCATCTGGACAAAGGTCAGCGCTTTCGCGTGGTGGCCATAGATAAAGCTGCACGCACGGTGGAGATGCAGGATTTTGAAGGTACATTAATAGAGTACGACTTTGATACATGGTACCAGCAGGATCTGGAAGTTTGCGAAGCGCCTGTGAGTTGGGCCGGTGCTGAGGACGTCGGTAATATTGATGACTACGGCACTGAAGTCACAGATACTCAAGCTTCTGATTGGACTGAACCTGCAGATGAGTTTGCACCGAAAACGCCACACCTACAGTAGATGCTAACCGGCACCAAGTTCTGTACCAGAAAAAATAAACCGTAATTGACCCAGCTTGCTCTAGCGCCATGGAGTTGCTTACGGTTGTGAGAGAAGGTCTGGTGTTGAGTACGCTATGATCGCAGTAGCGACGCACGCACACCGGATTTTCAAAGTTCCTCAGTATATTCCTCTACCCTTCGCAGAGTACCTATCTAGCCGCTTATTCGTAACACATTGCAGTACAGATCAAGCCATGGCCGTTTTTAGGCTCTAGTGTAAGCTAATACACCTGTAAGGGCGTTATGCCGACAAAGACTGATTGATAACATAGTGTAAATGCAACCATCCCATTAAATAGTGATATTTAAAGTCGGTGCAGTTGAGTCTATTATGAGATATTTAGTTGATCTTGCTTATCCAGTTGTAGGTCAAATCGTAGACCAAATTGTAAAATAGGTTGTTTATTATTGTCTCACCAAAAGCCAGTGGGTGGCTTGCGCTTGTGTTTGTTTTATCGTTGCAAAAAGATGCAAAATAATCCCATCTGCAATATTTACAACAATGCGCGTTTATCTGTTGACACGAAGGGGGGCTGTCTATACAATACGCCACTTCTCGGAGTGTAGCGCAGCTTGGTAGCGCACCTGTTTTGGGTACAGGTGGTCGGGGGTTCAAATCCCTCCACTCCGACCATATTCTTATTAGCTTGCAGAGGAAGATAATTCCTCTTTAGGTTGATCCAAAAGGTTCTACAAAACGTCCACTACTCAACTCTATTGAGTATCGTCTTTCTAAGGCGAATAGGCCAGACCTTTTCTACAGTTAGTATCTACTATGGCGGGCGTAGCTCAGTTGGTAGAGTCCCGGATTGTGATTCCGGTTGTCGCGGGTTCAAGCCCCGTCGCTCGCCCCATTTTCTTCTTGTTCTCTCTTATATTCCTATTATTGACTGCTTATTTAACGCTGTATTTTCTCGTTTTCTAATCGAAGTAAGGCCGGACGTTAGCGTTTTGATTTCGCCATCCACCTCTATAAACGCTTGGCCTTGTGGGTTAATGCCTAAATAAAGTCCGGTGTCTTCCTTTTCGGGAGAAGTCAGGCGAACCGTTTCGTTAAGTTGAAACAGGTCATGCGCTTGCCAATATTCAGTCAGTTCAATTCCAGAGTAGTTTTGCAATCCGGATTGTTGGATCTTACGAAAGAAGTCTTCAAATAAGTGCTCCAAATCAAACTGTTCAACACTGCTTGAACCGGTTATCACGTCTGCTCCGCCTCGATTTATGCCTATGCCTATAATCAAGGCACGGTACTCTTTTTTCAGGACTTGTTCAATCAATATGCCCGCGACCTTGCCTTGAGCGTTAAAAATATCATTGGGCCACTTTAAATAGAGGGTCTCAGCGGTGAGTTCATTTAGACTTTGATGCAGCAAAGCTGCAATATGCAGACTTAATAGGCCTGATATTTTAAAATTGGCATCCAACGGGTAAGCTAAAGAGAAGATGGCCGAATCTTGATTCGTGACCCAACTACGCTGTTGCTGGCCATAACCAGATGTCTGGATTTTGGTCGTACAAAAAATAGGCTTGCTAGGTCTGTTTTCAGAGACGTACTCTTTTAAGTATCGACTCGTTGAATCAACAGTTTCTAATGAGATGATTTTATAGGTTTTATAAGAGGGTTGCATAGGGTTCAACTT
>JBNJEY010000139.1:0-3530 GCA_051746325.1 Pseudomonadota bacterium
TTTATCGCCATGGTCGCAGTGGTACTGATAATGGATTGGCTCAGTGATGGTATTTATGCCTGGTTTGTCATTGCCTCCATGGGGGCCAGTGCGATTATTTTGTTTTCGACCCCCCACGCCCCCATGGCACAGCCGTGGGCTGTATTAGTCGGCCAAATGTTGGCTGGCGTTTGTGGCTTGGCCAGTTGGAGTCTATTTAAAGACCCAATGATCGCAGTGCCAGTCGCCGTTGCCAGCACTCTATTTCTTATGTTGCTATTTAGGGCTCGACACGCACCTGGTGGCGCGACCGCCCTATTTATTGCCTTAGGGACAGTTGAAGTTGAAACCTTAGGTTGGAGTTTGTTATGGCTGAGTTTATTGCCCAGTGTATTGACTTTAATTGTGATGGCCAGCTTATTAAATGCGCCGTTTAGATGGCGACGTTATCCCTATATTCTATTTACAAAAACACAACCGCAAACCGAAAAACGCCCAGACGTCACGCATCAAGACTTGGTCTACGCCAGTGAACAAATGCAGGGGTATTTTGAAATGAGCGAAGCCGAATTTATGCAACTCTATCGCGCCGCTCGTCAACACCACAAAAAGGAAAAGGGAGTCTGAGTCACCCCCATTAAAGCGCCTGTTCTAAGATGGTTCGGCTTACTTTCAATGTAATGTCACTGTGTTCACCAAGCTGAGTCATGCCATGTTGCTCGAGCTTTTCTAAAAGGCCATCAATATCATCTTTTGTTACATCCACTTCAGACAGTCGCGTTGGTACATTCATACGTTGGAAAAACGCTTCTGTTAATTCAATGGCTTTATCAATTTTGAGCTCATCGCTGCCTTCGCTCAAATGCCAAACGCGCTCCGCAAATTGCACTAATTTTTCACGCTTTTCATTGCGTTTAACTTTCATCACGGCGGGCAAAATAATCGATAAGGTTCTTGCATGATCAATACCAAAACGACCTGTTAATTCATGCCCAATCATGTGTGTCGACCAATCCTGCGGAACACCCGAACCAATCAGTCCATTTAACGCCATTGTGGCTGACCACATAATATTTGCACGTATGTCCAAGTCTTTCTTGGTAGCAGGCTGTAAAGCTTTAGGGCCCTCTTCAATCAACGTTTGTAATAATCCTTCCGCAAAACGGTCTTGTACCTTGCCATTAACGCTGTAGGTCAGATATTGCTCGATGGTATGCACAAAGGCATCCACCACACCGTTACTGATTTGGCGCTCAGATAATGACAAGGTCACCTTAGGATCCAACACGGCAAATTGAGGGCAGACTAAAGGGCTTGTGAACGGTAACTTATTGCCATCACGAGTGACGACCGAATTACCATTACTTTCAGAACCCGTAGCGGGTAAGGTTAATACGGCACCAATAGGCAACGCCTGTTCTACAGGGTGTTGTTTCGCAAGAATATCCCAAGGATCTTCACCTTCATACAGAGCCGCGGCGGCAATAAATTTAGCGCCATCAATCACTGATCCACCGCCAACAGCCAGTAAATAATCGATATCTTGTTGTTGAATAATGTCTTGAGCTTTCATTAACGTATCATATTTAGGATTCGGCTCTATACCTGAAAACTCGAACCAAGTATGCTCGACCAATGCATTAACGACTTGTTTGTAAACACCATTGTATTTAATGGAACCGCCGCCGTAAATCACTAAAACTTTTGCATTAGTCGGGATTTCACTGGCAATCAACTGAATTTGATCTTCGCCAAAATGAATTTTTGTCGGGTTATGGAAAGTAAAATTTAACAAAGGAAATACCTCATTCTAAAATAAAAATTAAGCGTTTAATTGGCTCAGTAGCTTTTGTGCAACCAATTCTGAACTTTGTGGGTTTTGTCCTGTAATGATTAGTCCATCTTGAACAGCAAAGGCATGCCAATCATCGACTTTTTGATAGTCAGCACCGCGTTTGATCAATTCATCTTCAAGTAAAAAAGGCACTATGTCGGTTAGTTGTACCGCTGCTTCTTCGCCGTTAGTGAAGCCAGAAATCGCTTTGCCTTTAATGGCATACTCGCCAGAACTATCCTTAACATTTAACAAGGCCGCAGGAGCGTGACATACCGCAGCGACAGGCTTATTAGCCGCAAGAAATTGTTCGATTAATTGAATAGAATCGTTATTGTCTGTTAAGTCCCATAAAGGACCATGCCCACCAGGATAGAAAACAGCATCGAACTCTTCAATATTGACTTGCGTTAAAACAAGTGTATTCGCGACAACTTTTTGCGTCTCACTGTCAGCGTAATAGCGAACCGTTGCTGGGGTTTGAAAACCTTCTGCTTCGCTCTTAGGATCGATTGGCGGTTGACCACCGGCTGGCGATGCCAATACGACCTCTAAGCCAGCATCTTTAAAGGCATAATATGGAGTAGCGAACTCCTCTATCCAAAAGCCAGTTTTTTCACCTGTATTACCTAAATCAGCATGCGACGTTAGCACCATTAATATTTTTTTAGTATTCATTTAAGACCTCATTGGTTTTAAGTATTGGGTTGATTTCATCTTGTAGAGAATTTTAACTAAATAAACCCAGTCAAACAATGCAGACAAAATTGACTTCTTTGTCATAACAATTGATACAATCGTCTGAATTAATCATTAAACAGTGAAACCAACTTATGGATATGCCATTTGAACTATTGAAAAGTATGGTTGTTTTTGCTCAGGTCATTGAGCAGGGAACATTAAGCGGTGCTGCCAAGCATATAGGGTTATCGCGTGCTGTCGTCAGCTACCATATAAAAAAACTTGAAGCACACCTAGAGATAAAATTACTTAATCGCTCGACGAGGACAATTTCACTCACCGAAGCAGGCCGAGCGTATTATCAACACTGTCGTGTTATCGCAGAGCAAGCATCTGCCGCTAACCAGAAGATTGAAAACCTCAAACATGACCCTACTGGCTTGCTAAAAATCACTTGTCCAGTCAATATCGGTCTACAACTCATTGTCCCTGCCCTCAATGAATTTCGAGCTCTCTATCCAAAAATTGAACTCGATGTCATGTTTACGGATGACGTCGTAGATATAATGAAAGAAGGCATTGATTTAGCGATTCGTGGCGCATCACTGCCTGACTCAGGACTACAAGCAACAAAACTCTCGACGCTAGAAACCTGCCTTTGCGGTTCACCTAGCTATTTCGAAAAATTCGGACTCCCAAAAAAGCCAACTGAACTCAATAAACATCAGTGGGTATTATATAAATTGACCTCGGACAACCTAGAGCTGACAAAAGGTTCGCGCTCCTACACTATTGAAATGAAAGGAACCATTAAAACGAATAATGCCGCAGCGAGAACAGCATTTGTCGAAGGAGGTCACGGTTTAGCCCAAATTCCAATTTATGATGCGAAACCCAAAATTCAACGTGGTACTTTGATATCAGTACTTGATGACTACACTCTAAAAGACATTAATGTCTATGGTGTCTTCCCTCCCGGCAATGCAGAGTCTAAAAAACTAAGACTACTGATAGATTATTTGAAGGGATATTTCTT
>JBNJEY010000140.1:0-3523 GCA_051746325.1 Pseudomonadota bacterium
AAACCTTAAGCAATAGCCACCTGCTTAAGGTTTTTTTGTAAGCGAAGGCGGTTATTTCTTCGAAACCAATCGAAAAAATGAATAAATCGGATTTTAAGGACTATAAACACCATAGAAACAATGGGTTATCTGATTTTAGATGCGAAGGTATCAGATTGTAAATAATTAAGATAAGTCGTTGAAGTTAGCTCTTATTATCTGTATAATCCCGCAGTTCGCCAAATGGTTGGTGAAAAACAGAAGAATTAGTTGAGAGGATTACCTCTCATCGCCTGATTAAAAGGAAATATATTATGGTAGTTATTCGTTTAGCACGTGGTGGATCTAAAAAGCGTCCTTTCTATAAAATGGTTGTTGCCGACCAACGTTATAAAGCAACAGGTCGTTTTATTGAGCAAGTTGGTTTCCATAACCCAGTAGCAACGGGTGGTGAAGAAAAAACCCGTCTTGATCAGGCGCGTCTTGATTTCTGGATTGGCCAAGGTGCTCAAATGAGCCCACGTGTTGCTGGTATTATTAAGCAAGCGGCTGTCGCTTAATTCTTTCTTCCCGTTAAAAAGGTCCAGATATGTCTGATGAAAAATTGGTCGTCGGCCAGATTAACGGTATTTTTGGGGTAAATGGCTGGTTGAAGATTTTCTCCCACACCGACCCTAGAAAAAATATTTTAGACTACTCGCCTTGGTGGATTAAGTGCAAAGACGAGTGGCGTCAAGTCAAGATAATTGGCAGTAAAGTGCAGTCGGGTGGTAAAACACTGGTTGCTCAGATCGAAAATGTGACTGATCGTGACGTAGCCCGTGAATATATAGGGTGCGAAATCGCCATTGACCGCTCTCAACTGCAACAAGCAAATGATGGTTGGTTTTGGATTGATTTGATTGGCTGCCAAGTCACAACGCAAGAGAATATTGCATTGGGCGAGGTGACTGAGATGGTCCAGACAGGCGCACACGATGTGTTGCGTATAAAAGGGGATCAAGAAATTTTGATTCCATTTGTTATGGATCGTTTTATAAAATCAGTGGATATCGACAATAAACAAATTATTGTCGACTGGGAATTAGAAGAAGAGGAAGACAGTGCGGTTTGATGTCATTACCTTGTTTCCTGAAATGTTTAATGCATTAACGGAATCAGGCGTGAGTCGACGTGCACTCCAATCTGAACTTTATGCTTTAAAAACCTGGAATCCACGCCAGTTTACTTTGGATAAGCACAAAACAGTTGATGATCGTCCTTACGGGGGCGGACCCGGTATGGTCATGATGTATCAACCGTTAAAAGATACACTTTCTGCCATTGAAAATGCGTTACAGGCAAAGCCTCATGTGGTCTATTTATCACCACAAGGTAAGCCACTCACGCAGCAGAAGGTGGCTGATTTAACTCAGTACGACAATATTACCTTGCTCTGCGGCCGCTATGAAGGGGTTGATGAGCGTTTGATTACTTCGTCCGTTGATGAAGAGATCAGCATAGGGGATTTTGTCGTCAGTGGCGGGGAACTGCCGGCCATGATGTTAATGGATGCGGTTATCCGCTTAATTCCAGGCGCATTGGGGCACAGTCAATCAGCTGAGCAAGACTCCTTTTCGGACGGACTGCTGGATTGTCCGCACTATACTCGGCCTGAGGTCGTGGAGGGCATGAGTGTTCCTTCTGTTTTAATGGAAGGCAATCATGCCAAAATTGATGCTTGGCGACACGCTCAAAAATTAGCGCGCACCCAGCAACGTCGTCCAGATATCTTGTCTGACAAAAACAGTTAAAAACTCGGATTTAACCTCTGGTTAGCAAGTAATGACTTGATTAGCGAATGTTGAATAAACTTTTAGAAGGGTTAACCCTTCTGGTTCACAATAGAATTGATTGAACCGACATATGGAGAAGCTTAAAATGAGCGATATCATTAAGCGTATTGAAGCAGAACAGATGACTAAAGAATTACCGGTATTTGCTCCTGGTGATACAGTGGTTGTACAGGTTAAGGTTGTAGAAGGTAAAAACGAACGTCTTCAGGCATTTGAAGGTGTTGTTATTGGGATTAAAACCCGTGGCATCAACTCTAACTTTATCGTGCGTAAGACTTCTCACGGAGTGGGTGTAGAGCGTACTTTCCAGACTTATAGCCCAGTAGTAGACAGCATTCAAGTTAAGCGTCGCGGTGCTGTTCGTCGTGCGAAACTTTACTATCTACGTGAGCTTTCTGGCCGTGCTGCCCGTATCAGAGAAAAAGTATAATCGTCTAACGATTAGATTGTTTTTAAAAACGCCCTTAATTGGGCGTTTTTGATTTCTGCACTCCTGACGCTAGAACCGTAGCTCTCTCAAGTTTACCTCTCACCTCTCTTCTGCTATTTGCTATACTTCATTTATGCCAAATAACTCTCAATCATTTCACCATATTCATGATTTCCTGGTCTTTCTCTCTGTTTCAGAAGGCTTAAGTCATAACACCATTTCCGCCTATAAAACCGATTTACAACTCTACCAGACCTGGCTGTCTGAGAATAACTTACTGAATTTTGAGCAGATAGAACGTTCTAATATCGAAGATCTTATGTATTATCTGCAAGCAAGTGGTCGCAAGGCTAAGAGCAATGCTCGTCTTCTTTCAACCTTAAAACGATTCTATCAATGGGCGGTCGTGAACTCGTTGTTTGCTGCAGATCCGACGGCCTTATTAAAGGCGCCTAAGGTCCCACAGTCGATTCCATCCGTTATTACAGAGCGACAGGTTGAGGCTTTATTAGAGGCACCAGATATCGCCACCGCACTCGGAATTCGCGACAGGGCTATCTTGGAGCTGATGTATGCGAGTGGCTTGCGGGTCTCTGAAGTGGTCGGCTTACCTTTCGAACAGCTCAATTTGTCAGCAGGCCTGGTGCAAGTCACCGGTAAAGGGAGTAAAGAGCGCATCGTTCCCATTGGTGAAATTGCGATTGAGTGGTTGGAGCGTTATATTAAGGAATCACGCCCAATATTGGTCAAGCAACGTTGGATTCCAACCCTGTTTATTTCACGTATTGGTCGAACCATGACCCGACAAACCCTATGGCATCGCGTTAAAAACCTGGCATATGATGCGGGTATTCGGAGTAAGTTATCGCCGCATACGCTGCGGCATGCGTTTGCGACACATTTAATTAACCATGGTGCGGATTTAAGGACGGTGCAGTTATTATTAGGCCATAGTGATTTGTCGACGACCCAGATCTACACACATGTCGCCAAGGAACGTTTGCACAAACTCCATCAAGAGCATCACCCTCGTGGCTAACAAGGCTTAGTAGACTGTTTTAGCGCTTCAGCTTCAATATCACATTCCGGTTCTAGGGTTTCTTTTAAAGGAAAAAAGATGTGGCAATCTGGCAAATACAATTTGGGTAGTGAGATGGCTTACTTCGCCTTGCTCAATGACACGCTATTTTTTGTCATTGCGAGGTTTGGGTTGACGTGATAATCTTAGACGCTGGTAATGTAGTTTTCCTTTGAAAGGCTTGCTGGCCCGTCTTTTAAA
>JBNJEY010000141.1:0-3497 GCA_051746325.1 Pseudomonadota bacterium
AGGTTTATTATTATGCTGGAGCATTTTTAGAGTAAAACTGCCAAAAAACAAACTGCGTAATTTGCCATGACTAAACGCACCCATAACGGTCATATCTAACTTATGCTGATCTTGGTAAGCCAGTAGTTGCGTTTGAGCATCTCCGTCTAAAAGCGCTGTTTTATACTCTAAACCCGACGCATCAAGTTGCGTTTTGGCTTTGGCAATTAAGGTCTCGCCTTTGGATTGGTCGGCTGTCACATGCACTAAATGCACGCTCATCCCTTTATATAAAGGACTCTTACACACCATCTCCAGTGCTTTATTAGCCCCTTCGGTATCGTTATAGGCGAGCATCATCGATTTGGGTTCACTAAACGCACCGTTCACAATAAAAATGGGACGGTGTAGGGCTCGAATAGAACTTTCAAGCTGTGAGCCAATGGCTCTCTCTTCATCTGCATGATCCTCACCCCGTATACCAATCACAAGAACGCGAATCTCATCTTCTAAGTCGGTGAGCGTCTCAGACAAGCTGCCATGTCGTTGTTTAGCCACCACCTCTTTTATTGAGTGATGAGCGATACGATTTTTAGCCTGTTCAAGCTGGAGTTTACCGGCTTGAACTAAGCGTTTGCTCTCTTCTTGCTCTTCTTCTGAAAGCGTTTTCATTAAGTTTTCACGTAAATTGGGCGTGAGGTTACCGGTGTGATCAGTGTGATCTAAAAGCATACTATGCTCTATGGAGTGCACCAATTCCAACGGTGAGTTTACCTTTTGTGCGATCCAAGCCGAATAGTCAACCACTGCATTTGAAAGCTTAGCGCCATCCACACAGGCCATAACCCACTGTTTTTCTAATGCTTTCATTAGTGACCTCCCATTACTTTTTCAATTTTTTCTGGATTATTATGCATCGCATATTTATCCATTAAAGTTTCACTGGCCTCATTAAGGCCAATAATTTCGACATCGGCACCTTCACGGCGCATTTTCATGACCACTTTGTCTAAAGCGTAAACGGCACTTATATCCCAAAAGTGGGCACGATGAACATCAATAATAACCTTATCAACCGCCTCTTTGAAATCAAAATAATTAATGAATTTTTCAGATGAGTTAAAAAACACTTGGCCGACCACAGTGTAGGTACGGGTTTGCGTACTTTCATCAAAGCTTTTATCAATATACATAAGCTGACGCAGTTTTGAGGCCATAAATAGCGCGGCCAATACCACACCTGAAATAACACCAAAAGCCAAATTGTGGGTCCAGACGGTAACACCCACCGTGGTTAACATCACAACTGTAGCCGTGGCGGGATTGGTGCGCATCTCTGAGATTGAGTTCCAGTTAAAGGTACCGATAGAAACCATGATCATAACCGCCACTAACGCCGCCATGGGCACCACCGATAGATAGTCCGCTAGGAAGACCACCATAATAAGGAGTACAGCTCCGGCTGTAAAACTAGAAAGACGACCACGTCCTCCCGATTTTACATTAATAATTGATTGACCAATCATGGCGCAACCGGCCATGCCGCCCATTAAACCAGAACCAATATTGGCGATCCCTTGACCTTTACATTCACGCTTTTTATCGCTGTCGGTATCGGTCATTTCATCGATCACTTGGGCGGTCATTAAGGACTCTAGTAAACCGACAACGGCAATGGCGATTGAGTAGGGTAGGATAATCATTAAGGTTTCTAAGGTGAGCGCTACATCTGGCCATAAAAATATGGGCAGTGTGTCAGGTAGGGCACCCATGTCGCCGATGGTGCGCACATTAAGATCCAACACCAATACTAAAAGTGTTAAGACAATAATGGTCACCAGAGGCGACGGAATCATTGGACCAATTTTAGGAATATAGGGAAAGAGATAAATAATCGCTAAGCCAAATGCGGTTAATGCATAGACATGCCAAGTGACATTGGTCAGTTCAGGCAGTTGCGCCATAAAAATCAGGATGGCTAAGGCATTTAAAAATCCGACCATAACCGAGCGAGAGATATAGCTGATCAGAGTATGCAGATTAAGATAGCCTGCGAGTACTTGTAGCACCCCGGCTAACACACTGGCCGCCAATAGATATTCTAGTCCATGGTCTTTTACCAGCGTCACCATTAATAGAGCGGTCGCGGCGGTGGCCGCTGAGATCATGCCTGGACGCCCGCCGACAATCGCAATAATAACAGCAATGGCAAAAGAGGCATACAAGCCTACTTTAGGGTCAACCCCCGCAATAATTGAGAAGGCAATCGCCTCTGGAATAAGGGCTAATGCGACAACGATTCCGGCAAGGATATCACCGCGAATATTGCCTAACCATTCGTGCTTTGATGAGAGTAATAACATAAAAATTCTGCCTAGAGATTGTATAGCGACTTTTAAAAAGTTTTTGGGGGGAAGAGAAGATGCTCTTAAGAGCTGTACTTTTTTAAAAATTAGCGCCAAAGTATATATAAACAAGGCCTTAGTTACAAGTTACGGGTGCTATGCAGCTCTATTTTATCTGGCGCTTTAAACTGCTTTAAAGCTGCTTAAATCGTTTTTATATTGAACTTTTCTATAAAAGTAGCTGTCTCAATCTCCAGTGCTATGGTGCGAATCTGCTACTTAAACGTTTTTGTTTCAGGGGCTAAAAGAGAGTGAGTTTTATAGTGAGTGCCATTTTTTAAAACTAGATTTTAACGGCACCGATTTTGTTCGGCTTGTTTAAACAGGCTTTCACGGGCTTGTCGTTTATAGGCTGCATCTACATACTGTTCTGGTTGTGCTTGGAGCAGATAAATAAAATCTCCTGTTTTTAACGCCTCTGCCCAATAGCTTGGTTGTGTAGGGTCTTCTACTCGCACAGGCGTTATCACGGCAATCTTTAATGTGGGGTTGAGTTTTTTCAGCGCCGAAACCGTTCCTAACTGGTTTTCACTGTGAAAACTGCCATTAAGATGCAGGATTTGAGCTTGTGGATTTTCTAACCAGGCCTGGTAAATTGATTCTGCCATGGTATTGTCACGCGTCAATTGTGCCAAATAACTTTTCTCTTTATGTTCTGCTGTTAGTTTTCTAGCGTCGGCCAAAAAATCCATATACCGTTGACGGTACTCCGTATTATCCCTAAAGGGTCTGCTTGCAATTAACCTACGCTGTTCCGGTAAGAGTTTGTCTAGGTAGGCAGCACCTTGACGACCAATGCAACGGACAATCTCCGCAGACGCATTGGCCGCAATGACAGGGATAAATTGCTGTTTGGCATACTCAATCAACGGCCGATATGATCCGGCATAATTTTGCCAAGTGGGTGTTTCTCTCATTAAAAAGGCTTCACCAATCTCACTGTCTAGATAGCGATTTAAAATTGGCTGCTGATCGCGATTAAACATCTCCATAGAGAGAATTTGTTCAGGGCGTAATGCATGCAATGCCGCCATTAACTGCATCTCTAAAAGGTGTGAGGCATGATTGCCGTGAAACTCACCAATAAAGATGACATCTAGCGTTTGTAACTGG
>JBNJEY010000142.1:0-3473 GCA_051746325.1 Pseudomonadota bacterium
TCAAGCAGCTTTTCATCGCCATCCACAATAATTGGGTGTTCAACGATTTCGAGTAAAGGTAAGTCATTAAAAGAGTCAGAGTAGAAGTAACTGCCCTCTAGCGTTTCATTTTCTTGCGCAAGCCACTCCTTTAATCGAGTCACTTTACCCGCTTGAAAAGTCGGTATCCCTTCAACCTCGCCGGTATAACGCTTATTCACAATCTCTCCATTGGTGCCGAGTAATTCGGCAATGCCATAACGCAGACCGATCGGTCGGGTAATAAAGGTATTGGTCGCCGTGATAATAATAACGCGATCGCCTTTGCTTTTATGCTTCTCCACCAATGCCCGTGCCTTAGCTAGAACGATAGGTTCAATAAATGTTTCCATAAATTGTGCATGCCATTTATTTAGGGTTTCCATGCTATGTTCGCTGAGCGGTTTAAGGGCAAACCGTTGGTAGGCCATAATATCTAAAGTGCCCGCTTTGTACTCTTCATAAAACTGTACATTTTGTGCAGAAAATTCAGCCGCATTAACATACTTATTCTGAACTAGAAACTCACCCCATAGGTAGTCACTGTCGCCACCGATTAAGGTGTTGTCGAGGTCAAAAATTACAAGTGCCATAATATTTTCCAATTTGATTTTGGCCACATCCTAAACTAAAGCGGTGGATTCGACAAGATTGTTTTTTAAAAAAGAGTGTTATAACAAGCATTTATGTAAAAGGCTTAAAATTTGAATTGAAAAATGCAGTAAATTTAGGCACTATTAACCAATAATTAAAATTTAAAGTATTTAAGGTTTCCATGATCGATTCAGAAGGCTATCGGCCCAACGTCGGTATTATTATTGTTAACAAAGCAGGTAAGCTGTTTTGGGGTAAGCGAGTTCAGCAGGATGCGTGGCAGTTTCCGCAGGGCGGGATTCGTGAAAATGAAACCCCACAGCAAGCGGTTTTTAGAGAGTTAAAAGAGGAGGTCGGACTCGACCCTTCAGATGTGCGTATACTCGGTCGGACAGAAGATTGGATTAGCTATGATCTGCCCAAACACTTAATTCGCCATTACAGTCATCCTATATGTGTCGGGCAGAAGCAAATTTGGTTTATGTTAGGGCTCGAAGGTGAGGAGAGTCAGATTAATCTCAATCTTCATAAGATCCCTGAGTTTGAAGGCTGGGATTGGGTTGAGTATTGGCGTCCTGTTCAAGAGGTTGTCAGCTTTAAACAGGGGGTCTATCACCAGGCCTTAACAGAGTTGGAAAACACGCTTGAAAAGTTCTGGTTTAATAAGTATCTCCCCTAGCGTTTTTGTGGGCTAGCTTTGTTTCGAGAAGGTTGAAAATACCGCTTACCATAATGTTAAGCGGTTTTTTTGTTTTAAAGAGTGTGGCATTTTTTAGAGGATTGCTCCTTTATGAGCGCCAAGAAAGCGGTTGAACGGGCTCTAAGACTATGAGCGTTTTGGAATCGTAGAGCCTTGGTAAGAGAGTATAAAAGAGCATAAAGGAGTGATTCGATTGAAAGCCTGCTTGACGGTTAGCCACCTTTGGACTCGGGTTTTATTTTTTGATTCAATGACTTACGTTTTATCTAATTTATCAGGAACTACGTGATAATGCTTTCAGGGGTTTTTTTAAGTAAAACATGTTATTATTCCACGACTTTATTTGTCTTTTGAGTGGTGACTGAGTTTACGCCATTCACTCAAAAGCGAAACGTTTTGAATGACTAAGTAGCCGTTATTCAAAATGAAGATTTGTTGGCAGAAACAATAAGACCTATTGTTTCTGGCTTACTTTAGGCATACCCAGTCCTAAAGCAATATTGATCCAACTTTACATAAGGAACTCTTTAATGAGCGAACAGTTTATCGACCAAGATCCTCAGGGCACCCAAGAATGGCTAGATGCATTAGAAGCCATCGTCTCTTTTGAAGGATCTGATAAAGCACAACACATTATCGCAACGCTGATTGAAAAAGCGCGTGTCCACGGAATTGACATTCCTTATTCAGCGATTACACCGTACTGCAATACCATTGCCGAAGAAGACCAAGCGAATTACCCTGGTAATGTAGGATTAGAGCAAAAAATGCGCTCAATTTTACGTTGGAATGCGATGGCAATCGTTTCAGGTGCTAATAAAAAGACCAGTGTCGGTGGACACATTGCTTCTTACGCTTCGAGTTGCACCTTATATGAAGTCGGAATGAACCACTTCTTTAAAGGGCCTAAGCATGAGCTTGGCGCCGATATGATTTTCTTTCAGGGGCATACCTCGCCTGGCATGTATGCACGCTCTTTTATGGAAGGCCGCTTGAATGAAGAGCAACTTAGAAATTATCGCCAAGAGGTGGGGGGTAATGGTCTTTCTTCTTATCCGCATCCTTGGTTAATGAGCGATTATTGGCAGTACCCAACGGTTTCTATGGGGCTAGGACCACTGATGGCGATCTATCAAGCGCGTTTTATGAAATATATGCATGCGCGTGGTTTAGCCAAAACAACCGGTCGTAAAGTCTGGGCATTCCTTGGGGATGGCGAGATGGATGAACCGGAATCACGTGGTGCCTTACAGTTAGCCAAGCGTGAAAAACTTGATAACTTAGTGTTCGTTATTAATTGTAACTTACAGCGTCTAGATGGACCGGTTCGGGGTAATGACAGCATTATTCAAGAGCTTGAAGGTGTGTTCCGTGGCGCAGGTTGGGCCGTAATTAAAGTTATCTGGGGGTCTGGATGGGATCGTCTATTGCAAAAAGATGTCTCGGGTAAATTAATTGAGCGCATGGGCGAGGTCGTTGACGGTGAATACCAAGCTTATAAAGCAAAAGGTGGTGCGTTTGTGCGTGAACACTTCTTTGGTAAGTACCCAGAAACAGCCGCTTTAGTGGAAGACATGACCGATGATCAAATCTTTAGGCTTACCCGTGGTGGTCACTCGCCCCGTAAAGTGTATAACGCTTATAAGCGTGCAGAAGAGACTAAAGGCCAGCCAACGGTTATCCTTGCTAAGACAGTTAAAGGGTATGGCATGGGGCCTTATGGTGAGTCCGCTAATACAGCACACCAACAGAAAAAATTAGATTACGAAGGCTACAAATACTTCCGTGATCGTTTCGCCATTCCTTTTTCAGATGAAGATCTAGCGAAGGAAGTTCCCTTTTATGTACCAGATGAAAATTCTGATGTAATGACCTATATGAAAGAGCATCGTGAAGCATTAGGTGGGTCATTGCCCATTCGTCAAGATAATGCTGAACCACTACCGGTTCCTGATTTATCAGTCTTTAAAATGCTAACAGAGGGGACTGGAGATCGAGAAATGTCGACAACCATGGCATTTGTGCGTATTATCTCTATTTTATTGCGTGATAAGGTCTTAGGGCCGCGTGTCGTGCCTATTATTCCAGATGAAGCGCGTACCTTTGGTATGGAAGGCTTATTCCGTCAGGTCGGTATTTATGATCCTGCTGGTCAATTATA
>JBNJEY010000143.1:0-3472 GCA_051746325.1 Pseudomonadota bacterium
TCCGGATATTTTGTGTAATAAGGAGGTCAAGTTTAAGGCCTTTTTACAACATGCGATGGAGCTGGGTGCAGACTTTATCGCTACAGGGCATTATGCACGCATTAGTCGTGATAATAATGGCACCTGCCATCTTCTTAAGGGCTTGGATGAGAATAAAGATCAGAGTTACTTTTTATACACGCTGCAACAACACCAGTTGCAAAAATCGCTGTTCCCTGTTGGTGAGTTAGAGAAGCCTTTGGTGCGCCAAATGGCAGAAGAGGCCGGCCTGGTCACGCATGATAAAAAAGACAGCACCGGTATCTGCTTTATTGGTGAGCGTAAATTTAAGGACTTTTTACAAAAGTTTCTACCGGCACAACCGGGTGACATTGTCGATGACCAGGGCAATATTATTGGCAAACATGATGGTTTGATGTATCACACATTAGGACAACGTAAAGGGTTAGGTGTGGGTGGCGGTCATGGCCAAGGAAATGACCCGTGGTATGCAGCAGACAAAAACTTAACAACGAACCAGCTAGTGGCCGTGCAAGGCAGTCAGCATCCGTTATTACTGCACCCTCTTTTGATTGCAGATACTTTAGATTGGGTTTCAGGACAATGCCCTGCTTTGAATACACCGCTTAAAGCCAAAATCCGCTATCGCCAGGCAGAGCAACCTTGTCAGATTATTGAACATCAAGAGGGCAAAATTGTGGTGTTATTTGATCAACCGCAATCGGCCGTTGCGCCTGGGCAATCGGTGGTGTTTTATCAAGGCGACGACTGCTTAGGCGGCGGTATTATTGACCAACGTTTACACACGCTTGAAGAACGTCAATAATCGACCATTATAAAACACATTGAAATTTCAAGAGAAACTAACCAAAGGCGCCTAGATAGCATGTCGGAATATACTCAACAAGATCGCACCCTAGCACTCATTGGTATTTACCAAGCATCACAGCTGATTTATGATCTGGCAACGACGGGCAAAGCTGACGAAAGGGCTTATCACACCTGTATACAGTCGCTGTTTTGTAATAACCCAAGTAATACATTAGAGGTCTACGGTGGTGATATAGCCAATATTCAAGTAGGCGTTAATACCCTATTGAGACAGATGACGTCAGAAGAAGCGATGCAACCGCGTAACGTTGAGGTCACCCGTTATGTGTTAAGCCTTATTATTTTGCAAAAGAAACTCTTAGAATTGGGGGAGCCGCTACAGAAAATCTCAAAGATTCTTGAAACGGCTGAAAGCCAACAAGCCCATTTTGGCGAAGAGCATGATAATGTCATCGCTTCGATTGCCCGTGCCTACACAGAAAATGTCAGCCCGGTTCGTCCTAAAGTGATGGTGAATGGTCAACATGGACATTTACAAAACCCAAGAATCGCTAATAAAATCCGCGCCCTGCTACTGGCCGGCATCCGTAGCGCCCTTTTATGGAATCAGGTCGGAGGTTCTCGCTGGGGACTTATTTGGTCACGTAAAAAGTATTTGCATGATGCGTTAGCCATGCAACAAAAAAACAGTGATCACGATCACGATGACGATAAAACGGATCGCGAAATTAACGAACCCTCGAGTCTATTTAAAAAAGAGTGATTGGTTCTATGGTAGAGAGTGCGATAACGCTCTTTTCACTATTTTTAAGAGATAAAAAAACCCCGATTGACCAGGCCTGGTCAATCGGGGTTTTTTTATTGTCTAAATACGAACCATCTAACAAACAATCTCTAGGAAGTCGCTATACAGCAGACAACCCAGATAGATTGTAAATCTAAATTACTTAATCGTTTGATAATCTGGTTTTTTGACCACTTTAGCCTTAGCAACCAAAGCTTGCAAATGCGCCTCATTTTGCGCATTTGCAAATAACTCACTGAAAGCCTCTCTCAGCGCGGCTTTCTCCTCATCATCTAATGGAGCAGTACGAACCCCTGAAACACGAAGCAACACAGTATCACCTGTCGACAGTTGGAATGCTCCCCAAGAGGCTTCACCTTCAGCAGGCTTAGGCACTTTAAAGGCCTCTGATACCATTTGAGGTAATAATTTTTCTGAATTACGCGAAATCCAACCCACCGTATTCCACTCTATGCCATCTTGTATCAATGAGCCTGGTTTCTCACCTGCTTGCACTTTAGCCATTAGAGTTTCACCTAAAGCCGCCGCCGCTTTAATCGCCGCTTCACGTTCCAACTGCTCTTTAATGCTCGCTGACACTTCATCCAGCGATTTCTGACGCGTTTCTTGATGCTGATTAACTCGAATCACGACCGAACGATTATCCGAGAGTTCAATCGCCGAACTGTTTAAATGTTCTGTTAAAAGCTCTTCAGAGAAGGCCGCCAACAGTACTTTACCATTCGATAAAATATCACCCGGGCCACCAGCACGACTGAACAGTTCTGAGGTCTGAACTTTTAAACCAACTGCATCAGCAGCCGGCTCTAAACTGTCTGACTGTTCATAGGCAATTGTATTAAGTTGCTCTAAAAGATCAAAATACTGACGTTCTGCTTCTCGTGCCTTATATTGCTCAGTCACTTCCGCTTTAACCGCCTCAAATGGTTGAGTCTGTTTCGATTCAATGCCTTCTAGTTTAATCAAATGATAACCAAAGTCAGTTTTAACCGGCTGACTGATTTGGCCGACCTCCATTGTGAAAACGACTTCATCAAACTCAGGTACCATCATGCCTTGCTCAAAGGTACCTAAATCACCACCCGATGATGCTGAACCAGGATCTTTAGAATAGGTTTTAGCCAACTCTTCAAATGACTCACCCGCTGCAAGCTTAGTCTGGACTTCTGCCAAAATAGCCTGAGCGGCCGTTTCAGCCTCTTCTGTATCGGCTTCTAAAGGGATCAGGATATGTTTTGCATGACGTTTCTCAGGCAGGACAAACATGGACTTATTTTCTTCATAATAAGCCGCAATAATTTCATCATTAACTGGGATACCCTTGGCGATTTCCGACTGAGACAGATCTATGTAATCTATTGATACTTTTTCTGGCTCAACGTAAGCTGTTAAATTAGCTTCATATACAGCCTTGACCTGCTCATCTGTCACTTCAACTGTTTCTAAGAAGGGGCGCTGATCAATACGTAAATAGCTAACGTCACGCTCTTGCCCTTGTAATTTGGCAAGTTGATTGACTTCATAATCGGTCGCAAACCGCGAACTGTCCACCAATGAACGGAACTGGTTCTCTAATAAAAATTGACGCTGTTCATATTCAAAACGTGCAACATTTAAACCATTACGCAGCAGGATTTCTTCATAAACCGTTTCTGAAAATTGGCCATCCTGTTGAAAGACACTGGCAGAGTGAATGGCAGAAGCTAATTGCTGATTGCTGATTGTCATGCCATTGTTATTTGCCCATTGGCGTATCACTTCTGACTCGACTAAAGATTCCAATACCTGTTCACGTAACTCCTCGTCTTTTACAACCTGGTCATACATATCACCAAA
>JBNJEY010000144.1:0-3461 GCA_051746325.1 Pseudomonadota bacterium
ATCAATTGATCCGCTTTGAGGTTCTATTTGAAGGGACCTTAAATCAATCACAGGTCCATATTCGAGAAGTGGTCAAATGCGTACTTGACCATCATGCCGTAGCCGTAATTCTGACACATAATCACCCCTCCGGCGATCCGACTCCTAGCCAGGCCGATATAGAGATTACATTACGAATCCAACAAGCCTTGAACCTGATTGAAGTGAAGGTACTCGACCACATAATTATTGGCGATACGGGGCGTTGGCACTCCTTAGCCCAGCAGCAACAAATGCCTTAAACTATGGACCCCATTAGCCCCCTTAGGAAAAAGCGATTTAACAGCCATGACTCAGCACACAGCTGATAAACTCTCTGCTAGCTCTGTTCTGCCCGTTGGGGGGAGATGCACTCCAAATTTACATCCAATATTTACACGGTAATCACTTGCTTTTAAAGCCACAACCAGGCATAATTCCGCTTCTTATTTTCCGTAGTGGGTTTGCCACTGCATAAGATATAGAAATATTCGAATATTTTTAATATATAAAACCCTTTGATTTTATTGAACTTTTTAAATAAATCAAAATGTTTTAAGAACCTTATAAGGGATTGTGAAATGTCTAAAGTATGCCAAGTAACAGGAAAACGTCCTGTAGTCGGTAACAATGTTTCCCACTCTCACCGTAAAACACGTCGTCGCTTCTTACCAAACTTGCAATCGCATCGTTTTTGGTTAGAAGCTGAGAACCGTTTTGTTAAATTACGCTTAACTGCTTCAGCTATGCGTACTATTGATAAAAACGGTATTGACTCTGTGATCGCTGAGATGCGTTTACGTGGTGAGAAAGTCTAGGAGACTGCAATGCGCGATAAAATTAAACTACAGTCAACTGAGTCTCCTTATTTTTATACAACTGATAAAAATAAGAAGAACATGGCTGGAAAATTTGAAATCAAGAAGTTCGATCCAGTGGTTCGTAAACACGTCTTGTTCAAAGAAGCTAAAATCAAGTAAATCTTATCCAGATGAATTTGATAAGACCCGGTTCAAAAGACCGGGTTTTTTTATGCCTATCAGAAAGTCATGGCAGTAAGAGTGATAGCTGGGCATATAAAAAAGCATGCACCGCTAAAAAGAGATTATTGAATGGCCTCTACCACGACTTGATCTCGTCCGGCCTCTTTTGCCTGATACATGAGATCATCGGCTAATTTAAAAACCGCCTCGCTACTAAGATGATGATCTGGGGATAATATGATTGCGCCGACAGAGATAGTGACGACCCCATCCACGCCTGCTTTGTTTTGAATCTTCAACGCTTTAATAGTGGCCGCTAGGTTATTTAAAAAGTAACTAACATGCTCTAAATCAATTTCATTCAGAATCATGCCAAACTCCTCACCCCCGAGCCTAAAAACCAGGTCTTGAGGACGCCTTAGACTCTGTTGTAGTACATTAGAGACCTTTTGCAAGGCAATATCACCATACTGATGTCCATAGTTGTCATTCAGATTTTTAAAGAAATCGATATCAGCCATGGCAAATACAAATGGCAGCCTTTCACGCTGCGCTCGCCTAATCTCGCGTTCAAATACTTCTGAAAAGTAGCGACGATTATACAACCCTGTTAAGGCATCTCGAATGCTTAGCTCTTCGGCTTTTTTACGATCCGTTAAGTCTTCACGGGTAATGGTCACCTTTTGCAGTTTACCAAAGCGCATTTCAGGAATAGCGGTTAAATTCACATAATACAGCGAGCCATCTTTTCGACGACCTTCGACTTCACCCCGCCAAGTCTCACCCATTGAAACCCGCTGATAAATCTTCCGGTACTCTTCGTCAGACATTGTTATGCTTTTGGTCTTACTCGCGGGCTGGCCAAGCAGCTCTTGCTTGTCATAACCACTTAATTTTGCAAAACTATCGCTCACCCAAATGACAATGCCCTTATTGTCGGTCACGGTCGCTAGGCTCAACTCATTTATCGTATCAATATAAGACTGCAATATTTTCTTAGAATGCTGAACGGCTAATATCCATACCAATAAGAGCACCAATAAAACCAATAAGATCAGCGCAACCAGATACAACCAACGAGCAGACTCGGTCACCACCCTTAACTGAATCCAATCATTATAAATTTGTTGGCGCTCTGCCGGTGTAATCGTTGCGAGTGTCTTTTGAAGAATAGAATATAAAACCGGATTGTTTTTATGTACACCTACGGCTAATTCAAAGCGTCTACTCGACTGTCCAATAATATGCAGTCCGTCCAAACCTTGTTGCTTCATTACATAATTAATCGCCGCCAAATTGCCAGAATAACCTATAGCCCTCCCCTTTAAGACGGCAAGTAAACCTTCCATAACAGAGTCGACAAGCAATAAATTTACGTCAGGATAAAACTGTGCAAAACTTTCATGTGGCCAAGAGTTTGTAGTAACGGCAATTGTCTGACCATTTAACTGATCATAATCATCGATATAATCTACCGTCTTTGAAGCCGCTAATACGATAGGAAAAGAGAGGTAGGGCTTGGTAAAATTTAAATGGTTGCTGTTATGGATTGTTTCAACAGTACAAGACAAAACATCTAAGAGTCCGGCTTGACTCATTTCTAAGACTTGCCGCGAAGATTTATCCCGCACCGGCTCAAACGCAACCTCAAGTTTGTCGCCCATTAAGTCGAAATAGGCCGCTGCCAACCCTTTATATTCACCCGTTTTATCGATATATTCAAAAGGTGCCCAATCGATATGATTGCCGATTCTTATGACTGGGTGCTCTCTAAGGTAGCTAAGTTCTTCAGCAGAATAGAGTGTATGAGAGGCATCATAGACAAAGCGTTTTATGTCAATATTTTTCAATTCAACGTCATTTATCAGGCCACTCTCTTGAGCATAGACCGCTGTTGCTAACAACTTTCTTGGCTCGACTTCTCCAATGACCTGCTTGCCCGATTTAACATACTTGGTAATGGCTTGTGCCTCGGACAAGAGGGCATTACGAGACTTTTTGACCTCAAAATTGTGTAAAATAAAATCAACCACCTCTGTTTGATGGCGAATTGCATATTCCCAGCCAGCAATGGTCGCTTCACGAAAACTGGCAACGTCACTTGGCAATAATTCATATTTTTGTTGATGGGTAAAAATCAAATCCCCATAGGATTGAATACCATAGCTCTTCGGATCTAGAATAAAGAAAGGTTTCTTAAACTGATTTAAACGATAAGGCTCATTGGTACTATAAGCGGCATAAAAATCGACTTTGTGATCGATAAAGTCTTGCAGGTCCCCAGAAGATGGGATCTCTTGAATAGGTTGAACAACTACGCCAGCGCCCTTTTCAATTAAGGCTTTTATCTGCAGGTTACCAAAATGCATCACGCTTTTACCCGATAACTGCGCGAGTTCGGTAATGGGCTCATGTGACAATAAAATCATTGGCGAAAACTGAAAGGAGGCCATCACTAAC
>JBNJEY010000145.1:0-3457 GCA_051746325.1 Pseudomonadota bacterium
GACGCTTTGTTCAAGACTATACCTGGAGGCAAAAGAGGTAGAATATGCTCTGCAACCCGCAAGTCCGCTTCACGCACAATCGACACCGTATTACTGCCCGAGGTTTTTACCAGACCAATACCAATGGTCGACTTACCATTAAAACGTGCCAACTGACGCTGATTTGCGACACCATCGTCGATGTGTGCAACATCTTCTAAATGGATGACGGTATCCGCACGCCGTAAAATCGGTAATTGTTTAATGTCACTCAGCCGATGAAACTCTTCATCTAGCTTAATCACATACTCACTCTGTCCATGAGTTAAAAAGCCACCTGGTAACTGAATATGCTCCTTATTAATGGCTTGGATTATTTCCGATACACTCAGGCCATAGGCATTCATTTTTTCAATATTTAACTGAATACGAATTTCACGTTTTTGCTGACCGCCGATTACCACCTGACCAACGCCATTAATGGTTTCCAGTCTTTTTTGAATATTCAGTTTGGCATATTGATTGAGTTGTTGTGTAGTACGGTCACCTTGTAGGGCATACCAAATAACTGGCGCACCACCAGCCTGCATTTTCGAGACCATTGGTGGCTGCGTATCTGTAGGCAACTGGTTGAGAATCTGGTTTATCTTGGCCTGTACTTCATTGAAGGCGACATCAATATTCTTTTCTAACTGAAAGGTAATATAGACCTGAGAAACACCTGTAGAGGATTTGGATTGAATGTGCTCAATGCCCGCTAGGCCATTAACATTCGATTCTATAATACTAGTAATACTGGCATCCATAATGTCAGGATTGGCACCCAACAGGCCTGTGGTAATTGAGATAATCGGAAATTCAACCGCTGGAAAACGATCGATACCGATTTTGTCATAACTCATCCACCCAAACACAACAATCAATAAGCTAATCATCCAGGCCAAGACATGTTGCCTGATGGAAATTTCAGATAAATTCATCGTTACAGTTCACCCGGTAGAAATAGGGATTCATCTTTTAAGGTTTTAACGATGAGTACTTCAGCGCCCTCCGTTAAAAAACGTGCACCATCAACGGCTATGACTCGACCGGGGCTAAGGCCTTGGATTATCTCGATCATGCCGTTTTCGATTATTCCCGTGACCACCTTATGCGCCTTAACATAGTTTCGATAAACCACATAGACTACATCTCCCTCTGGACGTTGCACCAAGGCTTGGGTTGGTACCATTACCGCCTGATTTTCAGTTTGTAGAACAATCCTCGCTCTCACAGTAGACCCCGCCTTCCAGACCGGTTCATGACTCTCTATAGAAGGGTTTTCAAAAACTGAAAAGGCCTGAACCGAACCAGTATCTGGATCAATCTTCGGTCTTAGATAGTGAATATTGCTTTGTAGTGGCTCCACCTCGTAGAAAGGGTTCTCTAAATAGACCGTTTGGCCAATCTTGAGCTGAGAGAAGAATTTTTCACTAATGGGTAATTTAGCTCTTAAACGTCTATTATCAATCAACTTAAACAAGGGTTTACCCGGTTGTGCGTAATCACCAACCGATATCATGCGTTCATCGACATAACCTGAAACAGGGCTTTTAATAGTGGTTTTTCGAAGTAGATTCTGATTGCGATCATAGCGGGCTTGCGCTGCTCTTTGTTGCGCTTGTAGGGATTTTAATTCCGATCGAGCCTTATCATAAATCGCTCGATTGACCTGTCGCTTTCGAAGCAAAGATGCATAACGCTTGGTCTGCTGTGCTTGCATTGTGGTCATTGCCGCATAGCGTTCAATATCCGCTACACTTTCCAAAATCGCTAACTGATAGTTTTCATCATCAATCACGGCCAATTCACTACCCACTCCAACCTTATCGCCTAGCTTTACCAAAAGC
This sequence comes from Pseudomonadota bacterium, assembly GCA_051746325.1. Taxonomy (GTDB): domain Bacteria; phylum Pseudomonadota; class Gammaproteobacteria; order Thiomicrospirales; family Thiomicrospiraceae; genus Thiomicrorhabdus. Next base: position 1,869 of record JBNJEY010000145.1, read on the forward strand.
TGTAAGACTTCACCACTCACCTCAGAGGAGACCACGGGGGTTTGCAAACTTTCAACATGGCCGACCACCTCAATGATTTTATTGATTTGGTGTTCATGTGCCGTGTAGATACTAATAGAGACGGGTTTCGATAAAGCAGGAAGTGCGGCCAAACCGAGCATAAGGGCAAGCGCCCCCAAAGCGATAGATTTCATTTAGATTTAAGTAACTTTTAGGAATGAGGTGCGAATTTTAGCACCTCCCTTTTAGACATGAAAATCAGTGTTCTTTATCATCACATCAGATTAAGACGGTTTGCCACAAAAAGCTACTCTAAGCGCGGTTTATCAAACCTTAAATGAGATTCAAATGCGCTAAAAAGCAGTATAGATACAACCACATAGGAGTTTACAAGGATCACTGGCTATTAGCCTAAACAATCAAAACGGCCGTGCTTTGGCAAGATGGCCACTCACCCACTGGAGTTGCCACCAATATTGCCATAACTTCGCTTTTAATATAGGGATGGTTTTTTCGGCTTTATGTAGATCGCTATAGGCTTTTAAAAGATCCATCATATTTCTGTTGCCAGTACTCATGCCGCTTTCTATCGCTTTAATAGCCTCTTTATTTGATTCAATGGCTTTATTCAGCAGTGACAACTGCTGTAAACCTAAATCATAAGAGACCTGAGCTTGTTGTGCTATCCGGGTTATTTTACTCATCTGTATGGTTTTTTTAATTTTGAGCTGTTGCATACTCGCTCTCGTTTTAGCCACCTTAGCATCGGTTTTACCTGAAAGATAAATCGGTATTTTAATCTGTACTCCGGCTTTTACCCCCTGCATATCATCGTAAAAATGGCCGTCACTATCATTGTAGATATAAGAAGTAAATAACTCTACCTGCGGACCATCACTCAGTTTTTCAACATGGATCTGCTTATCGATTAGACTAATTTGTTTATCAACCGCAATAATAGCCGGATTATCACCGATTAAATCCGACCAGGCCTGGTCCTTTTTATTAAGACTTTTTCGCGGCAAATGAGTTAAGCCACTCGGTAGTGCATTCAGTCTTGTAAATCCACTTATATCAAATGAACTATTCACCAACTCTGTTAATTTGAAGTACAAATTCTGCATATTCTGCTGAACTGCAATCTTCTCAGCCTTTATACCGTCTATCTTGGCTTGTATTTCCGTGAAATCATTTAGGTCTTGATAGCCTAACTGAAAGCGGTTTTTGGACTGTTCCAGTAGACTCAGGTAGGTTTGATGCTCTTTCCCTAAAAACTCCCACTGTGCTTGCTGTTGCCAGTATTCATAATATTGCATGGCAATCTCTAACAGAATATCCTGTTGGCTGATTTTAACGGCTTGTTTTGCGACTTCCACAGCCTGTTGTGAGACATCTGTACGCGCCTTTTTTTCCGGCTGATAGAGAGGATAGCTTGCTCGGAGTTGATTGGCTGTTCGTCCAAACTCTTTTTCCTCGGCCCAAGCGTAACTTAATTCAGAGATAAGCTCTACCGTTGGCCCCTCTTCACTTTGTGAAACGTTTAACTGAGAACCATTGATATCAATCTCCGATCGAGTCATCTCTATAGT
>JBNJEY010000146.1:0-3411 GCA_051746325.1 Pseudomonadota bacterium
TTAATATCATTGAGCAGTAACGTTTTAATACGTTGCTGTTTGAACCCTACAATTTCTTGGGGCTCGCTCTTCCAGAAATAACCGTGATGCACCAGGATGGCATCGGCTTGCAACTCTACCGCCTTATCCAGCAGAGCCTGACAAGCCGTCACACCGGTGACAATACGCTTGATTTCGGCCCTACCCTCTACCTGCAAACCATTCGGCGCATAATCATGGTATTGATCTACTGCTAAAAAATCCGCTAAATATGAGACTAATTCTGAACGTAACATCCTACCTCTCTCCGGCTGTCAAAAACCTGTTAAATAGACAAAAAAAAACCACAGGGCCTGGCCAGACCATGTGGTTTCTTTACCAACGTAAAGATCGAATTGGCTTAATCTTTGATACGGTAACGAGCGGAAGCAGCGTGCGCCTGAAGCCCCTCACCATCCGCTAGAACGCCCGCAATGCGTCCAAGGGTATTTGCACCCTCTGCTGAACACATAATCAAGCTTGAACGCTTTTGGAAATCATAAACCCCTAAAGGTGATGAGAAACGTGCGGTTCTGGAAGTCGGTAGCACATGGTTAGGACCAGCACAGTAATCGCCGATGGCTTCTGCGGTAAAACGTCCCATAAAGATTGCGCCGGCATGGCGAATCCTTGGCAATAAAGCCTTAGGCTCTTCCACTGACAACTCTAAATGCTCAGGCGCAATTAGATTAATCATTTCGAGCGCTTGCTCTTCATTATTCACGACGATAATCGCACCACGATCATCCAAGGCTTTACGAATAATAGCTTGGCGTGGCATGGTCGGTAGAAGACGATTCATACTCTCCACCACCTTGTCAGCAAAATCAGCATCGGGTGTTACTAGAATAGACTGTGCGTCCTCGTCGTGCTCAGCTTGAGAGAATAGATCCACTGCAATCCAATCAGGATTGGTTTTACCATCACAGTAGACTAGAATTTCAGAAGGCCCTGCAATCATATCGATACCGACGGTTCCAAAAACCATACGCTTTGCCGTTGCGACAAAGATATTTCCTGGCCCGACAATTTTATCAACCGCAGGCACCGTTTCAGTTCCATACGCCAAGGCGGCAATCGCTTGCGCGCCACCCAAGGTAAAGACGGCATCTACATCGCAAATTGCGGCCGCCGCTAATACCATATCGCTGACCTCACCATCCGGTGTTGGCACAACCATAATCAGCGTTTCAACACCGGCTACTTTAGCGGGAATCGCATTCATAATAACAGAGGAAGGGTAAGCCGCCTTGCCACCGGGCACATAAAGACCCACACTGTCTAAAGGGGTTACTTGCTGGCCCAACATAGTACCATCCGCTTCCTCATAGCTCCACGAAGCTTGAACTTGTCTTTCGTGATAGTTACGAACACGTTTCGCAGACGTTTCCAGCGCTTGACGCTGCTCTGTGGGAATTCTTTCTAAAGCCGCGAATAAACGCTCTTTTGAAATTTCGAGTTCTGCAGCAGAGCTCAAGGTCATGCGATCGAACTTAGCGGTATATTTAAGTAAAGCAGCATCGCCGTTTAGACGAACACTGTTAACCACTTCTTTAACGACATCATTAATTGACTCATTCGAAACGGTTTCCCACGCAAGAAGAGTCTCTAACTCTTCTTTAAATCCTTCTGTACTAGCAGATAAACGGCGAATATTAAGCATTTTGACTCTCTATTACTGATTTAAACTTTTGAACAATTTCATTAATTTGATGAAACTTGGTTTTATAGGCATGCTGGTTAACAATCAGACGTGAACTGATCTGCGCAATATGCTCCATTGGCACGAGTCCATTGGCACGCAAAGTATTTCCAGTATCCACTAAATCGACGATTCTATCGGCTAAATCAATCAGCGGTGCGATCTCCATAGAGCCATAAAGCTTGATTAAATCGACCTGCTCCCCCTTTTGAGCATAGTATGCCTGGGCAGACTTTAGATACTTAGTCGCTATTTTAAGACGATGGCCATGGGGTTTTTCGAACTCAGGGCCCGCGACCATTAACTGGCATTTGGCAATTTGCAAATCTAACAACTCATATAGATTGTCAGTGGGCGCCTCCATCAATACATCTTTACCGGCCACGCCAATATCGGCCGCGCCATGCGCGACATAAGTCGGTGCATCGGTTGCTCGCACAATTAATAAACGTACATTAGGATTATTGGTCGGCAAAATCAACTTACGGCTTTTGCTCGGATCTTCTAATGGCTCAATGCCCGCGGCTTCAAGCAACGGTAAAGTATCTTTGTAAATACGCCCTTTAGAGAGCGCGATTGTTAACTGTTCATTCATATATTCATCAAATATTTAATACGTTCAAAAATGAAGTGTGATTCAGATCACACTCGGCAAAGAGGCACAATCGTTAATCAGATAAACGATATATATGCGCACCTACTTTATGAAATTTTTCTTCAATCAGTTCATAACCACGGTCGATATGATAAACCCGATTAACGACCGTCTCACCTTCAGCGACCAGGCCTGCTAGAATCAGACTGGCTGAAGCACGCAAATCTGTTGCCATGACCGGCGCCCCATACAGCTTTTTAACCCCGTGAATGGTCGCCGTATTGCCCTCGATAGAGATATCGGCACCCATTCTGGCCAATTCTGAAACATGCATAAAGCGATTTTCAAAAATCGTTTCCTGAATTGTTGACTCGCCATCTGCCAAGGCATTCATCACCAAAAACTGAGCCTGCATATCCGTTGGGAAAAGTGGATAGGGGTCGGTAATGATATTGACAGGCTTTAACGAACGGTTGCGCATATCTAAAGTAATACTGTCTGCTGTACAGGTAATATCAGCACCGGCTTCGGTAAATTTGTCCAATACCGCAGTGAGGTGCTCTGGATTAACCTTAGTCACGGTTAATTTACTTTTGGTGACTGCGGCCGCCGCCAAATAGGTACCGGCTTCAATCCGATCAGGAATAACCGAGTACTCTACGCCAGATAAACGTTCAACCCCTTCGATGACCAAAGTGCTCGTGCCTAAGCCACTGATTTTAGCGCCCATCTTATTTAAGAACTCCGCTAAATCCGTTACTTCCGGCTCACGTGCTGCATTCCTTAAATAGGTAGTGCCTTCGGCTAATACCGCCGCCATCAACAGGTTCTCCGTGCCGGTCACCGTCACGGGACTCATCGAAATATCCGCGCCGTGCAAACGGCCATTAGATTTGGCAATAATATAGCCTTGTTCGACCTTAATATCCGCACCCATTTTCTGCATGCCGTGAATATGAATATCCACAGGGCGTGACCCAATCGCACAGCCGCCAGGCAGAGAGACCTTAGCCTCACCAAAACGACCTAATAAGGGCCCTAACACTAGGATTGAAGCGCGCATGGTATTGACCAATTCATAAGGCGCCTCTTTAGA
>JBNJEY010000147.1:0-3306 GCA_051746325.1 Pseudomonadota bacterium
AATCTTTCTGCAATACGGATTAAAACTTGATCTCCGACCTCATAGCCATAGTCGGCATTAATTTCTTTAAAACCATCCAGATCAATAAAGAGGAGAGCCAGAGGCTGTTTGTGCCGAAGTGCGAGTGCCATTCCTTGGTAAAGACGATCGGCGAGCAGCGTCCGATTTGGTAGATTGGTTAGCGCATCATATTTTGCAATTCGGTTTAACTCACTTTCATATGATTTTCTATCGGAAATATCTGTTAGTACCAGTCGAATCTCATATTTATCTTCACCTACTTTTTCGGTTGAAGCGACCACATATACCCATAAATCAGTACTACCTAGACTTTGTAAGCGGAGTTCAAAACTCTGTTTTTCTTGGGTATTAAATATTTTTTTACGAGAGAGATAATAGGTGTCTTGGTCTTGTGGATGAATAAAGCGTGAGATGGGTTGTTGTGCAAGTTCACTTTGACTCATTCCAAATAAATTAGCCGCGATTAGATTTGCTTCTATAATTAAACCCTCTTCAGAGAGTGTGCAGTAGCCTACTGGTGCTGAATTATAGAGATTGAAATAACGTTGCTTTTCTGCACTGAGCGCCATTTGTATTTTGTGAAGTTCATCATTTTGCATCTCAAGTTCAATTTGATGCACCTGAAGTTCATGGATAACTTTAAGGGTTTCATCATAATTTAGAATTTCAAAACTTTCAGGTATATTGACATTTTGCAGATCAACAATTAATTCGGCTTTATTGCGCAATACCTGAGCATCCGATACTTTAGAAGTAGTTTTATTAGGGTGCTTATTTTCCGCCAATGCTTGCTTAGCTTTTTTATTTTTGTCTTTACCCTTCTTCATTATCCTCTCCTTGTAAGTTTTCTTTCTATGGAACCAGTCGCTCAGTCGTGACAATTGAATAGACATTATTATCGGCGTCAATTAAAGCCGTGGCCGTTATCCAAACCTCTACGGTTAGGCCTGCCTTGGTCAGACGATACGATTTATAAGGTTGTAAGGTCTCTAATTGAATAAGTTTATTGATTTTAGTCAACTCCTCAGCGTAATTCTCTGGTGGAATTCGATCTTGTGCGTGCATCTGCAGGGCTTCTGCTTCACTCCAGCCATACATTCTACTGGCTGCAGGGTTCCAGGCCATAATAGAGCCTGTCAAATCTTGGACAGTAATGGCGTCATTGGCATCCCTAACGATGACCGCCAACCGCTCAAGTTCATGTGTTTTATCCAATAAATGTTCACGCAGCTCTACGATTTCAGTAATATCGATAAAAGAGATAACCGCCCCTTCAATGACATTTTCTAGGGTACGGTAGGGTTGAATACTCATTGAATACCAGCGACCATCTTGAGTTTGAACCTCTATTATTTTAGGTATTAAAGAGTCTAAAACGCTTTGGATATCGGGTATTAAATTCCTATAGTTAACTATATTAGAGGCGATGTCCCTTAATGGTCGACCCACATCACTTTGAATAAAATTTATAATTGACGTGATTGAAGGGGTGAAACGCATTACGCAGAGCTTATGGTCGACAAAGACGGTTCCTATATTGGTACCCGCCAGTAGGTTATTCATATCATTGTTGGCACGCGATAGATCCAAAACCTTGTTCTCAAGTTCTGCATTGACGGTGGAAAGCTCTTCATTGACCGACTGTAACTCCTCTTTGGAGGTCTCTAGCTCTTCATTGGTAGATTGCAACTCCTCATTTAATGACTGCATCTCTTCATTGTAGGATTTGAGCTCTTCGTTAGAGATTTCAAGTTTATGATTAGAGATTTGCAGAAAGACTTTCTGTTCATATAACTCTTTTTCAAGGGCTGCAATACGCGCATTGTCACTAGGTTTGTCTGCAGTACTCGTAATTGTGGTCTCATCAAGGCCCCCAACAGTTTTTAATACATTTTTTGGCAAGGTTTCAAAGATAACCAGAAACAGAGGATTATTGGTTGTACTAAAGGCCTCTGACGGAATCGGTTGGACTGTTAGATTAATGGTAAATAACTGACTGTTTTTGGATATTTTTAAAAAGGGGCAATAGACAGATTCTTTAGTCTCAACGGCTTTATGAAATGCCAGTGATAAATCTTGATGCAACCCTTCATGTGCCATATTGAGTATATTAAGTGGACCAGTCTCTCCTGGAGGCAGTTCCAGATACATGCCAGTGCGGCCATGTAAATAAAGAATATCCCCTTGTCTGTCGACCAGGGCAGCAGAGAGCCCAATTTTTTGCAGTAATAACTGTTCCATAAGGGCGCGTAAGGTCAGTTTTTCGGCCGGCCGGTTTTTTTCATCGGCCGTAGCGGTAGCATTAATTTGTGTTTTTGAAGGGGCTCTATTGATTAGATTTTCATGTAGCACAATATTTAGGTTCTGTTTGCTTTGATAAATTTTGGATTTTTGATCCAGCACCTCGAATAGATCGCCAAACTCTCCTATACTTTCTGAAGAGCCCAATAGTAGAAATCCACCTGGATTAAGCGAGTAGTGAAATAGCGGAATAATCTGTTTTTGTACTTTTAGATTTAGATAAATAAGTAGGTTTCGACAGCTGATTAGGTCAAGTTTTGAAAATGAAGGATCTTTGATTACATTTTGCTCAGAGAAAATTAGCATATCGCGGATACTTTTGTGAATACGGTAATTACCATTCTCTTCTATCGTGAAAAATCGTTTTAATCGCTCTACTGACACATTTTCTGCAATCGATGCTGGGTAAACCCCTTTGCGAGCTGAAGCAATGGCCTGTTTATCAATATCGGTGGCGAATATTTGTACCGTATAGTTGAGTGACATTTCTGTCATATACTCTCTAAGAAGAATGGCAATGGAATAAGCCTCTTCGCCAGAAGAGCAACCAACACTCCAGATACGAATAATTTTTTCTGAGTCTTTGCGATTAAAGAGTTTCGGCAGGACCTTTTTTCTTAAGGCTTTGAAAACATCTGGATCTCGAAAAAAACTGGTGACACCAATAAGCAGATCATGAAATAGTGCTTCTATTTCAGCGGGAAATTCCTGTAGGTATTTAAGGTATTCATCAATCTGCTCAATTTGGAGAATGGCCATTCGTCTTTGAATACGTCGTTGAATAGTACTGGGTTTATATTGCGAAAAATCATGTCCGCTTTGAACCCGTAGCAGCACAAAAATTTTGTTTAATATGTTTTGTGACTTAGACGACGCGGAAAACTCCTGTTGCGTTAGATCGCCGAAAGTATGGGCCGTGTAACCGATAAGCTGTTTTGGCATCTCTGCGGGAGGGAGAATATAGTCCGCTAACCCTGTTGCGAT
>JBNJEY010000148.1:0-3304 GCA_051746325.1 Pseudomonadota bacterium
AAGCTAAAAGAGAGTGATATTCAATCTAAATATATCCAGTTTTGGGAGCAGCGTTTGATTGGCCTTGCTTGCTCTAGTATCGAATTTCAGACACTAAATGAGTGGCCTAGAATGGAATCGAAAGAGTTTGTTGGATCGGGTTTGGTGCCACGAAAAGATGTGGTTAAAGAAATTAATAAGGAGTTTAAAACACAATTAGATACATTGCCCGTATCGAAATTGGAGGAGTTGCTTAAATACCACAAAGTGTATTCACTTTATACCTTATTTTTCTTTTCTTATGCCACCGGCTATAGAGGGGTGCATGATATTTTGCCCAACTGGCGGCTTATGAGTGACGATCTTAAATGGGTCGCCATCTCGGATAAAGACGACCTGGACTCCAGTCACGCCAGAGTGAGCTATCTTAATTCGACAATGCGACAACAGCTAAGTTTCTATTTTAAACACCTTAAGATTCTCTTGGGCAAACTCCCACTATTAGATTTTGAGCTTTACACCAAGGTTCTGGACGCTTTTAGGGATTGGGAGCTACATATCAGTCATCGTAAAGAAGGCGATCGTTTCGTCTTTGATTTGGAAGGGCTACCGGTTTTTTTCCATATCAATTTCAAAAAAAAGAGTATTGAGGCGCTCTCTTTGAACCACTTTTTAACTCAACTTCACAAAAACCAACACATTAGTTTACCGATTAATGGCGGACGTCATCTGTTAAGAACGCAGGCGATTTCAGAATCGATTCCTTCTGATTTACTCGATGCTTTTTTGGGGCATTTTATATATGGCTTTGAACCACACTCTTCTTACTCAGCTTTGAATCTTTCAGCCTTAGAATCTTGTTTTGAACCCATGCTGGTTCGCCATTTGTCTTCATTGGACTTTAAGCCTATCAAATCAAGAATTAAGGGTTAATGACCTTGGACAACGTGCAGACTAACCAAGAGAGAGAGGCGCAATATAACGAATTAGTCGAAAAATCTTGTCGCTACTGGTTACCAAAGCTGACGCATTTTACCTCTTTAGAGCAGGCTGAAAGTCATACTCAGTTTCATATCAGATTGATTGTCGATGCCTTTTTAAAAGGGGTTCATGAGAAATACCGAACGTTTGACCTGTTCACTAAGCCTGACCACCGATTCAATCTGGAGGTGATTGAAACTCGGGTGATTAAAAAGGATTTTGAACCTGAGCAGGTCGCTGTTGCGCAAAGACTGTTAAATCGATTTATTGATTACGTCACTAACAACCTGCAATGGAAATCACACCAACCCATGCAAGAGGTTTTCATCTTGCCTAAGGTTTTACCGGTTGTGCGTGAAAAGCAGATGTTCAATGCTGGCTTGGCGCATTATTATCGCGCAGCCATCAAATTCGGTTTAAAGTTCTGCGCCACTCTTGATGATCATGCACTCCTTGGTTTGATTTGTTTGAGCACTATTTTTGATTCTAACTTAATTCATGCTTCTAAAGTTAAGGCCGTTTTAAACGTTAAAAAGAGCGATTTTGCAGACTTGGGTGACCAAAGAGTGCGGGTGTATATTGACAATGGAATTGTGCCAGGCCATTTTGCCCAACTACATTGCATCACCATGGTGTGTCTAATCGAGCGGTTGAGGCGCAGTTCAATTCGAGATGAATCGAGTCAGAGGGCGTTCGACTCTAAAGATGTGCAAAAATTCTTAAAAACATTTCTCAATTTATTTCTGAAAACGAGCAGTAGTTTGCCAAACAACCTTCAGAACCTTCAATTGCCCATGGTTTTATCACAAATTTTGGAGGTGGCGGGCGCTAAGTATTTCATGGAGCGCCCTGCTTTTTTTCACGCGATAATGACTCAAAAACTGAATTACACGCCATTATCTGATGAGTCCAAATTCAGAGTATTGAACGGTGTGGCTACGGTAAAAAAACCAAGCAGTAAAGCCGAATCTATCGAGCCAAAGCAAACTAAGCCACTGCTTTCAGTGCAACGGGTAGCGCAGTTATCTCGACATGAATTGGAGGTTCAAGAGAATGGTGAACCTGGCCATCTTGCCAAAGTATCGAGTTTTTCCGGACAATTGACAACCATAAAGCAAATTCTAAAGACCTTAGGCTCAATGACTAAAAATAAGGCACTGCTGTTTTTAAATGACCGTCTAGACTCTCCGCCTCCGACAATGTCCTTGATGTCGATTTGGTTAGTCTCCTGGCTTCAGCATTTATACAGTGAAGAGAGTCGCCAGAAAATCAACCAGCATCGCCTAAAGGCCAACCTTAAGGTGGGTGCCATCATGCGTTATTTTCGAGGCGTTTATAGTTTAGTTTTGGCGGTGTTTGATAATATTGATGTCGCTAATCTCGAAGAGGATGATTGGATAGACTTGCTCCAAGAGGTGATCGATCGTTCTAAAGATAATGAGATTGGTAAGCATCTTGGGTCGTTTATCCATTTTTTGCAGTGGCAGCACAACGTGATGGCGTTGCCCCTGCATGAGTTGGAGGGCACAGATATAGTCTCTAGTGTGAATGCAAATTATTTGACCCCATATGAGGGGTATGAAATTTTAAAGTTTCTTTTAACGCCAAAAACAGCACGAGACCAAGTGATGCCAGAACATCGCATAATGGCATGCGCCTTTATCTTAGGCTACTTTTGTGGACTAAGACGAAATGAGGCCATGGGACTTCGTGTATCAGATATTTATGGCTCGCCTGAAAGACCTTTTATATTTGTCCGTTCTCATCAAGCGCGTGACTTGAAAAAAAAGTATTCGCGTCGACGACTCGATTTAGTTGATTTTGTTCCCAAACCCTACCTTGAGGCCTTGATGAACTGGCACAAGTTCAGAGTTAACATGAAAGGCGAGTACCTCCTTAATACCTTTTTGATAGGCATGGCGAAGGACAGTGAGGTGATTGATCCAGTGCGGGATTGTTGTCGGCAGATCACCGGCGATGAAACCTTTGTATTTCACGGGCTAAGACACAGTTTTGCCAATGTGTATATGCTTAGACTAATGCAACTGGATAAGCCAGAAGTGGCGGTTTGGTTTGGGGGCGCCAAGCTCAAATACATGGCATCTCACCGGGATTTGGATACCCTTAAACTGTTTTACAGCCGTGGCCAATCCATTAACTTTGTGCGAAAGTACTTTCCAACGGAAAATCAGGTCATGCCAAGGTCGGCTCTTTTGCAGTTGGGTGCGCTACTGGGACATAAAGTGCCTGATACCACCTGTAAAAGTTATCTTCATCTTATGTATGAGATGGAATCCACTTATTTTGAAACCACACCCCAATCTGTTTTAGAGGCTGCAATCGA
>JBNJEY010000149.1:0-3303 GCA_051746325.1 Pseudomonadota bacterium
CGATCTCGCGTCCATACTTTATTACAGGCACAAAAAAAACAGACGGTGTCGCAAAAAGGGATATGAAAATAGAGCGACAAGCCACGTTTTGATTCATTACTTCGCTGGGCGGCCGCTTTATAATCGGCTAACCCAAAAGTTTCATCAAACTGTACGGCCGTTGGATAAGAGGTGTAACGCGGTCCAGACTGGTTGTAACGTTTGATTAACGCTTTATCAAATTGTATTTTTTGTTCCATCTTGCTCGTTCCAAAATTAGAGAATCAAAAAAAGGATAAACGATTCTAACTCTCTAATAGTTAATCGACCTCAAGGGTTCAGTCAAAACTTATCGTTGCAGACTGGCAGGAGGGTTGTGATTTTTTTGGGGTATCTACCTTATATGGCTAGCGATGGTTAGCGCGGCTTTCGTTAATACCCAGGCCTGGTGGATTTTGGTATTGCGTTCAAAATCTCTTGGCATGGTTTGTTGGGTGATATTTTCAATCTCAATGCCTTCTAAACCCGCTGTGTCCAACTTAAACTTACGCAAGTTATTTGAGAAAATAATTTGTCCGCCTGGGTTTAGCAACTTCATGGTTTTGTGAATTAAGTCGACATGATCGCGTTGAATATCTAAGGTGCCCTCCATTCTTTTTGAGGTTGAAAATGAGGGTGGATCTAAGAAAATAACATCAAATCCCTGGCTCGTCGCCTGGCTCTCTATGTCTAACCACTCAATGACATCGACCTGTTTTAAGAGATGCTGAGATTCATCACAACCATTGAGAATTAAGTTCTGCCTGGCCCAGTTTAGATACGTTTTAGACATATCCAAGCTTAAGCTACTTTTTGCTCCATGGACAGCAGCCTGTGCCGTCACAGTAGCGGTATAACAGAAGAGGTTTAATAAAGTTTTACGGTGCGCTTTGCGTACCACAAATGCACGCACATCACGATGATCTAGGAAAATCCCCGTGTCTAGATAATCCGTAAAGTTCACGCGCAATTTGGTGCCGTTTTCAATAATGGTATAAAACTCTTTGTTCTCTTCAAGCTTCTCATACTGAGCACTGCCGCTCTGTTTTTCGCGGATTTTAAAGTTAATGCGCTCCACTGGCAGTTCAAAGACAGCGGGCAGAACGGACAAGGCTTCATAGAGGCGTCTTTTCGCTTTCGATTTATCAACTGTTTTAGGGGCGGCATATTCATTTACCACCAACCAATCACCCCCCTCTTCGGTATGATAAAAATCAATCGATAACGAATACTCTGGCATATCCGCATCATAGACACGGTAGGCATTAATTTCGTGCTTTTTCGCCCATTTACGCAGTGGCTTTAAATTTTTCTTTAAACGGTTGGCAAACATAATGGCACCTTCCGATTCGGCTAAATCTGGGTAAGCACTCTGTACCCCTTCCGCTAGATCTGCACCGCTTTTAATCGCCGGTTCACGATAAAATTCTTCAGTGACTTCAAAACGAAACAGCTTACACTCCATCGGGCCATTAAAGAAATTATGGCTGCGCTTGGCCTTAAGACCTAAATACATACCCAACTCAGGATTACAGGTTAAGACGGCCGCTTGCCAACCCTCAAATTCATTTTTAAGGAATCGACCTAGCGCCGTATAGAGGGTTTTCACCTCCTCTTTTTCACCCAAACGCTCACCGTAAGGTGGGTTGGTAATGACCAGGCCTGGTGGCCAGTCGCCCCAACGACGACCTTGTTCGGCCGTCATCTGTTTGACTTCGATATAGTCCGCAAATCCAGCATTTAAAATAGCTTCTTCGGCTATGTCTAAAGAGCGATGCGAGGCATCGGAGCCGACAATTTTCGGTAAGTGGTTTAAACCGAGCAGTTGACGGTTTTTGGCTTCAGCCACCAAATGTTGCCACAGAGCTGCATCATGGCCTTTCCAGGCATTTAGAATCATCCGGTCATGTTTATGTAAACCTGGCGCGCCATCTGATGCCATTAAGGCGGCCTCGACTAAAAAGGTACCTGAGCCACACATAGGGTCGTAGAGTGTACCGCCCTCTTTGGCGATCGCAGGCCAACCCGCACGCATTAACAGTGCCGCAGCCAGATTCTCCTTTAAAGGGGCTTTAACTTGCTGACCTTCACGATAACCACGTTGATGTAAGCTGTAACCAATTAAATCGATACTTAAGGTCAACTGATTACGGTTTAGGTGGCCGTGGACACGAAGATTTGGATTCGTTGTATTGACCGATGGACGCTCATCACTCTTGTCCATAAAGTAGTCGACAATGCCATCTTTGATTTTAAGCGCACCAAAATTGGTATGTTCAATGCCCATGCCTTTTCCGGAAAAAGAGACCGAGAAGCTGCCATAGGAGTCCATGTGATCCGACCACTCAATCTGAGCGACTTGGGTGGTTAGCTCTTCCTGATTCTCTAATTCGACTTCCAACAGGGTCAGAAAAATTCGGTTGGCTAAGCGTGACCAAAGACAGGTTCGGTACGCGGTCTCCAAATCGGCTTCGAACGTCACCCCTCTTGGCTGCGCTTTGACATTTTCAGCACCCAAAGAGATCAACTCTTCGCGTAATAATTCACTTAATCCACCCGCGGAGGTGGCAAAACATTTCAACATAGGTCATCCAATTTTTAGCGGTGTAGGCATTATATATATATTTTAATTAGGGTTAATTTTAAACTGTTTTATCCACCTCTTTTAGTTAGTTTATGTAGAATGTATTAATCTAATAAATAAACCTTGACGGTTTACCGATATTTTCAATCAGATCAGAGAAAAGAGCCAAAAAAATGAATAAATTCTTAGCGACATGCCTTGTGAGTTTTTCTCTATTGACGACACTCTTGGTGCAAACACAAGTCGTTCATGCGGAAGGGACTGAACCCACGCCAGTGATCGAGAGTGAACAAGATTTTCAGCGCTGGTTAGTTGAATTTAAAATCCAAGCGGTTCAAGCAGGCATTTCTAAGCAGACTTTAAGCGATGCTTTTGCCGACGTGCAGCTGAATCAAAAAGTTTTGGAGCTGGACCGTCGCCAACCTGAGTTCACCAGTACATTTTTTGAATATTTTAATCGCGCCGTCTCCGATCACCGGATTGAAAGTGGCATTAAAAACCTAAACAAACACCGTAAACTACTCAGCGAAGTCACTGAAAAATATGGTGTTCCTGAACGCATATTGGTTGCCTTTTGGGGCTTGGAGACCAACTATGGCAGTTATACCGGCAATATTCCTATTATCGAATCGCTGGCAACACTCTCTTACAATCCGCGTCGCAGTCGATTTTTCACCCACCAACTGCTCAGTGCCTTGCAA
>JBNJEY010000150.1:0-3262 GCA_051746325.1 Pseudomonadota bacterium
CACGCCTCGACTGACTTGGGCAAGGTAGAGCCCTCTTATAAACCGGGTGTTAAGCTCACGGATCTGACCACAATACTGCCCGACTACTGTCTTGAGGCGCTTCGCGAAGCGATTCCGGCGTTTAATAAAAAAATCCGTGGGTTTGCTTTGAAAGATGCACTGTTGACCGGAGTCGAAACCCGTACCTCATCACCGGTAAGCATTAAACGTGGTGAGGACTATCAAAGTATTAATACCCAGGGATTGTACCCGGCGGGCGAAGGTGCCGGTTATGCCGGTGGCATTATGTCTGCGGCCATTGATGGTATTCGCATTGCCGAGGCAATGGCACTTGCCATCAATAAAGCCGATTAAATAGGACTGCTTGTTGTCTATATCATCGCGCTTTAAAATCGACACGGGAGTAATAGGAGGCGTACTCTGGCGGTATACTCGCTAAAACGGACAAGGGCTTAGACCATAAATTCTCTCACCGGTAATAGGGTGGTCAAAGTCAATGGTGGTGGCGTGCAACATTAGGCGGTTAGCCATAAAGAACGCCTGGTCAGATGCATACAGGTCACAGCCCAAAATAGGGTGGCCAAATGCTTCACTGTGCACCCGTAATTGATGGGTGCGTCCCGTAATAGGAGTAAACTCCACTCGGGTAGTAAGCTCGCCTTTGTCTTTATTTTTCTCAGCTTTATTTTGTCCAGTTTGATTCCGCTCAATCACCCTATAGTGCGTTAACGATTTTTTACCGCTCTCATAACAGACTTTCTGTAGTGGAAATTCGCTCTTGCCAATCGGAAAATCCATACTACCGCTCTCTTCTGGTAGATGGCCGTGCAAAATAGCGGTATAGGTTTTAGTGACGGTTCGATCTTGAAACTGGTTGCCAATGGCCGCATTTATGCTTTTATTCAACGCCACAATCATAATGCCAGAGGTGCCAAAGTCCAGACGATGAACCAGCGTTGCCGTCGGCAAGGCTTTAACCAAACGGGCATGAACCGAATCTTGATTATGGGGCGGTTTACTCGACAGGCTTAATAGTCGGGTGGGCTTATTAATCAATAGCAGGTATTCGTCTTGATAGAGTATTTCAATCTCTTCATGGCAGACGGGCACAATAAATGGGTCAGCTTGAGGTTGCATAGGTTGTCGATGTACGGCTTGGTTTTGGGTAAGGGCGAATTATAGCAAAATAAGCTAACTGCTTTTTGGATTGCATAGATTCAACTTATTGGTACTGTGGCACAAAATGGATGTGACCACACCCCCTTACGGGGGTGTAAAGGCATGGTTGTTTTAGCGAGTGATTAAAATAGACTGGGCTTTTTGATGCATAAAAGAGCGTTTTAAGTTTATGACCTGCGCTGCGAGCTGTGACTGATCTCATTGAGAATCCACTCTTTGAGGTGGCTTGTTAACTCCGTTAGTTGCTTGCGATCAATCACGCCGATATTCAGTAGATTGGCTTTATTGAGGTTGGCACCAATATCTTCAGTGGTGACTAAAAGACCATGAGCGGTTGTGCCACCCAGTCGGGTTTTTAAGCTGTCTAACCTTTGCAAGTGTAAGCTCACATTCACGTTTGCCCCCGTTTTACACTCCACTACAAACAGTTGATTGTTAGCAATAAAGAGTACATCGGCTTCATCATGGGCATTTTCGCGGTGTAATTTGACACCAAAAGCAATATCTTTCAGTGTAGGGATTTCTGCTTTCAGTTCCAATACCGTACGATAGGTCAGGTACTCTAGCCAACCCCCTTCAAAAAAAGTGCGTTTCCAACCGTCTTTTTCAGGGCTTGGACTGATTTCAGTGTCGTGAATATTTAAGCAGACTATATTTTGATTGTGCAGTTTACGCAGAAAACCGACTAATAAATCGGCTTTAATGCGGGTATGGGTGTTTATCTCTTCTAAATAGTAGTGCTCATTGCGCAAGACCAATTTTAAAGATTTGCCACGTGCAAAGCGCGTTGAAAAAACCTGATAAATGGAGAGGGCATTTTGTTGCAGAATAATTTTTTGAATGGCATTCACCAACTCATTGGCAAAGTTTGCTTGACTAGGCGTTAATTTAACCGCTTCCATCTGCTCTATGCCGTGCGCATGCAAAAACTCTTCAAGCTCTATGCTGTCATCAATATTAAACTCAGGGAGGCCATTGGGTTGAATCCATTTAAATTGATCATTCGGCAGTAGATAATAGAGTCCAACAGGGCTGTTTTCAAAGGCCTTGAAGACACTGAGCGTATACATTTTTCCGGCACAGCTGATATTAATGGCAAGCTGTTCGTACGGAACCCCTTTTACCAGGTTTTTCAGTTCACTGACAATGTCGTTAATCTCAAATGCAGGTTCTATCGGCAGGAGCTCGGCCTTGATTTTATGTGCATTGTAGATGCTCTTGAGGCGCTTGGCGTTTTCAAAAAAATTGGGTGTGTAGGCAATCAATACATTTTTGACAACCAAACGCTCGTCTAATATAGGCCCTAAGTTAGGTGTCATTTCACGATCTGCGAAAACAAGATGGGTGCTGTATTGATTAATTATGTCAGGATTTTTGATTGGCATCTGCAGGCTTAATCCGCTTAAAAGTAGTCGTCTAGAGGGAGTGAAATAGTTACTGTTTTGGATAAAATATCAAAAAATAGAGCTAGCATCAAAACCGAGAAGTCTGTCGGGGGAGTAATAGTCCCATTTAAGCTTTTAACTCAATATTTTATTCCAATATCTTAGCGCAATAATTAGGCAGACAGATTTAATTATCTGCTTTTTTTATCATTTAGTGCGTAAAACCCCGTCCTTCAGGTCGGGGATATAAGCGTAGCAGACGAAGTCTGCTTATCTTATCTGGCTACGAGTATTGTCAAATAAAGTTAATGTGATATAACAGTATTATGAAACAAACGATTCGCAAAGCTTTTAAATTCAGGCTCAATACGACATCTGAACAATCTCAAAAAATGATTGAGTTTGCCGGAATGAATCGATTTGTCTGGAACAAAGCTTTGGCCATGAATCTTTTTCGACTTGAAAATAAACAGTCGATGCTTTGGTATAACGAGTTAGCATTCTGGCTGAAACTTTGGAAATCTTCGGAAGAATATGGCTTTCTAAAAAGCTGTCATTCTCAGCCTTTACAACAAACTCTCAAAAACCTTGAGAAGGCGTTTAAAGACGGTTTTGATAAAAAACAGCCTTTAAAGCGTATCCCACGGTTTAAGAAAAAAGGTTTGAGTGACAGCTTTCGCTATCCACAAGGGTTTAAG
>JBNJEY010000151.1:0-3231 GCA_051746325.1 Pseudomonadota bacterium
GCGTCAGCAATTTACAAACCTTTAGGCAGTATGCTTTTAATGCATGAAATGTTTACCAAACATAACCAAAGTATCAAAATAAAAGTAGGCAAACTAATTCCATGGGAATCTATCCATAAATCTGGATTGACTCTGCCTGCGGCTTCTGCGGCCATTAAAGCACATACCTACAAGCTTTTTAAGTATAAGAATGACTCTATACAAAGCCCTTTTACAACAATCGAAACCATTGCCATACCAGCGTGCCGCCAATCTATTCGTGATGACTTAAAACAAGCTGAACATATTATGAAAACCCCCACAGGCCTAGACTTGTATATGGTCGACTATAAAGCAGATTCTGCCATTATTCATGAATTAGGACGCATCAGAGAACTGACCTTCCGGAAAGTTGGTGAAGGCACGGGTTCAAACTGGGACTTAGATAAATACGATCGCTTTTATCGCCACCTAATCTTATGGGATGACAAAAAACTTGAATTAGTTGGCGGTTATCGATTAGGTGAATGTGGCAAGCTCATAGAAAAACATGGCCTGGAATCTTTGTATATGAACCATATGTACCACATAAATCCAGAGATGGAGAAGTATCTACCAAGCACACTTGAACTTGGTCGTTGTTTTGTACAACCTCAATACTGGGGTACGCGTGCTTTAGATTACTTATGGATGGGTATGGGTAACTATATTGCCAACCACCCCGAAATCAAATATCTTGTTGGCTCAATTAGTTTAAGCAATGCATTCTCCACAAGAGCGAGGGAACTTATTGTCAGTTTTTACAATGCCCAACTGGCTTTTAGTGAGGATGTTGCTAATGCAAGATGTCCGTTTATCGTCTCCGACGAAATCAAAAAGTTAGCCTTAAAAGAGTTTACTGGTGATTATAAAACCTGTTTTAAGCGGCTTAATGAGCTCCTAAACGGACAGGGTGAAACACTACCGATGCTATTCAAACAGTATGTCGAGCTGTGTGAAGATAGAGGTACCCAGTTTATTGACTTTAGTCTAGCTCCAGACTTCAATAATTGCATTGGTAGCTTAATCATTATCGAAATTGATAAGGTTAAGATGTCTAAACGGCGTTATCTTAAAAAAGTCTTAAAGTGCGCTTAAACGTCGACTCGAGTTCCACAGAGGATTTTTAACCACACTATCGTAAGCTAAGCTTCGGTGACCCACTCAATGTATTTAGACCGATCAGCCCATTTGACTGCATTGCACCCGCTGATACCTCTATCATGAAAATGACATGACTCTAATGTTTGCTGTTTTCTCAACTGGTAATGACTTAACCTCCTATTTAGAGCGCTGCTTACGCTGCTGTTTTGCGGCCCACAAACGTTGATTTCTTCCCACTCCTATAAATACTTTAGCCACATATTTACGTAGTCTTAGCAATCCTCTATCCATCAAGACAAAAGCATTATCCAACTTTAAAGAAAATCCTTTAAAAACTTCACTTTCACCACCATAACGAGCTAACGCACCAAGTCTAGACAGCTGTTGTGCCACAAAATGACCAGAACGGCCTTGAACATCATAAACCAGCGAATACACCACAGGAATAATGAGTAGACTCATTAAAGTCGAGGTCACCATCCCGCCGATAACCGCCACTGCCAGAGGTGCATTGGCATCACTTCCCGCACCCCAGCCGATGGCACTGGGCAACATGGTCACAACGACGGTAATAGAGGTCATTAGTACTGGACGCAAACGCTGTGGACAAGCCTCGACTAAAGAGTGGTAGACAGCATTGTCCGCGCCGTCTTTTTCTTTAAGCTTTTGATTGGTTAAATCCACCAATAGAATAGAGTTTTTTGCGACTAGGCCCATCAGCAGCACCAAACCAACCATGGAGAAGATATTCAAACTCATATCGGCCACCGCTAAACCAACGATTCCGCCAACAATGGCAAAAGGTAGAGCGCACATAATAATCAGTGGCTGAACAAAGGAGTTAAATTGGCTAGCTAACACCATATAAACTAAGATAACTGAAAGAAAAAGTGCAATCTGCATATAGTGTGCAGTCTTTTTAAACTCTGCGGCTTGTCCCGTCATTTTTAAATGCACTCCCAACGGTAAGAACTCCTCAGCCTGTTGCTTAACAATTTTTACCGACTCCCCTAATGAGACAATAGGATTACCGTAAAACATACCCGCATAACTCAAATCATGGCGTGGAATAATCGCTGCACCTGACTCAGTTTTTAGCGTTGCGACAGTGTCTAAAGAGACCAACTTACCTCGATTAGATTTAATATAAATTTTAGACAAATCTGAAGCCTTGCTTAGCTGACCCTGTTTAGCGTCCAAGCGTAAATTATAGCGTTCACCATCGCTACGTGCATCACTGTACTTTCCGACATTAATACCACCCGATAAAACATTAATGGATTGTGCAATCGCCAACGTATCTAAGCCATACAATGCTGCCTTGTGCCGGTCGATCTCAAAAGAGATTTGCGGCTGATTGAGCTGTAACTCTAAATCCAAATCGCCCAATTTGGGCTGGCTTCTTAATTTTTCTAAAAAATCATCACTTATTTTAGCTAACTGATGCAGATCATTACCCTGCAAGACAAAACGTAGCGGATCTCCACGCTGGTCGCTCATCATTGGCAAGGGTGCTGGAAACGCCTTCAGCCCAGGAATGAGATCAAACTTTTTGGATAAACGTTGCATAATCTGGGTCATGTGCGTATCACGCTCAACAAACGGTTTAAGGGAAACGACAATACGACCTTCATTAATCAGCTGAGTCGCCCCGCCCCCGATGGTTGAAAATATGCTCTTAACTTCTGTATCCTCTAGCAGAGCTTTCTCTAACAGAATTAAACGACCCAAGGAGTATTCCATACTCGAACCTAAAGGGGT
The DNA here is from genome assembly GCA_051746325.1 of Pseudomonadota bacterium. Lineage (GTDB taxonomy): Bacteria > Pseudomonadota > Gammaproteobacteria > Thiomicrospirales > Thiomicrospiraceae > Thiomicrorhabdus. The sequence continues at coordinate 2,884 of JBNJEY010000151.1, forward strand.
CTTAAAGCTAACAATGAACTGGCCCTGGTCCTCTTTTGGCATAAAACTTTTACCAACTTGAGTGATTTGTAACCCCGCAATAATGATAAATAACAGACTGTACAGAATGGTTTTTTTTCGCGCTTTTAATACTTTTTTAAGCAGGTCTAAATAGAGATTCTCTAAATCCGCTAGAAATTTATTCTGACCCGCTCCTAACCGTTTTATAAGTAGAGTTAAACGACTGAGTTTTTCAGGTAGCAATGATTTTGACTCGACCGAAAACGGCTGTTTATCCTCTTTTTTAAGCAGATAACGCGAAGCCAGCATGGGTACCAATGTCAATGAAATCAATAATGAAATCATCAC
>JBNJEY010000152.1:0-3231 GCA_051746325.1 Pseudomonadota bacterium
TAAGGTGTGTCAAGTCAAAGCCTGGAAGGTTGATGTCAATTGCCTTACCGACCATATGTAAGCTCTTTTTGGCCACGCCTTGAGTGGTATGGTTGAGCATGGCATTGGTTTTGGATGAGCGATAACCGGAGATGACGTTGAACGATTTGTTACTGCCCGTTTTATTGCGAATATCGTGCAACAGATCAAACAAGGCGATGTCCATATCATAAGATTCATCCGTGCGGAAGTCTCTTAACACGTGATTAATCTCTTCAAGTGCTTCCGGATGATAAACTCCCTGTTCCCAGTAAGTGGTACGCAATGATTCGCCTGTATGAAGGTTATACAAAGACAGCGAGCGAAACTCTTCGTTCTTGTCCTGTTTCGGTGTACTTGCGAACAGCGAAGTTGGTGCCAAAGCCGCCGCAGCGCTCATTCCACCTAGCTTTAAGAAGGTTCTACGTTTCATCTGGTTGTCTAGTGGCATAGCCACCCCGTCTAATTTATGAAAATGTACTTTAATTTATTTTGGATGAGTTTTCAAGTTTTTTCATAAAAGTCAATAGGTTAGCGTCTAACCCATACAAATCTTTACGTAAGTACAGTCTGCCGTCCGCATCAGCCCAGGCAGTTTGATAGGTTATATAGACCGGTAATTTTTTCTTGAGGTGGATGACTTGGAGGGCACTGGTCTGTATTTGGCTATAAATTGATTGTATGGTGATTTCAGGCTGTTCACGACTCAATATTTCATAAGCCAGTTGCATGGGTTTTTCCGCACGGATACATCCGGAGCTGACCTGCAACGTCTTGTTTTTGAAAAGATAACGTGCCGAGGTATCGTGGATATAGATGTCCTCGCTGTTGGGGAACATGAATTTTATCGTTCCTAGCGGGTTTTTAATTCCCGGCTCTTTGCGGAAGGTATAGCGAAGCATGCCTTTTTTGCTGATTTCGTGCCAGTTTATCGCGGTGGAATCGAGTGGGTGACTTTCGGTTTTATCCGCACTGCTAAACAGAGTGATTTGATTGGCGTTCAGATAATTTTTGTTGGCCTTTAGTTTGGGCAGGATATCTTCAGCGAGGATGGTTTTAGGGATGCGCCAGTAAGGGTTATAGACTAGATAACTCATCCTCGCTTCCATGATTGGGGTTTGGCGTTTCTTCTGACCCACCACGACCTTCATCGACAGTTGCTGGCCATCATGAACGAATTGCAGGGAGAAATCCGGAATATTGACCATGATATAGTTGTCGTCCACCAGAGTGCCGTACCATCGCCAGCGCTCAAGATTGAGTTGAATTGTTTCGATTCTCTCTTGTACGCTTTTAGCGAGTTCTATACGAGTTTGCGAACCGATGATGCCGTCAACCATAATGTCCTGACATCGCTGAAATTGCTTTATGGCAGCGATGAGCGCTTCAGGTTCAGAACCGGTTTCAGCAATGCCGTTTGTCTCGGTGTCATCCCAACTCAAATCGATTGGATCTGGGTTAAGAGCGTGATTCAACGGTAATGGGCTATCTAGATCATCCTTGAATTCACCAGTGATTGAGAGTCTTTTTTTAACCTGCTCGAGATCAAGGTAGGCTTCGGGGTCTTCGTTCCATCCGCCTTTGCTGGCAATGTCCCTGTAATGACGCAGTGCGTTTTTAAGGTTCTGATAACCCACATGGCTTGGTGCAAGCCCCTCAAGCATTTCAAAGACCTCTCCCTGTTGTAGGGCAATGGTCAGTATTTTCGGCATATTAAGGTTTTCACGCGGGATAGCACGATGAAGTATGTCCGCGGTTGTGCCGAATGCAATGCCATGGAAAAGGTGGTAACCCAGAGTCATGAATGCATCGCTAAGTAGCAAATCCCGAAGCACTCGTCCTTCGGTTGTCAGTGGCTTGGCTAGGTGTTGTATGAGGTTTTTGTGGTAAAGGGGGTAAGATGGATCCAGCCCATCATCTACGGATGCGTCAATGGCCCGGAGCAATTGAGCGGACAAATCTTTGCCCGTAGCGTTGGTTTGCCACGCGAGATTATAGTTTCGCTGTTGGTAAAACTGTTGTAGTTTCGGTCTTTGTGAGAGCAGAACAACACTCTTACCGTCTATTGACGGCAAAGTGTCTTGCGATAACATCGCTTGCAGCTTTTGCTGGGTACTTGGCGGTTGCGCTTGTGCAGTCGCCAGAAGCACTCCAGCAATCAGCAGAATACTCATAAATCGTACCACGGTGATTGCCTCCTTACTGAGTAATCTCTACCGTTAGTTTAATATTTGGGGTCAGATACTGTCTTGAAAATCACTCTAAATCAAACTAAGCATTATACATTATATACATGCGTAATAAAGCCAGCACTAAACCCGCTAAAAGCGGGTATTTTAATTTTATAAACCTACCAGGCCTTATATGTTGAAAGTGTTGCACTTGCAAGTTGATTCTAAGTGAACGAATGCTAAGGCTTTTTAGCAAGGAAAATAATATGCCGACTCCCTTTACCAGGCCTCGCTCTTACCATTTTATCGGTCACTTTAAACCCAGCTTTTTTTAGTTGAACAATGAACATCGAATCGGGCCCTGCAGACCATACTGCAAGCACCCCTTTAGAGCGTAGACTGTTATATAAGGCACTTAAGCCAGCGGAAGAATAAAGCCAATTGTTATCACTGTTCGTAATGCCTTCTGGCCCATTATCAACATCGAGTAAAATGGCGTCAAAATCTGACTTCTGTTGTTTGATTAATTCGGCGATATCGCCTAATCGTATATGGCTGCGTTCATCTTCTAACGGTTTGCCTGAACATTCACCCAGCGGGCCGCGGTTCCATTCAACCACTTCTGGAATAAGTTCTGCCACAGTGACCCTTGAACTATTAGTCACGCACTCCAACGCGGTCGCCAAGGTATAGCCCATACCCAAACCGCCCACTAAAACGTCTGCACTCTCTTTGTTTTTAATATGCGCACAGCCAAGCTTAGCCAACTCCTGCTCGGAGTTATAAACCCGGCTATTCATCAATACTCCGCGTGAACCAGAAAGCTTTATAGTAAATTCATCTTCACGCTGTAATAAAACCAACTCACCGCCGTTGTTGGGAATAATCGCTGTCGCGAGTTTATTTAATTGCTTCATATTTTCTCGTAGTGGTTGTGTGTGTTTTTACAAAAAATATTAGAACAGAAAACAGGTAGAAAGTATTTACCCTACTCCTAATCAATGATGATAACGACAGGAAATAATCGTCATTTAAAGAGGTC
>JBNJEY010000153.1:0-3209 GCA_051746325.1 Pseudomonadota bacterium
CGGAGTTAGAGTCGAGCCCTGAAAAGGTTAAAGCCTTTGCCAACGTTTATGTTCTGCCTTATGTCGATACGGCTAAAATGGCACGCTATGTTATGGGCAAGCATTGGCGCACGGCGACTGATTCGCAGCAGAGCGAGTTTATGGCGGCTTTTGCAAACACCTTGATTCGCTCTTACTCTGAGAGTTTACTGAAATTAAATATTGAGTCAGTTAAAGTCATTAATGCACAGGAAGAGCAGCCAGGGCGTGTTACAGTGCCGTCCACGGTGGTCCAGTCAGATGGTAATCAAACGGATGTAATTTATCGTGCCTACCTGAATAAAAAGAGCAAAAAGTGGATGCTTTATGATGTCTCTATTGAAGGGATTAGCATGCTATTAAATTACCGTAAAGCCTATGACTCCGAGTTTTCTAAACTGGGCATCGATGCGGTGATTGTTGATATGAAGGCTAAAAACAGTGCATTTAATGGTTAAGTCGAATTATTCCCGCACATTCAAAGACAACTTACACACCGCATTTACTCACTAGGAAGTGTCATGGAAGAATTAAGCTGGTCTGAAACAAGTGGACTTATGACCTTACCGCAAGCGGTCACTTTGCAAACCTTGCCACAGTTGCTAAAAGCCAAGCAGGTTTTAAAACTCCCTGTTATTGAGGTCGATTTTTCTCAGGTAGAGCAAGTCGATAGCGCCGCACTGGCCCTACTATTGGTCTGGTCAGGTAATATAGATGCGGCCTTAAAAGTAAAAAACATGCCTGCAGAGCTCCACACTCTAATGGCTTTATATGACTTAGAGTCGGTATTAGAGCTGACAGAATAACGCGCATCTCGCGTAGAACGAACCCCAAATTTCTTTAAAGAAGGTCTGATATGTCGCAAACCCCTGCTATTGAGTTCAATCAGGTCAAAAAAAACTACGGTGAATTAGAGGCGTTAAAAGGGATCTCTTTTTCGGTTGAAGAGGGGAGCTTTTTTGGCCTGCTTGGCCCTAATGGTGCCGGTAAATCAACTCTTATTAATGCTATGTCAGGCCTGGTCGTTCCAACGTCTGGTCGAATTAAAATTAAGGGATTTGATGTGATTGACGACTATCGTCACACACGTCGTTTATTGGGACTGGTGCCGCAAGAGTTGATCTCGGATCCTTTTTTCTCTATACGAGAACTGCTGGAGCTTCAATCAGGTTACTTTGGTTTAAGAGGGGCCAAACAGTCGGCTTGGATTGGTGAACTATTGGAGCGCTTAGTGCTATCGGATAAGTCTGATGCCAATACCAGTCAGTTATCAGGTGGCATGAAGCGTCGCGTCTTAATTGCCATGGCACTGGTTCATAAGCCACAAGTACTGGTATTGGATGAACCCACGGCTGGGGTAGATGTGGATTTGCGCAGAACGCTTTGGGAGTTTACCAAGGAGCTACATCAGCAAGGGCATACGATTATTTTGACAACACATTATTTAGAAGAGGCAGAAGCCCTGTGTGAGAAAGTCGCCATTATGCAAGAGGGTGAAGTTAAAGCATTGGATTCAACGCATGCACTGCTTTCAAAACATCTTTATCGCTATTTGCGTGTCACACTTTCACAGCCAGCCCATAAATTGATAGCGCCTTTAGAGGCGCGTTTAGTCGAACGTGAGCCAAATGGATTGGTCTTTAAGTTAGACAAAACCGCTTCAATGACCGAGCTGCTGGCCTGGTTGCATGAAAACCAATTACACGTGAGTGATATCAGTAGCCGGGATGTTTCATTAGAAGAGGTGTTTTTAGACTTAACCTCACAAGGAGCGCTTTCATGATTAATTATGGTGGGTGTTGGGCGCTGTTTATTAAAGAGATAAGACGCTTTTATTCAGTTGTTGTGCAAACAGTGTTTGCTCCGGTCGTTGCGACCTTATTATATCTGTTGGTATTTGGGCAAGTTCTAAAAACGGAAATTGATCTCTATTCGGGTTTGAATTACAGTCAATTTTTAATACCAGGTCTGGTCATGATGGCCATTTTGCAAAATGCTTTTTCAAATACCTCGTCGAGCTTGATACAGTCCAAAATGCACGGCAATTTAACCTTTGTATTGCTCAGCCCCATCTCACCGCTTGAGCTCTATATTGCATTTGTCGGTGCCGCCGTAGTGCGTGGTATTGTGGTTGGTTTTGTCATTTTATTGGTGGGGATTTTCTGGTTTGACTTAAGTTGGTTGTCGCCCTTGTGGATACTCTTATTTGCCGTACTCAGCGCTGCAATGATGGGTGGTTTAGGGATGCTAGCCGGTATTATTTCTGATAAATATGATCATTTAGCCGCTTTCCAGAACTTTGTGATTGTGCCACTGACTTTTTTAAGTGGCGTGTTTTATTCGATTCATGCCCTGCCGGATGTTTGGCAAAAGATCTCTCAATTCAATCCATTCTTTTATATGGTCGATGGATTTCGTTATGGGTTTTTTGGGCAATCCGACGTATCCGTCTATTTAAGTTTATCGGTAACGCTCCTGTTCCTGATTATTGTCTCTGCGATAAATCTGATTTTATTGCATAAAGGCGTTAAAATACGCAAATAATTTTTACCAAAAGTGAGTCCAAATGTCTCCAGAAACCATAAAAAAAATGATAGAAGCCGCAATCCCTGATAGTCAGGTTGAAACCAGCGGTGAAGATTGCACTTCGAGCATTGTCGTGATCAGTTCCAGTTTTGCAGGTCTGTCACCCATTAAGTGTCATCGCATGGTGAATGATGTGTTTAAAGCACAGTTTGCCAGTGGTGAGTTACACGCTCTGTCAATTAAGACCAAAGTCGCATAATTAAAGACCAGGGTGGAGTCTAATCCCTCGGTTTTTAAATAATATAAGAATAGATAAAGCAAGATTTATGGATAAATTAGTAGTAAGTTGCCAGGGAGAGCTCTCCGGTAATATTGAAATTTCAGGGGCTAAAAATGCGGCGCTGCCTATTCTTATGGGCTGCCTACTCGCCGAAACGCCGACGAAATTGTCTAATGTTCCGCATTTAATGGATGTGACGACCTCTATCCAGTTGCTGGCGTCTATGGGCGTTGAGGTTCTATTTGATGAACATCTGAATATTGAGTTGGATGCCAGCCATTTGACTTCTAAAGAGGCGCCTTATGAATTGGTCAATACCATGCGCGCTTCAATCCTAGTGTTAGGGCCCTTATTAGGTCGTTTTGGTGAGGCTAAGGTCTCTCTG
>JBNJEY010000154.1:0-3165 GCA_051746325.1 Pseudomonadota bacterium
CCTACTTGCAGATAGACATACGCCATCGCTTGGGCATTTTTGCCTTCATTAACATTAACAAAATCATGCATAGCATGTTCTGCATAATCAATCACATCCACCACTTGGCCGGTGCGTTGTTGCCAAGCATCACATAAAGCGCTGATAGTCCCGGAGCCTTCACCTTGCCAAGCTTCACCATTGACCTCTAGGGATAATTTCTCAATGTCCCCTACTCTATCCAACTGATAGTGGTTCAGGATAATCCCATTGTCTTCACAGCGATAGTGTTTTGCAAACTCCGAATAAAGTTCCTTATGACTGATCACGCCGCCCTGCTGTTCGGCTAACTGTTGTGCAATCGGTGCAAAATCCAGTTGAATCCACTTTGGTAAATTAAGACCATATTCTTGTGCTAACACAAATGCAGAACCCGCTTTACCCGACTGACTATTGACTCGAATAATGGCTTCATAATCTCGACCAATGTCTTTAGGGTCAATGGGCAAATAAGCGACATTCCAAGGTTGATCAGATTGCTGTTTCAGTAAACACTTACGAATCGCATCCTGATGACTCCCGGAATAGGCGGTATAAACCACCTCACCGACCCATGGATGACGAGGATGAGTTTTAATTTGGGTGACCGCTTCAACCACAGGAATCCAATCGTTTGGTTGTGAGAAGTCCAATAATGGATCAATGCCTTCACTAAATAAATTCAGCGCCAAGGTGACAATATCCATATTACCGGTACGTTCGCCATTGCCTAATAGAGTGCCTTCGATTCGATCTGCACCCGCCAATAGCGACAACTCAGCGGCAGCCACGGCACAACCGCGATCATTGTGAGTATGAATCGAGATCAAAGCAGATTGACGATTGGGTAAATGGTTAATAAAGTACTCAATCTGATCGGCAAAACGATTTGGAGAACTGCTTTCGACTGTCGCCGGTAAATTTAAAATGCAGGGATTATTGGGCGTTGGCTGCCAGACCTCCATCACCGCTGCACACACTTCTAGAGAATAGTCAGTTTCGGTTTGTGAAAAACTTTCGGGCGAATATTGAAAAATCCACTTTGAATTCGGATCTATTGCGGATGCCTTAAGGGCGTACTCCTGCACCCATCTAGCACCTTGTACGGCCATAGCCTTAATTTCATCTTTACTCTTCTCAAAGACCTTCTCACGTTGCACAATGCTGGTGGTGTTATAAACATGCACTACCGCTTGCTTTACGCCAGACAGAGCTTCATAGGTACGTTGGATTAAATGCTCACGCGCCTGCACTAAAACCTGAATAGTGACATCATCTGGAATCAAATTATCTTCAATCAGACGGCGGGTAAAATCGAACTCCACCTGACTGGAAGAAGGGAATCCGACTTCAATCGTCTTAAAACCCAATGCTACCAATTGTTTCCATAAGGCCAGTTTTTGCTCAACCGTCATGGGATTGGCTAAGGCTTGATTGCCATCACGTAAATCGACACTCACCCAAATAGGTGCTTTTGTTAATACGTTATTGGGCCACTGCCGATTTGGCATATTAGGGGTGACGGTACGCTGGTATTTTTGTGGGGGAATTGTTTGCTTCATCTGCTGTATCTTCTGTAGCTATTTAAAATCTTATTCTCAATGCGACATTGCATGATTTTCATGAATTCTATTTTACAGAGTAATCGATCGAATTTTATTGCAAATAATTTACTATATTAGATATTTATAACAATATAATGCTAATATTATAATAATTTACACTTTAATTAATTAATAAAGGCGCGATATGGCATTAAAAGAATTAACGACTTTAGATCACTACGACAAAGCCATTTTAAATGTCCTACAAAACAATGGCCGTTTAAGTAATCTGGAAATCGCCGATACAATAGGTCTGTCACCTTCAGCTTGCTTACGGCGATTTAAAGCCTTAGAAGCATCCGGCGTCATTTTAGGGTATAGAACACTCTTGGATGCAAAGCAGTTAGGCTTAGATTTAATGGCGCTGATTCATATCTCTATGGATAAACATACTAAGGAACGTTTTCAAGAATTTGAAGCAAGTGTACAAGCCCTTCCCAATGTGTTGGAATGTTTATTGCTAACAGGACAGTCAGCTGACTATCAATTAAAAGTTGTGGTGAAAGATTTGGAAGCGTACCAAGATTTGCTCTTGAATCATGTCACTCAAATTGATGGCGTGAGTGGCGTACATACGAGTTTTGTGCTCAGAAAGGTGGTCGACAAAACGGCAATTCCTCTTCTATAGAGATAAAAAATAGAGTTACCAAATGGCTTATTTCAAAAAATCATAGGTAAACCTTTCCTTTTATAAGAGTGAAAATTTATAATAAATCAACTAACTTAAATAAATTGGCAAATAAAATGGCTATTGATAAAGATATAAATATTTTAGTGGTAGATGATTTTTCCACTATGATTCGAATTGTTACTAACTTGCTGAAAGAGCTTGGGTTTATGAATATCGACAGCGCTTTGGACGGTTCTAAAGCGTGGCCGATGATTCAAACAGGAAAATATGACTTTATTGTCAGTGACTGGAATATGCCTGAAATGACAGGAATTGAGCTGCTAAGATTGGTGCGTGCCGATCCAAGTTTTAAGGATATGCCGTTTATGCTGATCACAGCAGAACAGAAGCGCAGTCAAATCCTAGAAGCAGCACAAGCTGGCGTCGATGGTTATATTGTTAAGCCTTTTACGGCGGCAACCATGAAAGAAAAAATCGATAAGATTGCCGAGCGCAAAAGTTTAGAAAAACGGGGTGTGAAAGTGACACCAAACATGAGTAGCCAAGAGTTTGCAGCGCAGCAAAAAGCAAAATTACAAAAAATGCTGGCCTCAATGTCACCTGAAAAACGTGCCGTCTATCTTGCCAAAATCAAACGTGAGCAGTACACTGGTTAATGCAAGTCCCCTCTTTTTGCAAAGCATAAATCTACTATCACAGTGGCCAATCCAATGACCCAGTGATGGTAGCTACACTCAATCCCGCCATTTTAGATACTGCACTATCGCTCTATACATCTACACCTAATATAAACTAGCCAAGACTCTGTCTGCAGTAGAGAGCCATTACCAGGCTTAACTATATCTAGCTTAGAGGCATTAAAGTTTTAAAATTTGCACAAATAAGGTAGAGTGAAGCTCGCACAATTTTATT
>JBNJEY010000155.1:0-3141 GCA_051746325.1 Pseudomonadota bacterium
GTGGAACGCCAGCTCGCCTCTAAAGGCTTGAGCCGTCATGACCTCGGACGTGAAAAATTTATTGAAAAAATCTGGGAGTGGAAAGAGGAATCTGGCGGTACCATTACGCAACAGCTTCGCCGCATGGGCGCTTCACCAGATTGGAGTCGTGAGCGCTTTACCATGGATGATGGCCTTTCTGACGCGGTGAAAGAGGTCTTTGTTAGCCTATATGAAGAAGACCTAATCTACCGTGGCAAGCGCTTAGTTAACTGGGATCCAGTTCTGCATACAGCGGTATCTGATTTAGAGGTTATCTCTGAAGAAGAACAGGGCAATATGTGGTATATGAGCTATCCATTGACCGATGGTTCTGGCGCATTAGTCGTGGCCACTACTCGTCCAGAAACCATGTTAGGGGATCAAGCGGTCGCAGTATATCCGGACGATGAGCGTTACCAACACCTAATTGGCAAAACCATCACCCTGCCTTTAGTCGGTCGTGAAATTCCAATTATTGCAGACGATTACGTGGATCCAGAATTCGGTACCGGTTGTGTCAAAATTACCCCAGCACACGATTTCAACGATTACGAGATGGGAAAACGCCACGACCTGCCACTGCTCAATATTCTCACCGACGATGCCTGTATTAATGAACAAGCGCCTGAGAAATATCAAGGCTTAGATCGTTATGAAGCGCGTAGATTGATTATTGCAGATTTAGAGGCCCTTGGCCTAATGGTCGAGATCAAACCACATACCTTAATGGTGCCTCGAGGCGATCGCTCTCATGCCGTCATCGAACCATTTTTAACGGACCAGTGGTACGTTGCCGTGAAATCCTTAGCTCAGCCCGCTATTGATGCGGTTAAAAATGGCGATATTGAGTTTGTACCTAAGAACTGGGAAAACACCTATTTTGAGTGGATGAATAATATCCAAGATTGGTGTATCTCTCGTCAAATCTGGTGGGGACACAGAATTCCAGCCTGGTTCGATGACAATGGTAAAGTCTATGTCGGTCGTAGCGAACAAGAGGTGCGTGACAAAAACGGATTTAGCGCTGACTTCAACCTCCGTCAAGATGACGATGTTCTGGACACTTGGTTTAGCTCGGCACTTTGGACCTTTTCAACCTTAGGTTGGCCTGAAAAAACCCCCGAGTTGGCAAAATTCCACCCAACCTCCGTCTTGGTCACAGGCTTTGACATTATCTTTTTCTGGGTGGCGAGAATGATTATGATGGGGCTTAAGTTCACCGGTGAAGTGCCCTTTAAACAGATCTATGTCCACGGTTTAGTGCGCGATGGCGAAGGCCAGAAAATGTCTAAATCAAAAGGCAATGTATTAGATCCAATTGATCTCATTGACGGCATCGAGCTAGAAGAGCTCGTTAAAAAACGCACCTACGGCTTGATGCAACCCGAGAAAGCGGCCAAGATTGAGAAATCGACCCGTAAGCAATTTGCCGACGGTATTCCGGCGTTTGGGACGGATGCCATTCGTTTTACCTTTGCGTCATTAGCGTCGACTGGTCGCGATATTCGATTTGACCTACAACGTGCAGAAGGCTACCGTAACTTTTGTAATAAATTATGGAATGCCACACGTTATGTCTTAATGAATACCGAAGGCTATGATACCGGGGTCGACCCAACCGCAGAGATTGAACTTTCGCTAGCCGACAAATGGATTGTCTCACGCTTACAAGAGGTCGAAACTGAGGTGGCTAAACAGTTTGATGCTTACCGCTTTGATTTAGTCGCAACGGCACTTTATGAATTCACTTGGAATGAGTATTGTGACTGGTATTTAGAGTTAGCAAAACCGATTCTAAATAACGACAGTTCAGATGCCGCCAAACGCGGCACGCGTAAAACATTAGTCAATGTGTTAGAGACCATTCTAAGAATGCTGCACCCTATTACGCCTTTTATTACCGAAGAGGCATGGCAATTCGTGGCACCTTTGACCGGTAAGCTCCATGAGACGATTATGCTTGAACCCTATCCTGAAGCAGATGCCTCTAAAATAGATTTAGAAGCCGTCGCCGAATTGGAATGGGTCAAAAAGTTTATTATTGGCGTACGTAAGATCCGTTCAGAAATGGATATTGCCCCCAGCAAAGCTCTGCCTGTTCTGCTGGCGGGTTTAAACAATAATGACCAGGCCTGGTTGAAAAACAATGAACTTTACCTTTTATCTCTGGCGAAACTGGCCTCTATTGAAGTACTGTTAGATGAAGCCAATGCGCCTGAATCGGCCGTTGCACTGGTAGGCGAGATGAAAGTTTTGATCCCAATGGCGGGATTAATTGATAAAGATGCGGAAATAGCACGCTTAGATAAAGAGATGGGCAAACTGCAAGGCGAAATCGAGCGTCTAGGTGTCAAGCTAAGCAATCAAGGATTTGTTGCGAAAGCACCTGAATCTGTCGTCGCGATTGAACGTGAAAAATTAGCCGGTTATCAAGCGGCACTTAAGAATTTAGAGGTTCAATATGAAAAAATCCAACAGCTTTAACACAATATTTCCCCGCCTATCTAAAGGCATTTTTGTTGCAACGATACTGGGGTTATCAACGCTGGGTACACTTGCTTCAACCACGGCCGTGGCTGCTTCAGGCTATACGCACTATGTCACCGACTCAGTAAAAGTCCCTGTTCGCAGTGGGCCGAGTTATAAACATAGAATCCATCGCATGTTGGAGACGGGTACGCCCATCAGTGTTCTTGAAGTCAATAAAGATGGCTGGACTCAGATTCAATACAAAATAGGCAGTCAAACCTATACAGGATGGATGGCTTCAAGCAGCATACTAAACCAACCAATTGCCAAGGTTCGTTTGGAACAACAAATTGCCAAAACCCGTTCGGTAGAAAAGAAGCTGAATGAATTACAACAGGAACTGGATACTTTACAAGCTCGCTTTACAACAACGGATAGCGCACTCTCAACGATCAAACAAGAGAAGTTTGAACTGGCGCAGGAATTGACGCGCTTAAAAAACATCTCCAGTAATTCGGTTTTACTGGATGAGCAAAACCGGGAAATGAAGCAACGATTAAGTCAGTTGGAAAGTGAAAATTCCATTATGAGGGAACAAATTGAGCAGTCGGGAGACTCCATCAAACGCCAGTGGTTCTTAACAGGTGGTGG
>JBNJEY010000156.1:0-3022 GCA_051746325.1 Pseudomonadota bacterium
GTGGAGTATCCGTAATCCGCAAACTCTTACTCAAGCCAATGAACATCAGCAAGCCGTTTGGGTGGATAAGGTCTTGAAAAAGCAAAATTGGCAAGACGTAGCACAGCATAACCGCTTGCCAGGTCGAAAAGGGGTTGAAAAAGTAATGCAAGAGATGCTCACAGAGTTGCTACCAGACTCTCAGAACACGCTCCCTCAACGCATATTTAAATCGGGTCTAAACCGGCGTTAAATTGGCTTAATCAATGCACAAAAAAGCCCGAGTGACCTAGATCAATTCGGGGTTTTAGCACTGATATGGACGAATATAATTTTTTTATGAATCAAAGACCACGGTTTTATTGCCATGGATTAAAACACGATCCTCCAGGTGGTAACGTAAACCGCGCGCCAAAACTGTTTTTTCGACATCGCGCCCTAAACGCTTAAGGTCCTCAATGGACTTAGAGTGACTCACGCGAATGACATCCTGCTCAATAATTGGCCCTTCATCTAACTCTTGTGTCACATAGTGACAGGTGGCCCCAATTAACTTAACCCCACGTGCGCTAGCCTGATGGTAAGGTTTAGCACCGACAAAAGAGGGTAAAAAGCTGTGATGGATATTAATGACTTGCCCGGCATAATCGGCACACATCTGCGGTGGTAAAATCTGCATATAACGCGCGAGTACAATCATGTCCGCACCATACTGTTTGGCTAAAGCTTCAGTTTTGGCAAAGGCTTGCGGCTTACTGTCGGGGGTAATAGCCACATAATGAAACGGGACTTGATACCACTCAACCATCGAACGTAGGTCATTGTGATTGGCAATAACGCAAGCAATCTCACCGGGCAGCTCGTTCTCATGCCAACGGTGCAATAAATCCGCCAAACAGTGTGACTCTTTAGAAGCAAACAGTGCAATTTTTTTAGGTTTTTCAGAGTCTGACATATACCAACTCATCTTAAAAGCATCTGCCACCGTTTGAAAGCCTTTTTCAAACGCTTCAAAACCGCCCGAAATAGAACTGGCTAAAATCTCATGGCGCATAAAAAACCAATTCTCGCTCGGATCAGTATGGTGATTCGCTTCGACAATTGAACCGCCCTGTTCAGCAATATACGTGGCAACCTTGGCGACAATTCCCACTTGGTCAGGACAAGAAATAACTAAACGATAAACATGGCTCATAACGGCAGACTCTCTTTATAAGAAAACAATGCTTATATAATATCAAATGCGTTCAAATATTGGCAAAAGCTCGACTAATAATTTTTCCAAGGAAACTTATTAAACATACCACTCTTAACTCTCCCTGGGTGCCGGAGTCAATCTCACAATAACTCTGACGACACTAATTTGAATAAACCTATCTTGGATAAAATTTTTTGAGTATATTGTATGTAGAACGGATCTAAACTATTAAGAAGAGCTAACCAGGCTTTTGACTGATTTTTTAAGTCAATTGCGCTATAATTGCGCGCAATATTGCTCTCCTTCCTCTTTAATTTGAAGCCATTGGAAAACCTCATGAAAATTGTCTCTTTCAATACCAATAGCGTTCGCCTGCGTTTACACCAACTGCAGTCATTGACTGATAGAATTAAACCCGACATTATTGGCTTACAAGAAACCAAGGTGCAGGACCATGAGTTTCCAATCGAGGCGATTGAAGAGATGGGCTATCACTCCATTTTTATTGGTCAAAAAACCCACTATGGTGTGGCCCTTTTATATCGTAAAGGGATTGAACTAATCGACTGCCAAAAGGGTTGGAAAAACGATAATGACACCGCGCAAAAGCGCATGATTATTGGTGATTTTAAGTTTGAAAATGGTGAAAACGTGCGCGTCGTCAATGGCTATTTTCCACAGGGAGAGAGCCGTAACCATGAAACTAAATTCCCCGCAAAAGCGAAGTTTTATGAAGACTTAATGTCTTACTTAGAAACTGAGTGTGATCCTAAGCAAGCGCTCGTTGTAATTGGTGATTTTAATATCTCATCGACCGATCTAGATATTGGAATTGGTGAAGACAATCGTAAACGTTGGTTACGCGATGGTAAAACTAGCTTTCTACCTGAAGAGCGGCAGTGGTGGGCACGTTTACTGAACTGGGGGTTGAAAGACACCTTCCGTACTATTCATCCAGAAGAGGATAATATCTTTAGTTGGTTTGACTATCGCTCTAAAGGTTTTGACCGTGAACCGCGCCGTGGTTTAAGAATTGATACGGTGTTAGCGACCTTCTCATTAAATGCGAAAGCGGTAGACTCTAAAGTGGGTTATAAAGAGCGTGCCATGGAAAAACCTTCTGATCATGCGCCGATTTGGACAGAATTTAAACACTGATAATACGTCTTGAAATAAGTCGCTCAAGAAAAACCTTACAACCACCAACCTTCGGTTTAAAAGAGACCGTTTAGGTTTATAGGATTTAAAATGACAGCTGTTATTCACCCACTTAAAGTGGTCCATGTCGAAAAACTTGCTCCACAAATTATTCAGATTTTAATGAGACCTGAACACCCGATGACTTATGCTTCAGGGCAATATATTCTGCTCGGATTTGACTCTGAAGACCTTAAGCCCTTCTCGATTGCCTCTGCGCCGCGTAAAGATGGCTTAATCGAATGTCACATCCGTAATCAAGATGACAGTGAGTGGATGCAAGCCCTGTTTGCAGTACAAGCCGGCGACACCTTGGTGATGCAAGGGCCAAAAGATCAGATGCAACTGCAACCTGCACATCAGCCCATTATATTTGTTGCAGGTGGAACCGGCTTTGCCCCTATGAAAGCGCTATTGGATGCTTTACTTAAGCAAGGTACGGGCGTGCCAATCCATTTTTACTGGGGGGCGCGTTCGGTCGCTGATTTGTACCAACATGACACAATGCTGGCCTTAATGCAGACCCATGCAAATCTGGAGTATATTCCCGTCATTTCGGGTCAAGCACCGCTGTGGAATGGCTTAACAGGCCTGGTACATGAGCAAGTTTTACAACAGCACCCCATCCTCCAACATACCACCATCTAT
>JBNJEY010000157.1:0-2971 GCA_051746325.1 Pseudomonadota bacterium
GGGCCGAATAAAAAAGCGTCGCCGTTTTCAAATTTCGGTTCGGTATAATAACGTGTGGTTTTAGTGGTCAATGCAAAAACGCGATTTGGCTGAACGCTTGCCAAGCAGTGTGCAAGGCTTTGATGTTCGTGCACATTGGCGAGTTCGGCGTAATCTAGTCCAGCACGACGCACTTTTTTTTCACTCAGATCAAAAGAGAGTGGGTGTATTAAGTGTAGATGAGCGCCCATATTGGCGCTAAGACGAATTAAAGCGCCCGTATTTTGCGGGATTTCTGGTTCATAAAGAATAATGTGCAACATTTGCGCGCCTTCAATAAAATTAACGTTAAGGTTAAGTCTGTGATCGATTTATCTGTAAATATGTGTGGAATTCATTTCAATTCACCTGTGGCGATGGCCTCGGGGAATGCAGGATATGGCATAGAATACCAGTCTGTTTCAGGCTTTTCCAATAGAGATGTCGGTGCGGTATTTTTAAAAGGCACGACGCTCGAGCCAAAATTGGGTAATAAGCCCGACCGAGTCATGGAGAGTGCCTCAGGTTTATTAAACTCCATCGGCTTGCAAAACCCCGGCGCACACTCGGTGATTAAAGAGTATTTACCGAAGCTAGATATGAGTCAGTCACAGTTTATTATAAATGTTTCGGGCTCAAGCATTGAAGAGTACGCAGAGATCGTGCGCTTGTTTGACCAGACGGATTTACCGGCAATGGAGATCAATATCTCTTGTCCGAATGTCAAAAAAGGGGGGGCGGCCTTCGGTAACGATCCGAATATGGCGGCCAGAGTCGTTGAAGCTTGCCGTGCAAACACCTCAAAGCCTTTGATTGTTAAATTGTCACCAAACCAGACGGATATTGCCGAAGGCGCACGCCGAGTGATTGAGGCTGGCGCAGATGCGCTATCGGCAATTAATACGATGATGGGGATGCAAATTGATATCCATAGTCGCACGCCAACCCTAGGCAATAACCAGGGTGGTTTGTCGGGCCCCGCGATTAAACCGATTGCTCTATTAAAAGTACATCAAGTCTATCAAGTCGCCAAACTGCATAATATTCCTATTATTGGTTTGGGCGGCATTGCTAGTGCTGCAGATGCTATCGAGTTTTTTCTAGCGGGCGCATCCATGGTGGCCATTGGCACAGCGATTGCCAAAGACCCTTTATTGGTTAGAAAAGTAAATGCAGACATTGCTCACTATTTACAGGCCAATGGTTTGAACTCAGTGTCACAATTAACCGGGCAATTGGTCTTGAATACCGATACTGTTTTATGCAGCAGTGTTTAAGAGCTACCGACATGGCTAGGCCAACCAGATTCAATAAAAATTAGATAATTAAAGATATTAAATATGAAAACAGTCGCAGAACAACTCGCCATTATTAAACGTGGTGCTGAAGAAATTTTAATCGAAAAAGAGTTAATTAAAAAACTAGAGAGCGGTAAGCCGCTGCGCGTCAAGGCGGGGTTTGATCCAACGGCCGCCGATCTGCATCTAGGGCATACGGTTTTGATCAATAAGTTGAAGCAGTTCCAAGACCTGGGTCATGAAGTCCTCTTCTTAATTGGTGACTTTACCGCAATGATCGGTGACCCAACAGGCAAAAGTGTAACGCGTCCGGCTTTATCAGCAGAAGAGATTGCCATTAATGCCGAGACCTATAAAGAACAAGTTTTCAAAATTCTAGATCCGGCTAAAACCACGGTCCTATTTAATTCGCAGTGGATGTCTAAAATGTCTGCGGCAGAGATGATCCAGTTGGCAGGTAAGATGACGGTCGCACGAATGTTGGAGCGTAATGATTTTGATGAGCGCTATACTTCAAATACACCCATTGCCATTCATGAGTTTTTATATCCTTTGGTGCAGGGATATGACTCTGTGGCGATGGATGCGGATATCGAGTTGGGTGGAACAGATCAGAAATTCAATCTATTGATGGGGCGCACTTTACAGGGTCATTATGGCAAGCCTCAGCAATGCACTCTAACGATGCCCATTCTAGAAGGATTAGATGGCATTCAGAAAATGTCTAAGTCTTTAAATAACTATATCGGGATTAAAGACGAACCAAATGATATGTTTGGTAAGGTGATGTCCGTTTCTGATGAATTAATGTGGCGTTATTACGAGTTATTGAGTTTTGAGAGCTTGGAGGCGATTAAGAGTTTAAAAGAAGCCGTTGAGAGTGGCGAAAATCCACGTAATGTTAAGGTGAAATTAGCATTAGAGTTGATTGCCCGTTTCCATTCAGAAGATGCGGCAAACCGTGCTTTGAAAGATTTTGAGACTAGGTTTAGTAAAAATGCAATTCCAGAAGAGATGGATGAAGTCGTCATTGAAGGTGAGATGCCTTTGGCAAATGTTCTTAAAGAGGCAGGCCTAGTCGCTTCAGTTTCTGATGCACATCGTATGACGAAGCAGGGGGCGGTAAAGATTAATGGCGAGAAGGTTGAGGATAGTCGGCAGGTAATGCCGGCTGATACCACAGCTGTTTACCAGGTAGGGAAACGTAAGTTTGCTAGAATCACTATTAAATAGTCTTTTCTGAGTTCAAGCTGAACTTTATTTAAAGTGACCAGGCCTGGTCATCTTCTAAAACACCGCGTCTTTTGCGGTGTTTTAGGTTTTAGAGTTTGAGTTTATCCGAGCTTTTAAGGGAGATACAAACCCTCAAAAAAGCGCGTAAAACAACAAAATGTGCATAAGACTGTGGATAACCCCTGAGTAAGTTGGTGTTAAGTCGCGTGTTTTGGTTAAAGTGCAAAAAAAGAGTAAAAAGAGTCAAAAAAGGCTTGCGTAGTTGGGAGGATTCGTTAGAATACGCCCCGTTCCGAAGCAAACTGGCTTTTTAAGATGTTTGCAACGGGCCGGTTGTTATTAGAAGATCCTCGGATCTGGTTTAAAAACTTTGAAAATTACTTGAAAATAGTAATTGACAAAGAAGTCTAAACCGCCTTATA
>JBNJEY010000158.1:0-2961 GCA_051746325.1 Pseudomonadota bacterium
GCTGGTGACCGATTTGTTTTAATCGCCGGCGACTTAAGTCAACGCGCAGAAGTCGTTTTAATAGAGCAGTTTGTCAAACAGCCATAAAATTTACAGGGTAATTTGCTGATCGCTGGCCACCACGGCAGTAACTCCTCTACTGGCCAGGCCTGGTTAAATAAGGTGACACCCGATAAAGTGGTGTTTTCAGCGGAATATTTAAATCGTTATCATTATTCCCAATAAAAACGTCTTAATGTGCATTGAAAACCAGCGCAGCGTTAAATCGATTGATTGGTGGAACACGGCTTGTTCTGGCGCGGTGCAACTTGAGGTAACAAAATCAGCTATTAATTTGCGGCAAGAAGCACGCAAAAGCTAGCGTAAATGGTATCATCATCGCTGTTTAAAGTCTCAGCAAGGAGAACTGTTTCAATGAGCTGGCCCGCCTTTTGGATGCACAATACTTGGCAAACTAAGCTGCTTTCACCGCTAGCAAAGCTGGTCTGTTGGGAGGCTACGCGACGCTTGCAAAAGTTCCAACAGCAACCGCCACTACGCCAAACGCAAGCCCAAGTGATTGTGGTGGGTAATATTGTGGTCGGTGGCAGCGGTAAAACACCGTTTATTGTCTGGCTCACCCAGCAACTGCAGGCCCAGGGGTTGCGAGTGGGTATTGTCAGCCGCGGATATGGAGGCAACTCAAAACAGTGGCCATTATGGGTGAACGCTCAAAGTGATCCCAAATTGGTGGGCGATGAACCGGTTTTATTGGCCAAACAATTAGGTTGCTTAATTGCAGTTGCGCCTAAACGTGCTCAGGCAATTGAATTGCTTGATCAGCAGGTTCTATTAGATAATCAAGCTAAGTTAGATGTCATTATCAGTGACGATGGTTTACAGCATTACGCCATGGCGCGCGATATTGAAGTGGTGTTAATTGATGCACAACGTCAGTTTGGTAATCAGCACTGTCTGCCAGCAGGCCCGTTAAGAGAACCTTTGAATCGGTTGAAGCAAGTCGATTTCTGTATTTGGAATGGTTTAGGTCCGGCGCAGGATTTTCCGTTACTGGCTTTGAACCCATTAGAATCAACGATTAATTCAGATTCATGGTTTGGTAAACAGCCTGGCCACTTTAAAATGAACCTGTCGCCCTTGTGTTTTAGACAGGTAATGAATCCGAAAGAAACTCGCACTATAAGCGATTTTGCCAAGCAGCCGGCCTATGCTATTGCCGGGATTGGTAACCCTCAACGATTTTTTGAAACCTTGCAAGCGTTGGAAATTTCAATCACCTCAAAGCCCTTTGCCGACCATTATGCATATCGTTTGGCCGATTTTGAAGGCTTTGAGGATAAAAAACCCTTACTTATGACAGAGAAAGATGCGGTAAAATGTAGCGAAATTGCTAAAATTCATCAAAAAACTAACTGGTGGTATTTAGAAGTGGCCCCCATCTGTGATAAAGGTGACCTGTTATTAACGCAGCTATTGCACTCTTTAAAACCAAAATTGGATGGCAAACATTCAAACAGTGCGATCAACCCAAAAAAAGAGAATTAAATGGATCCTAAATTATTAGAAATTTTAGTTTGCCCAGTGAGTAAAACCAAGTTAATTTACGATAAAAACAGCCAAGAATTAATCTCTACGGCCGCCAATTTAGCCTATCCAGTAAGAGATGGTATTCCGATTCTTCTAGAAGACGAAGCGCGTGTTTTATCCGCAGAAGAAGTTGAAGCTTACCGTAAACAGAAATAAATTAACGCTCCACAACGTCAGCGATTGCAAGAGAAGTCAGCCCATATGTCATCTAAGTCATCTAATATGTCATTTACCGTCATTATCCCAGCCCGTTTTGAATCCAGTCGTCTGCCTGGTAAACCCTTGAAGGATATTCATGGCAAACCGATGATTCAGTGGACTTGGTTACAGGCCAAGAAATCTGGCGCAGAGCGTATTATTATTGCCACTGAATCTTTGGACGTTAAAGCCGTTTGTGAAGGGTTTGGTGCCGAGGTTTGCTTAACCGCGGCAGATCATCAATCTGGTACAGAGCGGATTGCCGAAGTCATTGAGTTATCTGGTTTGCAGGACGATGAGATTATTGTCAATGTGCAAGGTGACGAACCGATGTTGCCACCAGAGCTGATTCATCAAGTGGCCGAAGGGTTAGAAGCACATCCGCATATTCAAATGGCCACCTTGTGTGAACCGATTGATGATGTTGAAACCGTGTTTGATCCGCATGCTGTTAAAGTCAGTCGAGATGTCAATCATTGTGCGATTAATTTCAGTCGTGCGCCAGTGCCTTGGTCGCGGGATACTTTTTTGAAAAACAACCCCACTCTGCCAGAAAACTGGACCTATAAACGTCATATTGGGTTATACGCTTATCGTGCCGGTTTTGTAAAACAGTATGTGGCCTGGCCAGCGTGCGACCTAGAGAATGTCGAAAAACTCGAACAATTACGAGTATTATGGCATGCCGAAAAGATTTTGGTCTTAGACGCCCTGTGTGATGCGGGCGTCGGAGTCGATACCCCAGAAGATTTGGCTCGAGTGCGTCAGCTCTTGTCGGGCCATTAAGGGGTTGTTTGCATGCTAAAGTATCTAACACTACTCGCTGTCATCTATTTCTTTTACTGGCTTATTAAACAGAAAATCCGTAATCGTAAACTGGCGCAACAGGGGATTGTGATAGAACAGAAAGGCCTGCGACCGATTACCTTAATGTCGATTGTTATGGTGGTGATGTACGGCGGTTATATGATCTATTTTTTCTTAAGTGGTTCATCCAACCCGTAAGCGAACTCATTTCTGCGTTAAAAACAGTCGAGTACGCTTCGTACACTCCTTTATTTTTCCTTGAACTGAACTGGCTTTCGGGCGGATGAATTCACTTAAAAGTTCCGTTGATTATTCGTTAATGGATGCTTTGTTTCAAACCCTTTTTCATATTTCCAAACCCTATTTATC
>JBNJEY010000159.1:0-2935 GCA_051746325.1 Pseudomonadota bacterium
GCTAAAATTAGCACGCCTTTGCCAGTTTGCTGCGCTTGGTATAGATTGTCTTCACCGATAAAGTGAACCAACTCTCTTTCACGCGCATGCGCGTGGTTCTGTTTGTGATCTCCCCACCAAACCATGGCCATTTCGATAAGGCCGATGCCCAGAGATTCAAAATGTGCCTGCAATATTGCCTGTTGCTCAGTCGGCGTTTTATCAGGAAAACAGAGTTGAATATTGGTCAAGGCCAAGCGCCGCCGTTTTGTCGCAAGATAAAATAAAATCTTGCCTAATCCTTTGCCAATCTTAAATTTAAAGCTCAGTGGTAGTAGGCTAACTATTTTAAGTAAGCCTATGCCTAACCAAATTCCCCAGTATTTTGGACATAAAAAGCGGGTTTGAAAGCTCTGGGGTTGTTTAATGGAGCGAGGTGATTTATTAGCGCCTTTTTTAGACATCAATATCCTCCCCTTGTTGATATAGCTTGGCGTAAGCGCCTTGTTGTTGCAATAAGCTTTGGTGCGTGCCTTGCTCAACCAGTCTGCCCTGTTCCATCACAATAATTTGATCGGCGTTTTCAATGGTGCTTAAACGGTGTGCTATGAGAATCACCGTGCGGTTTTGTTTTAGGGTTTCCATTGCATTTTGAATCATTTTTTCACTTTGATTATCCAGCGCCGAGGTGGCTTCATCAAAAATCAGAATGGGGGCGTTTTTTAAGAAAGCACGGGCGATCGCAATACGTTGGCGTTGGCCACCAGAGAGTAAATTGCCGTTTTCGCCAATGGGTGTGTCCAAGCCTGCAGGCAGTTTTTCGATAAACTCCCATGCGTGCGCGGCTTTTGCGGCGGCCATAATTTGCTCACGGCCAATCTGTTTTTGACCATAGGCAATATTGGCGGCGACAGTATCGTCAAACAGGGTCACTTTTTGACTGACCAGGGCAATTTGTTGCCTTAAATAAGTGCGATCTAGGGTTTGGATGTTTTGACCATCAAGCTTAATCTCGCCACTATCAGCATCGTAGAAGCGAGTTAATAGATTCACCAAGGTCGATTTCCCACTGCCTGACTGTCCCACCAGTGCAGTGGTTTGGCCGGCCGGGATATTCAATGAAAGCGCCTGTAAAGCGGCATGGTTGCTGTTTGGATATTGAAAGCTAACATCTTTAAAGTGAATCTGGCCTTGAATCGTATTTAACTGGACTGTGCCTGTATTGAGTTCATTGGGTTGGTCAAGTAATTCAAAAATACTTTCAGCCGCCGCCATCCCTTTTTGGATGGTTTCATTAATGCTGGTGAGTCGACGTAGGGGCTCAAAAGTAAGCGCCATGGCGGTGATATAGGCGAGTAATTCACCGGGGGTAAATAGGTCTTGTGCCGACATCTGCATCGCCACATAGACCACGCCTGCTAAGGCAATTGCCGCCAAAACTTGCACTAAAGGGACATTTAAGGCCGAGACCTTGGTGACTTGCATCGAGTTATTCAGCAGTTCGGTTGCGGTCTCTTGAAAGCGTTTTTGCTCATACTGCTCTGCACCATAGATTTTAATGTCTTGGTGGGCGGTTAAACTTTCTTCTAGGCGTTGCGTGAGTTGCCCCATATTTTGTTGCATGGCCTTGCTGGAGTGACGCATGAGCTTACTGGCTCGGTCAATAATAAAAGCCACAATCGGCCCAATCACTAACATCATTAATGTGAGCTGCCAGGAGATATAGAGTAAATAGGTCAGTAGAGCGGTAATGGTTAGGCTGTCGCGAATAATAATGACCCAGGCGGTCGAGAGGGCATTACTGGCTTGCGGCACATCGTATGTGATTTTAGACATCAGTTTGCCAGTGCCATAACGCTGAAAGGTTGCGAAGGGCAGATGTTGCATTTTATGGTACATATCAGAGCGAATCGCCAATACCGCTTTTTGGGCAATCCACTGGCTAAAGACCTTACTGAAATATTCGGCGATGCCTTTAATAATAAATACACCGGCTAACAGCAGTGGCATCATTACAAAAGAGTCAGGGTTTTTAGCAATCAAACTTTCATCCACCAGTTCTTTGAGCACCATCGCAATGGCCGGTTCCATACTGGCAATGGTGATTAAGGCCAGTAAGGTGACAGCAATTAGGCCTTTAAAAGGCATAATGTAGTTAAGGAGTCGGCGGTAGAGCGATAAGGTTGCGCGGTCAAACATAATTACTCTCTTTTTAATATTTTATTGACGACAATATTGGCCCAGCCTGAGCTCTTGAACTGTGAGTCAAGTGATTCACGATCATAAATATTGGTTACCCAGTCTAAAAATTCTATTTGCGGATGTTGTTTTTGGTAGGCAAAAAAGGCATCAAAAAAGAAGTCGAGCTTACCTGTGTCTGCCCAACGAAAATGACCATACTTAATGCTCAGTTGTTTGACCGCTTGTTCTAGAGGTTGCTGTTCAATAAAGTGCATATAAAATACACTCATTAATCCTGCTCGATCGGCACCCGATTTACAGTGAATAAGCACTGGGCGTTCAACTGACTCAAGCAATCGCTTGGCCTCAAGTACCATGTGAGGTTTAGGCAGTTTTCTAGAAGACATGGGATGGTTAATTAAGGTGATCCCAAGTTTATCGCACGCCTCTTTTTCTAGCAGATAGGATCCTGAACGGTTCGCTTTACGCATGCTGATTACCGTTTTTAAACCACGTTTTTTTTGCAATTTAGCCAAGAATGCGGCTGAGGGGTGATTGCTACGAAAAACATTTTGCGATAACGCATAAAAATTTCGATAAGCCATTCTTAAAATTTCGTGGTCAATAAAAAGGTTTTCTAATCGTGCTTTAAGCCGGCGAAAGGGCGTGCCAAACGGCGTTTTTGAGGTGGGCATACAGTTTCTTTTTGGTGTAGTTAAGCGGTGCTTATTCTAACTTTTATTTGCAATAAAATGTTAAAATTCGATCCTTTACG
>JBNJEY010000160.1:0-2911 GCA_051746325.1 Pseudomonadota bacterium
GCGTAAAGGTCTCTGTAAAAAAAGAAGAGTAAAATGACTGAAGAAAAACGCACTCTCGATCTAGAGGCTATTTTAGCCGGTGGCGATGACTCAAGTTCTAACGAACCGACGGAGTACCAAACGGGCTTTGCTGCCGTGATTGGTCGCCCAAATGTGGGTAAATCGACCATTATGAACGAGTTGCTCGGTCAAAAATTGAGTATAACGTCTCATAAACCGCAAACCACACGTCACCGTATTCACGGTATTTATACCACTGATAAACACCAAATTATCTATGTCGATACTCCAGGAATGCACTTGGGTGGTGAAAAATCCATTAACGAATATATGAATCGTACCGCCAACAGTGCGTTTGCGGATGTGGATGTCATTCTCTTTGTCGTCGAAGCCGGACGCTGGACTAAAGAGGATGATGCGGTTGCCAAGAAACTAGAAGGCATTGAAACGCCGGTGGTTGTCTTGATGAATAAGATCGATCACTACAAAAACAAGGAAGATCTGTTTCCCTTTTTAGAAACCGTTGCGGCCAATGTGCAGATGGATACTCTGATTCCGATCTCAGCCTATAAGAAAAGCGGTTTAGATTTAATCAAGAAAGAGGTGCTTAAGTATCTACCTAAGCAAGAAAAAATTTTTCCAGAAGAGTATGTGACGGATCGCTCTCAGCGCTTTTTAGCGGCTGAGATCATCCGTGAAAAACTGATGCGTACCTTGGGGGAAGAGGTGCCTTATGGTTCGACGGTTGAAATTGAACAATTCAAGTTTGATAAAGAAGAAGATCGTTGGATTATTAATGCGCTGATTTTAGTTGAACGCAAAGGTCAAAAGAAAATTGTCATCGGTAAAAAAGGTGAAATGATTAAAACCATGGGGATTCAAGCCCGTAAAGATTTAATCACCTTGTTAGAGGCTCGCGTTCATTTAGAACTTTGGGTCAAGGTCAAAGAGAACTGGTCGGATGATGCGCGTGCCTTAGCCAGTTTAGGGTATGACGATAACTACAGCAGTTAAGTTCGTTTTAAAACAGTTGGTTATTAAGTTTAGCGATTATAGGTTCTTTTAAAGGGGTGAAAGAGCGGCTCTTACACCTTAAAAACTTACTACCAGCGCATCGTTTTCGTTGGCCATTTTAAGAGGTTAGGCAGTTAAATGGAGATTGAACAGTCTGTTTTTGTCCTACACTCTCGCCCTTACCGAGAAACTAGCGCGTTGGTGACGTTTTTATCAGCAGACTACGGCAAATTTAATGGCGTAGTCCGCGGGGTAAGAGGTGGTCGAAAAACAGCAACTCAAAAAACGGCACTGCTACAGCCTTTTCAGCAATTGACCGTTTTGTGGCGAGAACGTGCTCACAAACCTTCTGATTTAGTCTCTATTCAACAAGTCGAACTTAATGCTTTACGTTTTCCGCTCTCCGGTGACGCCACTCTCTGCGGTCTCTATCTCAATGAGTTATTATATCGTCTGTTGTTTGCGCAAGTACCCGTAGAGCCACTCTATGAGCACTACCAGCAAGCCTTGTATCGACTGTTGGCGGCTAAAAACAGAAGTGACCAGGCCTGGTCATTGCGCCAATTTGAATATCATCTGCTCAATGAGCTCGGGCAAGGCTTAATTTGTGATTTCGATATTGGGCAACAGCCTATTGAAGCGGAACTGCTGTATTATTTTTACCCAGAAAATGGGGCCGTGAAAGCGGAAATGGACAGTATTCGCACGGGTGTACCAATTCAGGGAGAGTGTCTTTTAGCCTTAGCAGAAGTTACTTTTTGTGAACACTGTTTAAGACAGTGGAAGCAGTTGTTCCGAGCCATTCTCAATCAGTATTTAGGTGACAAGCCGTTAATGACTCGTCAACTTTTTAGAGAGAATAAAAAATAGATAGAGACCTTTGCACGAGTGCTCTTATACACATTAGAGATCAAATGTTAACTCTACGAGTTTACTTTTCAATTTACAAGGAACAATCATGAATCCAATTTTTTTAGGTTTGAATATCGATCACGTCGCCACCTTAAGGCAAGCGCGTGGCACCAGTTATCCTGATCCTATTAAAGCCGCATTAGATGCTGAAATGGCCGGAGTAGATAGCATTACGCTGCATTTGCGTGAAGATCGCCGTCATATTCAAGATGAAGATGTTGCGCTGATCTCCGCGATGCGTCAAACCAAAGTCAATTTGGAGATGGCCGCCACAGAAGAGATGGTCAAAATTGCCTGTAAATATGAGCCTGAAGATATTTGTTTAGTGCCTGAAAAACGCGAAGAGCTCACAACAGAAGGCGGTTTGGATGTTGCGGGTCAAATTCCGTGGTTAACTGAGGTTTGTGAACGTTTAGCCCATGTAGGGTGTCGTGTCTCTCTCTTTATCGATCCGGATGAGGTTCAGATTGAATCCGCAAAAGAGTGTGGCGCGCCCGTGATTGAACTGCATACCGGAACCTATGCGGAACTTACTCACCCTGATGATATTGAAGCGGAGCTTGAACGCATTCGCCATGCAACGCAATATGCGATGCGCTTAGGGCTTGTCGTCAATGCCGGACACGGTTTGCATTATCACAATGTGCAAGCGATTGCGGCCATTAAGGAGATTGAAGAGCTGAATATTGGACATGCTATTATTGCGCAAGCGGTCTTTTCTGGTTTACCTGAAGCGGTTCGTGAAATGAAGCGCATTATGGTCGAAGCCCGCCAACAAGCGTATTTAAAATAAGCCTCTCAACAGATAAGTTAATGCCAAAGGGGTTGTTGTGATTATTGGAGTTGGAACCGATATTGTCGACGTTGAGCGTATTGCCAAAGTTTACAGAAAACAGGGCGACGCTTTTGCGCAACGCCTGCTCTCTATCGAAGAGCTTCTTGAACTTGCTGCCCAGCACTATCCTGAACGCTTTCTGGCCAAACG
>JBNJEY010000161.1:0-2909 GCA_051746325.1 Pseudomonadota bacterium
GGTTTATTGTTTAAAATAGTTTAGAAAAAATAAAAAAGGCCTTCAAATGAAGGCCTTTAACTTAAATAAAGATACACCCTAAGTCAGCTAAGTCTAGTCTAGCCCAGGTTAACGGTGGGCTTATTCCCACTCAATCGTCGCAGGTGGCTTACTTGAAATATCATAGACGACACGTGAAATTCGTGGAATCTCATTGATAATGCGTCCAGAGACATGCTCTAAGAACTCATAAGGCAAATGCGCCCAACGAGCCGTCATAAAGTCGATGGTTTCAACGGCTCGCAGAGCCACTACATAATCATAACGCCTTGCATCGCCTACTACTCCGACGGATTTAACCGGTAGGAAAACCGTAAATGCTTGTGATGTTTTATCGTATAACTCCCACTTAACCAGCTCTTGAATATAGATATGATCCGCTAAACGTAAAATATCAGCATACTCTTTTTTAACTTCACCCAAAATACGCACACCCAAACCAGGTCCTGGGAATGGATGACGATAGACCATATTATATGGGAGGCCTAAAGCAACTCCTAACTTACGAACTTCGTCTTTGAATAGCTCTCGTAATGGCTCAATCAAGGACATATCCATATTATCAGGCAGTCCTCCAACATTGTGATGAGATTTAATAACCTTGGCTTTACCCGTTTTAGAACCGGCCGATTCAATGACATCCGGATAAATAGTTCCTTGCGCCAACCACTTCACCCCTTGCAACTTAGTGGATTCAGCATCGAATACCTCAATAAATTCATGCCCAATAATTTTACGCTTTTTCTCTGGATCGGTTTCGCCCGCTAAAGCCATCATAAAACGGTCTTCAACATCCGCACGAATGACTTTAATCCCCATGTTTTCAGCAAACATGGTCATCACCTGCTCACCCTCTTTATAACGCAACAGGCCATGATCGACAAACACACAAGTCAATTGATCACCAATCGCTTTATGCAGCAAAGCCGCCACAACCGACGAGTCTACCCCGCCAGAAAGACCTAACATAACTTGATCTGTTCCGACTAACTCGCGCACTTTTTTAATACTGTCGTCAATAATATTTTCAGTGGTCCACAACTTTTCACAACCACATAGGGTGATCACAAAACGCTCAATTATTCTTAAGCCTTGCTTGGTATGTGTCACTTCAGGGTGAAACTGAATGCCGTAAAAATCTTTATCTTCATTCGCCATACCAGCAATTGGACAGTTTGGTGTGCTGGCCATCAATTTAAAACCTTTAGGCATAGATTCAACACGATCACCATGAGACATCCACACATCTAACATGCCATAACCTTCAGGTGTCACTTCATCTTCAATATCTATTAACAGCTTAGTATGACCGTGCACACGTACCTGAGCATATCCATATTCATGCTCCGTCGAGAGAACGACCTTTCCACCCAGTTGCTCAGCCATAGTTTGCATGCCATAGCAGATACCCAAAACAGGTACGCCTAAATTGAAGACGATCTCTGGCGCAACTGGAGCATCATCGCCAGTCACGGTTTCAGGACCACCAGAAAGAATAATGCCTCGTGCCCCAAAAGCTTCAATATCTTTTGCATCGATATCCCAAGGCTCCACTTCACAATAGACACCAATTTCACGAATACGGCGCGCAATTAATTGCGTATATTGAGAGCCAAAGTCTAAAATAAGAATTCGATGGTCATGAATATTTGCTTGAGTCATAGTTTTTCCAAATTTGAAAAGTTTATAAAGACAAAAAGCTTTTGTAGATTGACTACAAAAGCCTTATTGATTAAAAGAGTGATAAATTAGACCAATTTAACCATTACAGTCTATAGTTTGGCGCTTCTTTGGTAACAGTTACATCATGCACATGACTCTCTGCCATACCCGCAGAAGTCACTTTTACAAATGAAGGCTTAGAGTTCATTGTTGGGATATCCTTACAACCGGTATATCCCATGCTCGAACGAATCCCACCGCATAATTGGTGAATAATGGGTGCTAAAGGGCCTTTATAGGCGACACGTGCTTCAACCCCTTCTGGCACTAACTTGTCTTCTGCATTACTGGCTTGGAAATAACGGTCACTTGAACCAGAAGGTTGCGCCATCGCGCCCAAAGAACCCATGCCACGATACGATTTGTAAGCACGACCCAGTAGATATTCGATCTCACCAGGAGACTCTTCTGTTCCGGCGAACATGCTACCAATCATACAAGATGACGCACCCGCCACCAAAGCCTTCGCTACATCTCCTGAAAAACGCAAACCCCCGTCAGCAATAATAGGAACCCCAGCCCCTTCTAGCGCTTTAGCCACATTAGAAATCGCAGAAATTTGTGGTACGCCCACACCTGCAACAATACGAGTGGTGCAGATCGAACCAGGTCCAATTCCAACTTTAACCCCATCCGCGCCCGCTTTAACCATATCCAAAGCGGCTTCAGCCGTGGCGATATTGCCACCAATTACATCCACTTGAGGATAGTTCTGTTTAACCCAAGTAACACGATCTAATACACCTTGAGAGTGACCGTGTGCCGTATCGACGATAATAACATCCACGCCAGAAGCGACGAGTGCTTCAACACGTTCCACTGTTTCGGAACCCGTACCTACGGCCGCACCTACTCGTAAACTACCACTGGCATCTTTGCAAGCATATGGGTGATCAGATGACTTCATCATATCCGAAACAGTAATCATGCCTTTAAGTTCAAAAGCATCGTTGACCACTAAAACACGCTCAATACGGTGTTCATGCAATAAGTCTAGAACAACTTCACGTTTTTCTTTTTCTTTAACCGTAACCAATTTATCTTTTGGTGTCATAATTTTTGCGACGGACTGCGTTAAATCCGTTACAAAACGAATATCACGCGTGGTCACGATTCCAACCAACGCATCGCCATCCATAACAGGCGCG
>JBNJEY010000162.1:0-2839 GCA_051746325.1 Pseudomonadota bacterium
GATAATAGAAAAAACAGTTTATGCAATTTTGTAGACAAGTTTCTACAAAATTGCATAAACTGTTTTTTCTATTATCATATTATAATCAACCATAAAAATTGGCGTTTTTCGCTATACCCGCGAGTTACTCTATAATATAGTAAGGTACGTTTTAAGCACTAAAAGCATTTGAATGGCTGTTTTCTAGGTTTTTCGCCTATTTTCTTGATTTTAATTTATCTATTTTTTAGGCTTATCCATACTTAAAGTCATTATTTAGAACTAGGATCTGGTGCTCATTTCGCTCAAATAACGTTCAAAAACCCTTGCTCCAATAGCAGTTTTGGCAAGTAATATTGGGCATAATAGTAGCATCAATAGCTTTCCCTAAAATCTGCCTAGCACAGAGAATTAAGTTAACGAGACCTTTGCAAAAAATTGACCACCAACCCGTTTCACCAAACTACCAACTGCTGCATTTCTCTTACCCGTACATGCTGTAATGACAATGCATCGAATATATCTTCGGTACTATACTCATTACCTTTAAGCCCTGGCAGTGACATGATCACTTGTGCGTTAAACTTTTTCTGAAGCACACGATCTGAGAGCCAAGCTTCTTGCCACCATTGGGATATGTTTTCTTTCGCACCCAGTAACCTTTGATTGGAGGCTATCTTGTCACTCTTACTGCGATTAGCCTTTTTAGATGCTGGTAATAAATTCCATAAATCATTATTTGGCCACCTTGCAAAAGGTAGACAATGGTCTATTTCATACTCACTTTTCAATATAACATCACTCCAGATACAGCTAACTGGATGACTTTTCTTGATTGACTCTACTCGCTTCTTCACTTCATCCGTTGTTCGTTTTGGATTAATCCACTCTAGGGTGTCAAATAACTGCTGTTTTGAAATGGATTTATTATGTTCGTATCGTTGCATCACATTAACCCATTCGTTAATGGCGACTGGCTCTATCCAACAGGCATAAAGTGACATTAAATCCCATACCTTTTCTGGAATGGAGAATTCACCATACTGTGAGAGTGTTTCAAAATCAGTGTATACCGCGGTGTCTTTGATACGATTAGCAAAGGCATCGACCTCGAATACCTGTTTGTCAGAATTAGGAAGCGTAATATATTTAGCGGGCATGTTTTTAATAGTGGTGCCAATGGTCTTTAGCATTTTGTGGAGTGCGATCGCATCATCACCCAAGAATAGATTGCCAATAGCAAAATCAGAGGCAGAACGCTTTTCTAACACTTTCCAACCGTCTTCTTTTATAAATCCCATACCTTTATTGGCATTACCGTTTTGCTGAATACCTTTTTGAACAAGTGGCAGATACTGTCTTGCCCAATATAGAGAAACTAAACCTAAAGGCAAAATAACTCTTTTGTCTTCTCGCCTGAGCACCGCACCAGGATGGCCATCCGCAATTCTCAATAGCACACGAACCAAAGCTAACTTATAGGTGGATGCTTTAGCGTCATTAATCAAAATATTGCGGATTGTCGGAAATGCACCTGAACCATCATCAGGAAGACTGAACACCATCGTTTGCCAGTGCACATCTTGCCTATTAAGCTTGTCCGTATCACCCGTCACAGCCTTAACAATCAATCCTTGAGTCTGAGCAAACCCTGAAAGCTCATCAACACTGACAGTATGCATAATTCGTTTATCAGGACTCTTACCGTGGCGCAGTGTAATAACCATTACACCACCCGGTTTTAAAAGATTCGCGATTTTTCTGAAGGCTCTTTCTCGATCTGATTTCGGTATATGCATCCAAACGGCACTTAACAGAATTAAATCAAAACGCATTTCAAGTTCGAATACTTTGGATAAAGCCGGCAAAGTATCATCTAGCCAGAATACGGGTAGATTTTTTGTGAGAGCTTCACCAAGCTTTCTTAATTCTTTTGCTGGTTCAACCGCAACGACCTCATAACCGTTTTCTGCCAACCATTTTGCATCGCGCCCCACCCCAGCCCCAACGTCAAGAGCTTGGCCACCATTGGGCATATGTGTTATCCAAGGCTGATGAACTTCTTCTGCTGTCTTTGACATATATTGTTGGTTAAAGTCATCGGCATTTTGATTATAAGAACTGATTGTTGCATCCATCTAAATTACCTTGCCCCTGAGATATTTGGTACAGTTTAAATATTCATGTCATTATAGGGAATTAAATTGAAAAACTCGCAAATCTACTCATTAATTTTAATCTTACTTTTCGCCCTGACCTCTACTGCGAATGCGGACATTGCAACCAGCTTCACAAAAGCGAAATCAAACCTTTATAAGAAAGTTTATCCAAACACCGGCCAAACCTTTTACACGAACTGCGAATGGTCAAAGAAAAAAGTCGATCTCGCCAGCTGTGGACTAGCGAACACTTTTCCTAAGAAGCATATGAACAGAGCCAGTCGCACCGAAGCCGAACACGTTATTCCTGCTAGTTGGATGCTCAAAAAGAATAAAATAGAGCGTTCATGTGTTGCTGAATCAAAATCAAATAGATACAGTCCTAGAAGGTATTGTCAGAAGCACGACCAGGACTTTAGGAACGCACACAATGACCTTGTAAACCTGCGCCCTACCGTTGGCCAAATAAATGCAAATCGTTCAAACAAACCGTTCTCAAAGAGCCTTAGTGGTTCAAATCCAGTAACATATCGTGGTAACGGTAAAACATTCAAGGTATCAAGTCGTGTAGTGATTCCTGATATATCAATCCGTGGTGACATTGCACGCGTTGCATTTTATATGCGCGATATATACGGTGTGACATACAGCCATCGACAAGTCGCCATTTTCAATGAATGGGATAAGCAAGATGCTGTAAG
>JBNJEY010000163.1:0-2813 GCA_051746325.1 Pseudomonadota bacterium
GTTAACAGAAGAAAAGGTCGGTCTAAAAGCTCTGTCAGAAGAGTATGGCGTTTCGATGGAACGTATTCGTCAAGTTGAGCAGCAAGCCTTAAAAAAATTGCAAAGCCAATTAAGAGCCAACTAATAAGTGATGTTGAGATAATGATAGCGGTGCGCTTTTAGCCTGGTTTTCGAGCTGATATAAAAAAGGCCAGACAAATCGGAAAATCCTGTCCAGCCATTTTAATCGAGATTAACAGGCTTTAAGAGTCGTATCGACTCAAATTATTATAACGAATCATGCTCGATAACTCTTTAACATATTCCTGTTTTCTTTCAGAGTATTTTAGTAAACCAACGACTAAGTCTAATCCTGTAGCACGCTGTTGTTCTTGTCTTTTCTGATAACGTATCTCTCTCAATTGAGCATAAGCTGGCTGAGTATTCAGGTTATGGATGTAACCCTTGACAGAAGCATAGGCGGAATCAAATTTACGCACTTCATGGCTCTTACCAGTGGTACGTTGACTTGGCACAAGACCACAACCTTTCGTAAAACACCATTGACCATAGAAGTTCGACGCCTTTCTAGCAAAACGCGATGTACCCCAACCCGACTCATTAGCCGCTTGTGCCAAAGCAAGAGAAGGTGGAATCACATCAACTTTTTTAAGGAGTGCTCTTTTCACTTCAAGCAAAGCTTTATCTTTATGGCTGACACGATACGTTTCTGCCAAGGCAATCAAACGGGACTGTTGCTTACTTAATTCATTCGAAGAAAGTGCTTCTAAAAAATTACGTGTTTTTATAACTTCAGCATTCGACTTTTCGATATGCGGTAACATAAATTCAAAGAAGGCAGTTTTTTTCTGGTTAACATCTTTGTACTGACTAAAGTCCGGTACTTTTGCACTGGCAAGCGCCATTGAAGGCAATGGCAATATCCCTACCATTAAGCAAACAAAAATTATATTTTTCATAACATCTCTCTTTTTAATTAATCTGATCTTAGAGGTGGTTCAAGTAACAGTAAGCTACACAAGCCACAAAAAACCACAAACTGTTTTTTATTATAACACGGAACTTTAAAGGCCTATTTAGACTGAACAATCTGGCTGAAAACAGAGCTGCAAAGGGTCTAACCAGTCATCTAAAGATTTATTATTCGCCCTGTTTTGTCTATTATTTAAATAATTTAGCCTGCACTTTTAATTAAAAATCACAATAATAGTAATTTTTTGAACTGACAGCGTCTCAAATAGGTATATTAGTAAGCATTAAACACCCACTGAAGCCCGCATAGATAAAGAGTAAAGAGAGTTGCCATGAGCCAAAATGAAGAAAATATGCGCTCTTCTGAAGAGAAGTTGCTTTATCTGCAAGCCCTAATTGAGCAAGACAATCAGTCTTTGGTGTGCGAGTTTATCTCTCACCAATCAGACAGTGAAATTGCATTACTACTAGAATCATTTCCACCCAATCATCGTAAAAATATTTGGCTGTGTGTCCCTGAAGAAATTAAGGGTGAAGTGCTTGTCGAGCTCAATGAAGACGTTCGTTCGAGCTTAATGTCGGAAATGGAATCTGCAGAAGTTTCCGAGTTAACTAAAGATTTAGCGGCCCAAGACATTGCCGAAATTTTGGATACGGTGCATGACTCCGTTAAAGAAGAGGTCATTGGAAACCTAGACGAGAGTAGGCGTGAACATGTTCAAGCGTTACATTCCTATGAAGAGGATGCGGTCGGTCGCTATATGGACCCCGAAACGGTTAATGTCAAAGAGGATGTTACATTAGAGACGGTACAACGCTTTATTCGCATTAAACACTTATTGGACGAACACACCCAAGAAGTGATGGTGACCGATAAAGATAACCGCTTAACAGGTTCTTTAAGCTTGGTTGATTTGGTCAAACAAAACCAAGATGCCTTAGTCTCTGAGTTTATGCATAAGCCAGTGACTCTATTGGATGAAATGGATATTCATGATGCTGCGGCCATTTTACGTGCTAAAGGCTTGCACTTTGCCCCAGTTATTAATGAGTGTAAGATATTAGTCGGTCAGTTAAATATAGAAGACATTATGGAAATTACCCGTGAAGATTCGGATAATACGCTGATGAGTATGTCTGGGGTGAGTGATGACGTAGAACTGTTTGCGCCGATTCTAACCAGTGCTAAAAGTCGTGGCATTTGGCTCGGCATCAACTTAGCCACGGCTTTTTTAGCGGCTTATGTTATTGGTCAATTTGAAGCGGTCTTATCGCAAGTCGTCGCCTTGGCCGTATTAATGCCTGTCGTGGCGAGCATGGGCGGCATTGCCGGTAGCCAAACTCTAACCATTGTCATTCGTGGACTTGCTATGGGGCAAATTGGTGGTAATAACCGTTGGTGGCTATTCAATAAAGAGATATGGGTCGGTGCTATGAATGGCGCCGTCTGGGCGATTGTCGTCGGTTTAATTTCACAGCTATGGTTTGCAGACCTGATGATCAGTGTCATTATCACCTTAGCCATTCTCATCAATATGACGGTTGCAAACATGGCCGGCATTGCCATACCCTTAGTGCTCAAAAAAATGGAGATTGATCCGGCACTATCAGGAGCGGTTATTTTAACCACCGTCACTGATGTGGTTGGCTTTATGTCCTTTTTAGGGTTAGCAACCTTGCTAATTTTAGCTTAGCTTTAGAAGAGAAAGAGCCGTTGTCAACTACCCCGCCCTGAAGGGCGAGGTTTGGAAAGGGTAAGATTTGATACTCAAAAACTGGCCAATCCTGAGATTTCAGGGATTGAATATCAACAAAGCACTTTGTTTGGGTACGAGGTGAAA
>JBNJEY010000164.1:0-2806 GCA_051746325.1 Pseudomonadota bacterium
GCCCGTAGCACCAATACCGGCTTTACGGCGATTATTGATATTAAGGGTCATATTAAACAGCAGATACCACCCTATGAAGCGGGCGTCTTGAGAGGCGAAGTACAACCTTATGAAGGGTTAACTTTTTATGCGCAATGGGGCAGATTACCCGTGTTGTTTCTGTTGTTCAGCCTGTTTGCCTTTATACTGGCAAGACGCTATTTCTTAAGCGGCCGACTATAAGCCGACCGATTTATGATTTCCGTTTAAGCGGGTTGTTTTGAATAAGTTATCTCGGTTGGTTATTTTGGATGGTCAAACACCGGATGGTTTTCATCCATTGCGGCCGCTAAACGCAGTCTTAAAAGGGTAATATCCGTCGGGTCGGCCAAAGTCATCGCCTTATCAATCAGTATGGTTTCCAAGAGGGGCAGATCCATCGTGATAAACTCATCTACGCCTTTTTCGACCTCAGAGAGATATTCCGCGGCTTGCATAATGTCGGTATGCACATCTTTTTGAACTTGCTCAAATTCTTTACTGGTTAACTCCGCCAACGCATGGTCTGCCTGCTCCGCTTTCTCAATGGAGTGCCCCAATAGGTGCCAGGTTTTTTTCTCAGCAGAAATTAAAGAGGCCTTCGCATGATTCAGTAAGGTTCTATAGGCTTTGAGCATTTTATTGTCATTCATTCTTTTCTCCTGTTAATGGTCACTTTCAACTATAATATTGAACTTATTTAATTTAATAAGCAAGTCGTAAAAACGCGATTTTGTTAGATGCACGCTAACCGTTTGGAAGTAGAAGTAAAAGCCATGTCAGAAGTTCAATACAATCCTCAGAAAATTGAAGCAGAAATCCAAAAATATTGGGACGATAACGAGACCTTTGTGGTCAATGAAGATGACAGCAAAGAGAAGTACTATTGCCTGTCTATGTTCCCGTATCCAAGTGGAAAACTGCACATGGGGCATGTGCGTAACTACACCATCGGCGATGTGATCTCCCGCTACCAGCGTATGCAAGGTAAAAATGTCTTACAGCCAATGGGTTGGGATGCCTTTGGTCTGCCGGCCGAAAATGCCGCCATGGCCAATAATGTTGCGCCGGCTAAGTGGACCTATGAAAATATCGATTATATGCGGACTCAGCTCAAGTCTTTAGGGTTGGGCTATGACTGGACGCGTGAAATAGCGACCTGCCATCCAGAGTACTATCGTTGGGAGCAGTGGTTATTTACGCGCCTAATGCAAGAGGGTTTGGTCTATCGAAAATTGTCGGTGGTTAACTGGGATCCGGTGGATCTGACCGTCCTGGCCAATGAGCAGGTGATTGATGGTAAAGGGTGGCGCTCTGGCGCACCGGTTGAGCGTAAAGAGATTGCCCAGTGGTTCCTGCGTATTACCGACTATGCGGATGAGTTGTTAGAGGGATTAGATAAGCTAGACGGTTGGCCTGAACAGGTTAAAACCATGCAGCGCAACTGGATCGGTAAATCGACCGGTTTACAAATCTCTTTTCCGATTCAAGGCCAAGCGAAAGAGTCTGAGGCGACTTTGGATGTCTACACCACGCGTCCAGATACCTTAATGGGCGTGACCTATTTAGCGATTGCCTCAGACCACCCTCTATCGGTAAAAGCCTCTATTCACAATGAGCCATTAGAACGCTTTATTGAAGAGTGCTCACATGTCTCAACGGCAGAAGCCGATATGGAGACGATGCAAAAGAGAGGTGTGGACACTGGGATTCGCGTCGCGCATCCGATTACCGGTGACATCGTCCCTGTGTGGGCGGCGAACTTTGTCTTAATGAATTACGGCACCGGTGCCGTCATGTCTGTGCCGGCGCACGACCAACGAGATTATGAATTTGCGAAAGCCTATGGGTTAGAGATCAAAGCGGTCATTGCCCCGACGGCCGATGAAATGGCAGATGTCTCCAAAAAGGCCTTTACTGAAAAGGGCATCTTGGTGAATTCTGGTCCGTTTAATGGTCTAAAATCTAAGCAAGCACTGCACGAGATGGCGAAAGTCCTCGGCGAGAAAAAAATAGGCGAGAAAAGCCTCGGTGAAAAACAGACAAACTACCGTTTACGTGACTGGGGGATCTCTCGCCAGCGTTATTGGGGTTGCCCCATTCCGGTGATTTACTGCCCAGCCTGTGGTGCACTGCCTGTGCCAGAGGCGCAGTTGCCCGTTAAATTGCCAGAAGATGTCGTGCCAGATGGTACCGGTTCGCCCTTGGCTAAGCTCGACAGCTTTAAAAACTGTGACTGCCCTCAGTGCGGTGGCCCAGCGCAGCGTGAAACCGACACCTTTGACACCTTTTTTGAGTCCTCTTGGTACCATGCGCGTTACACCTCTAAAGATAATTCAGAGGCGATGCTGGACGAACGCGCCGATTATTGGGCGCCGGTGGATCAATATATTGGCGGGATTGAACACGCTATTTTGCATCTTTTGTATGCCCGTTTCTTTCACAAGTTAATGCGCGATCAGGGGTTGGTTAACTCTGACGAACCGTTTAAAAAACTACTGACCCAAGGGATGGTGTTATTAGATGGCACTAAAATGTCAAAATCTAAAGGCAATACGGTCGATCCGCAAGGTCTAATTGAAAAGTTCGGTGCCGACACGGTGCGCCTATTTATTATGTTCGCGGCACCGCCCGAGCAGAGTTTGGAGTGGTCTGATAAAGGCGTTGAGGGCGGTTTCCGCTTTTTGAACCGAGTTTGGCGTCAAGCACAAAGCCATATTGCAGCAGGCCTGGTCGATTCGGCAACGTCATCGGAGGGGTTAAGCAAAGAGGCCAAAACATTGCGTTT
>JBNJEY010000165.1:0-2668 GCA_051746325.1 Pseudomonadota bacterium
GTGCGATAAGCTAAGCGAATCTTAGTTCTGGAATGCGCGTTAATAGTGATATCGGCATGCTATGATTGTGATTTGGTTATCGTCAACTGCATAGATAAGACGATTTGATTCATCTATCCTTCTTGACCAAAAGCCAGATAAATTCTCTTTAAGCGGTTCCGGCTTACCTATCCCTTCAAATGGAGAGCGCATTGCGCCACGAATAAGCTTATTAATACGCTTTAAGGTTTTTCTGTCTTGGGTTTGCCAATACTCGTAATCACGCCATGCTTTTTCTGTCCAAGAAATAATTTCAATCGTCATCAACCAGTCCTTTCTGGATTGACTTGCCAGAACGGTATTGTTGTATTGACTCTCTTAAGTGGACAGCATTGGCTGGAGACTTAAGCAGATGAACCGTCTCCATGAGGCTATCAAAGTATTCCTGTGACATAACAACGGCATTTTCTGAATCTCTGCGTGTAATAATTGTGAAATCTGCATTTTCAATAACGGAATCTAAAACAGATTTTAGGCTGTTTCTAGCATCGGTGTAGCTTACAATTTGCATGTTTTGTCCTTTTATTTGATTCATTGGCTTATTTTACAATATGAACAATAAACTGTACAGGTTGTTGTTTTGCGGTGTTTACCAGGCCTGGTCCCTTACCCAAAAAATGGACAGTAATAAATCAGGATTGTTCAGATAAAAAAAGCCCGGTATTCATTTGAATACCGAGCTTTTTTTGTATTAAACGCGAGAATTAATCTTGCTGTTTAAAATAAAGCTTTTACCTAAGCTTTAAGTTTATTAATAATGGCGGTACGAGGTGTTGCTCTTCTATGGTGCGGGCATTCCATTGGGTTTAATATTACTTTCCTCAACCATCTTGTAGATATCAACCCGTTTTGGATTGCCCAATGCTTTTAATGCTTGATTGAGAGAGCGCTCTAAATTACCCGGGTAGAACTCTTCTAGCGTTAAGCCGATAATCGGATCTGCAATCTGCTCTCCTTTGCTGTTAAAAAAGAGGGTGGTTGGAGCCACTTTAACACCGAGGCTCGGACCATAACTTTTCATCTCAACATCATTGCCAGCGAAATCTTTCATCATCCAGTGGGCCTTATCCAGTAGCAGTTGTCTAAAGGCACCATACTCTTCTAAATCGGTGGTCACAAACAATGGCTCAAGAATATTTTCTTCTAATTTTTTGCAGTAGTTGCACCATGTCGCCGTAACAAAAACAACAATGGGCACTTGATGTTTTTCAGCGGTGGCAGCGGCTTTTTGCAGATCAACAGCAAGCGGCAAGTAGCCACTGGCATTGGCTTGCAGCGATGTAAATGCAAGCATAAGAGAGAGCATGAGTGTCATGAGTTGTCTGTTCATAATGAATCCTTGGTTGCTAATTCTAGCCTGTCTAGTTTCATTCATTTTATTACGAATGTACTTAAAGGCAAGCATAATATTGGTTTTTATTAATAACGGCGGTACTAGGTGTTGCTCTTCTATGGTGAGGTCATTAATAACAGTTTTTTCATTTACAAACCCTTTTTAAGGAAGAGCCCGCTGTCGTTAAGTAAGTCTTAAGCGCTTATCTGCTTATCTAATCGAACAAAGGTCTCGTATGCAAAGAGTATCCCACAATTTTTGAATGGCTTCTAGCATTTGCCTAAAATAGTCAATCTTTCGTCATAAACTGTCCATTATCACGGCAGACATTTTTTAGGGTTTTAATCACCTATTGGCTGGTTAACGGAGCCAAAAAAAAGCGTGATTAACACGCTATTTAAATGATTTTCTGTTCTCGCGGGCTTACTTTTTAATAATAAAGTAAGCCCCCAGGACAATCAGCATAACTTGTAACCAACTCTCATTAATCCACTCTTGATTGCCTAGGCCTGGTAGCAGTGCAAACAGGATAATCAGCACTCCAATAGTGCGATTTCGCTGAGCTGTGGTTTGCGCTTCGATCTGTTTCTCTAGACGTGCCATTTGGATTGACTGTTGTTGCGTGTCGACATGGGCTAATTTATGCAAAGTGGTATACATCAAACCGGGTAACTGTGGCGCTTGTTCCATCCAAAAGGGCAGGTTGGCCTTAATATTTTTGACCAGACCTTTGGGACCTACTCGCTCCTGCATCCAATCTTCTAAAAAAGGTTTAGCCGTATCCCAGAGATCAAGTTCATCGTCCAGCTGACGGCCTAGGCCTTCAATATTCAGCAAGGTTTTTTGCAGTAACACCAGTTGTGGTTGAACCTCCATGCCAAAACGTCGAGCAGTTTGGAAAAGGCGCATTAACACCAAACCAAATGAGATATCTTTTAATGGGCGATCCCAAATAGGTTCGCAGACAGAGCGAATCGCCGATTCAAACTCATTAACACGAGTGCCTTTTGGCACCCACTCCGATTCAATATGCAGTTCTGAGACTCGCAGATAATCACGGTTAAAGAAGGCTAAAAAGTTCTCTGCTAAGTAGCGTTGGTCGTCTGGTGCCAGCGTCCCCATAATGCCAAAGTCAATGGCCGCATAACGGCCATCGGGCAGAACAAAGATATTGCCTGGGTGCATGTCGGCATGAAAAAAGTTGTGCTTAAAGACCTGGGTAAAAAAGATGACCACGCCTTTTGCAGAGAGATCCGTTAAATCAATCCCGGCCTCAATCAGTTTTTCAGTTTCACT
>JBNJEY010000166.1:0-2649 GCA_051746325.1 Pseudomonadota bacterium
TCTATTAATTGCGCCAAAAGGCTCAGGGCAAAAGATTAAAACCGTGGTCGAAACCTTAAAACAACAATGCAGTGACCTACTGCAAACCCACCGCACCACTCATCGCCCTTGGGGCACCTATACAGTATTGGAGTCGGGCGATAAATATAAAGTTAAACGGATCGTCGTCAAGCCTGGCAAAACTTTGAGCTTGCAGAAACATCTGCATCGCAGTGAACATTGGGTGGTCGTCTCTGGGACAGCTAGCGTAACCGTAGGCGACACGCAATCACAGGTTCAGCCAAATGAATCCACCTATATTCCGATTGGTGAAAAACATCGCTTGGCAAATGAAGGCTATTTAGATTTAGTGCTGATTGAGGCACAGGTGGGTGAGTATACCGGTGAAGATGATATCATCCACATTGAAGAGCATTGCGGTAAAATAGGGTTTTAAAAAGACTCACGACTGTATCATCTGTAAACATTTTATCAAAATCATGGCAGGCTTTTTATAAGGCCCTTGATATATCTGATAAACCCACATGAATTATCAAAGGAATTTTATGCCGCAGCTGTCCTATTTAAAAACGGCTATTGCATTCATATTATGGCCACTCACTAAGCCATTACGAATTGCTCAAGAGATTTTGCACCAACCCCAAAAAGCCTTTATTGTCG
Organism: Pseudomonadota bacterium; assembly: GCA_051746325.1. GTDB lineage: Bacteria > Pseudomonadota > Gammaproteobacteria > Thiomicrospirales > Thiomicrospiraceae > Thiomicrorhabdus. The sequence continues at coordinate 661 of JBNJEY010000166.1, forward strand.
TCGATTTCTTAAAAGGCATAAGCGTCTTAATGGTGATTCTTTTTCATGTGTTATTTGCTGTTTTTTTTCTCTTTAAACAAGAACCTGCCAAACTCGAAGCTTTTGTTGAAAGCATTCCACCTTGGCTAACTTTTGTACTCACCTTTGATAAGGCCGTGGATATATTCTTTATGCTCAGTAGCTTTTTGTTAAGTTATGCCCTATTCAAAGTTTACGCGAAACAAAATACTATCCAAATTAAACGTTTTTATCTACACCGTTTTTTTAGAATCTATCCTCTTTTTTTAGTCGCTCTACTGTTATATGGTTTAGCGGATTTAGACAAACTGTTGCATGACGGTTGGTATAGCCTACTCTTTATTGAAAATATTTTTAGTAAGGGTATTATCCCCGTCCAATGGAGCCTCTCGATTGAAGTTCAGTTTTACTTAATATTGCCATTTATAATTCTTTTTCTGGTCAAAAGCTCAAGGCCGATTATCTGGTTAAGTGCACTCGTTGTTGTGTCTATTTTAATGCGTTTTGGATTGGCATGGCAGACGCCTGAAATCTTTGAAACGCGCTGGTATGAATTTATGGGCCAGCCAACAGGTAAGGTCTATATGGACACTATGTATTATGTGATTGAGAGTCGTTTAACACCCTTATTACTGGGTGTGCTGTGGGCATTCATTATTTGGCGTTACCCTCAACCGATTTGGCGTACGGGACGATTGCAAAGCATTATTATATGGGGGGTTGGTTTAACGATCATTTACATCTCCTTACGCTTTCCAATCTACCAAGCAAGTTCAAGTTTTTATAGTGAATTTAGCCCAGCCTGGAATCTTTTCGCCTTAAGCTTACATCGTCCGGTTTTCAGCCTAGCACTTCTGGGATTAATCCTGTTTGCATTTTATCAAGTCAATCCATACAAATTGACCGCCCCCTTGATTCACTGGAAAGGCTGGCGCTTACTGTCTGAGGTGGCTTATCCCATGTACTTCTTTCATTTTCCATTTATTGTGCTGGCTTGGGCCATCACCTTAAGAACGATTAATCCTGATAGTGTTATGGAAATACCACTCTACCTTGTGCCAATTGCTTTTGCTTTAGCGGTATTGATGACCCTGTATCTTTCTTTGTGGCTAAACTTTTTAGTAGAGGCAAGGTTTATTAGAATTGGAAAAAGGATTGAAGCTAAGTGGTTTAATGGCAGCTATCCGCCCGCAATAACACCAATTCAAAAAAATAAAGCCACCCTTTGAATCAAGTTTATTTCAACAGGTCACCGGGTGTCTGTAGGGCGCTTAAACACCACGAATTTAGACCAAATAAAACCTAAAATTAAGCTCATCAATGAGAATAGAATTAAAGTGACCAGGCTTGGCCAAACGTAAATATCCCCCATCCTCCCTACAAGAAGACTAAGGGTACCCATACCCAAAACAAAAAAAAGGTATCCTTTTTTATGGGGCTTTTGGATAAATGTAAACCGCGCATTTAAGAAATAAGAGGTGGTCGCCGCCGCCACAAACCCCCCGCCGTTTGCAAGTGTCTGGCTAGCGGTAAGGGAGACAATTAAACCAAAAACACTCCAGTGCACTAGCGTGTTTAGAAGGCCAATTAAACTATAAAAACTCAGTTGTTTTTTCACAATCTAGTATTCGTCTTCAACAATATACAAAGGTCGAGATTTACTTTCTAAGTAGATACGACCAATATATTCACCCAATACGCCCAACACAATAAGTTGTGTGCTGCCTAGGAACAAAATGGCGGTAAACATTGAGGCATAGCCGGGAATATCAACGCCGTAAATCAGCGTACGCAATATAATCCAAGAGCCATAGCTAATTGAAATCAAAAAAGAGACCAATCCTACATAGAGCCAAATCCTTAATGGTGCTGTCGAAAAGCTTGTAATCCCTTCAAGGGCAAGATTCCATAATTTCCATGCATTAAAACTGGTTTCGCCAGAATGACGTTCATCTCTTTGATATTCAATAA
>JBNJEY010000167.1:0-2629 GCA_051746325.1 Pseudomonadota bacterium
GCCACCAACAGATGACCCTCCTGCCATAATCCTTGTGCAGTGCCTAAAATACTTTCTGCACTATCTTGAATCACGACCGAACCGCTCACTTGTATCTGATTAAACACCTCCAGGGTCATGGGCATCAAAAAATTAGGAATGCTGCCACTGGCTAGAATGGCCTCTTTGCCTAAAACTGTCAGTTCGCCTTTATCTAAGGTGGTGGTCATATGTAACACAGGCTCAGTGATCCCCGGAATAAGCAGCACATAAGCCATGCCCAAAACCATTAAGCCGAGCATTTTAGAAATCGCCATAACTCCCCTTTGTAAAATTTACAAACATTAATAACAGTGACCACCAGGCCTGGTTACTTTGATTCTTCGCTTGCTGTTAATTTTGCTTCTCTTGGTTTTAGCCATAATTCCGAGAGCAGTAGTAAGCCCGCGCCGATGGTAATGGCCATGTCTGCGATATTAAAGGTGGCATAGTGCCAAGTGCCAATATAAAAATCAATAAAATCGGTCACTCGACCGGCTAAAATCCGATCAATCACATTGCCGATTGCGCCACCCAATATAAGGTTAATCCCCCAAGTCTCAGGGGTTAATTTTGCAGGCAGTTTCCTTAACCATAACAGCAGAAAAACACTGATACCGACTGCCAACACGGCAAAAAACCAGCGTTGCCACCCTCCCATATCGGCTAAAAAGCTAAAGGCCGCCCCATAATTATAAGCCAAGGTCCAGTTTAAATAGGGCATCACCGCAACCGGCTCTGCAAAAGTAAGCGTCGAAACCGCCCAAATTTTTGTCAGCTGATCCAGTAAAATCACTAATAGGGCTAGCCAAGTCGTCTTAAGGGCGCTAGACGTTATTTTATTTTCAGACATACTCTTTCCATTTTAATAGAGTGCATACAAACAGTAAGATAATGCACCGCGAAGGCACAAAGATGAACCCCTTAAAAGATTTAACCAGGCCTGCTAGGATCCAAAAAACGATTCTAGTTACCTTAAAACCTATGGGTTCTTTTAAAAGCTTCGTGACTTCATGGTGAATTCAAAATATAGCGATTAGGCGTAGTGTCTAACTTCGCCATCCCCATCCACATTTTCGACGCAGCGCAGACAAAGTTCAGGATGCGCAGCACTCTGGCCCACATCTTCACGATGGTGCCAACAACGTGCACACTTGGGTGCGGTTGCCGCGCCCGCTTCAATCCAAAGACCGGGAATTTCTGACTCTAATGCCGCCTCTGACTTTTCGGCCAGTGGCTTCAATGTCGCCGCAGAGGTAATCAATACAAAACGTAACTCGTCTTCTAGTTGAGAGAGTTTAGCGAATAAATCGTCGTCACAATACAAAGTGACTTCTGCCGTTAACGACCCTTTAATGACTTTATCAGCACGTAATTGCTCTAGCTGTTTAGCCACTGCAGAGCGCACAGCAATCACCTCATTCCAGTAATCAGAATTAAGAGCCGTTGACTCGTCAAGTTCTGTCAAACCTTGATACCAAGTGGCGACAAACACCGTCGATGAATGCTCGCCAGGCAGCGCTTCCCATAACTCTTCGGCGGTAAAGCTCAAAATGGGTGCTATCCAACGGGTCAGTGCTTCAATAATGTGATAAATGGCGGTTTGTGCAGAACGACGTGCCAAACTATCCGCCTTGCAAGTGTACTGGCGATCTTTAATCACATCTAAATAGAACGCGCCTAATTCAATGGAACAGAAGTGCGTGACATTTTGATAGATATTATGGAAATTATAAGTGTCGTAAGAGTCAACCATCTCTTTTTGAAGCTTGGCGGTATGACCAATGACCCACTTATCGAGTGGCAATAACTGATCGTATGCCACCATATCGGTAGCGGGATTAAAGCCATTGATATTCGCCAGTAAAAAACGCGCGGTATTACGAATACGACGATAAGAATCTGCAGTACGGCTGATAATTTCATCGGAGACGGTCATCTCATAGCGGTAATCGGCCGCCGAAATCCACAGGCGTAAAATATCAGCGCCCAGTTTATTGGCGATCTGCTGAGGGGCCACAACGTTACCCTTAGACTTAGACATCTTCTTGCCATCTTTATCGACGGTAAAACCATGGGTTAAGACCTGTTTATAAGGGGCTTTGCCATCTAATGCTAATGACGATAACAGTGACGACTGGAACCAGCCACGGTGTTGATCAGAGCCTTCTAAATAGAGGTCAGCCGGCGCAGATAACTCTTCACGCTGATTCAGCACCGTATAGTGTGAAATACCCGAATCGAACCAAACATCTAAAATATCGGTCACTTGCTCGTAGTCATTGGCCTCATCACCTAGCATCGCAGCCATATCCAAATCATACCAAGCATCAATCGAGTTGACTTCGACCAACTTGGCCACCTGCTCCATTAACTCAACGGTACGCGGATGCATTTCGCCGCTGACTTTATGCACGAAAATCGCGATAGGCACCCCCCAGAAACGCTGACGAGAGATACACCAATCGGGGCGACCTTCAATCATGCCCTCAATACGATTTTGACCCCATTCAGGAATCCACTTCACCTTTTTAATCTCTGCTAGGGCCAGCTCACTTAAGCCGCCTTCACTCATACTGATAAACCACTGAGGGGTGGTACGGAAAATCAA
>JBNJEY010000168.1:0-2595 GCA_051746325.1 Pseudomonadota bacterium
GGTCGCTTGTGTGCGGTTTTCGATGCCAGTGGCAATAACACAGAGATCTAATGTTTTCGCCATTTGAATAACTGCTTTTAGCCATTTCTGACCATTTTGGTTCTCTAATGCCTCTTGCAGCCAAAGATGATCTAGCTTAATCTCTTGTAAATTCAGGTTCATTAACTGCGCCAGATCTAATGGCACCTTACCGACTTGTGTCAAAGTAATCTGGTATCCCGCGTCACTTAACGCTTGTAGGCTGCTTTGCAAACCGGCTTCGGTAATCGCCTGTAATGAAAACTCTAGCTGCACTTGCGATGCTTTGACATTAAAAGTCGCTAAGCGATGGTCCATAAATTCAACCATGTTTTCAGTTTTCCAGACGCTTTCCATCACGGGCAGTGAAATCACTAACTCATCATTCACCTGCTGCCACTGCTGTAGATAAAATAGACCACTATCAATCAACCATGTGCCGACCGAACTTGCCCAACTACTATGATCCAACTTATCCATCCAACCTGCTAAATAAGGATTTTCAGCCGATTCACTCTGCCAAAGCGCGCTGACACTTGCGCCAACAATTTTTTGGCTCACTAAATCTATTTGAGGTTCAAAACAGACCTCTATCTCACCAGCGTTAATTGCGGTTTTTAAAGAAGCCGTTAAATCACTCTCTTTGTCTTCTGCCTTTTCAGCAATATCGGCATAAAAACGGTAAGTACTGCGTCCACAGGATTTTGAAACATAGAGCGCTTTATCTGAATTTTCAACGAGGTCGGCAGAACTTTTGGCATCTTGCGGGTAACGCGCCACACCAATACTAGTTGAGATTGCGACACCATTTTTATCTATCCAATAGGGACGACTGACTTCAAAAATAAGACGGTTACAGATCGTTTCAGTCATTGTCCGATCAGACAAGCCTGCTAATAAAATGACAAACTCATCACCCCCCAAGCGACTGACGACATCACCTTCACGCACCGCTGACATTAAACGTGCACTGACGTTTCTCAATAACTCATCACCGGCATGGTGGCCTAAAGTGTCGTTAATGTTTTTAAAGCCGTCTAAATCTAAAAATAATAGGGTAAATTCAGTACTATTATCTTTGGTGCTCATCACCAACTGTTCAAGTGTGCGGTAAAAATAGGCACGGTTTGGCAAGTGGGTTAAGTCGTCGTAGTTCGCTTGGCGAAACAGTTCACGGGTTCGTAGCTCTACCTGTGCTTCCACCATCTCTTCAATCGCTTGCGGAAGATCACCTGTATGCGAGAATCGGTTTTGTAATACATGGAGTATTTTTTTAACACTAAATCCAGCCGCCAAAGGTGATCTCTCAACCATCTTCTGGGTTCTAGACCGATCCGTCTGCAAAAAACGTGGTACTTCAGGTGAAGTAACGTTCTCTGTTTTTGGCTCTTTAATAGTGTCTCTTAACTCTAACATTGATGCTAACCTCTTACCTTACTAAAAGGGCTTAACGGATGAAGGTGATTAAGGCCTGAAATGGCGTATACTATTTGGCAATTTCAGTGGCTCTTCAGCTTAAGCCCTGTTCATTAATGTCTTTTTTAAACATAAATGACTCAAGTTCTTATTTAAATTTTATAAATTAGCTAATAGCAAAGGATATGCCATGTCTAGTATTGGTACCCCATTTTCACCTACTGCCGTTCGAGTATTGCTCTGTGGAGCTGGAGAGTTAGGCAAAGAGGTGGCCATAGAGCTACAACGCTTGGGCGTAGAGGTCATTGCCGCAGATCGTTACGCACATGCTCCTGCTATGCAGGTTGCAGACCGCAGTCATGTCGTTGATATGTTAGATGGAAATGCCTTAAGAAAACTTATTGAGCTTGAAAAACCACAGCTGGTTGTACCAGAAATTGAGGCCATTGCCACCGATACCTTAGCGGAGCTTGAGAGTGAAGGTGTCAAAATAATACCAACTGCACGCGCCACTCAATTGACGATGAATCGTGAAGGAATTCGCCGCCTGGCAGCCGAAGAGTTAGGCATTCCAACCTCGCCTTATGAATTTGTGGACAGCAAAGCTGATTTTGAAGCGGCGATTGGGCGAATCGGCATGCCGTGCGTGGTGAAACCGATTATGAGTTCGTCTGGTAAGGGCCAGAGTGTCATTAAAACCGTCGCTGATATTGATCAGGCCTGGTCATATGCCCAAGAAGGTGGTCGCGCTGGTAAAGGGCGCGTCATTATTGAAGGCTTTATTGATTTTGATTATGAGATTACCCTATTAACCGTTCGCCACGAACAAGGCATTAGTTTCTGTGAGCCTATTGGCCACTATCAACAAGATGGCGACTACCGCCAATCATGGCAACCACAGGCTATGAGTGCGGCTGCGATAACAACCTCACAAGAGATTGCCCGTAAAGTCACCGATAACCTATGCGGAGAAACCGGGCGAGGTCTTTTTGGTGTTGAACTATTTATTAAAGGCGACAATGTCTACTTTAGTGAAGTCTCGCCTCGGCCGCATGATACAGGCTTGGTGACCTTAATATCACAAGACCTTTCTGAGTTTGCTTTACATGCACGGGCCATATTAGGCTTGCCAATTCCAAATATTAGACAATACGGCCCAGC
>JBNJEY010000169.1:0-2593 GCA_051746325.1 Pseudomonadota bacterium
TTAATCCAAACTTTAATTATATTAAAAGCCATTAAAGCCCATCTCACCGTTAAATAAAGCTAAAAACAATTTGAAACCCCATTACAGACAGACTCTAAATAAGGAAATTGCTTGATATTTTCTGCTGTTTCGCTAAAATCACCTCTTTGGATTTCTTGTATCCAAAAAGCAACTGCACTGAGTGGCATTTTTAAGTCTTACTTGTTGATTTACAATTAAGATGATTTAAAAATACTCAACTCATCGGTTGCTTTTTTGTTTATAAACCGTCTGTTAGTTTTTTGCGCCACAGGCGTAATAGGAAAGAACGCGTATGTCAAACCACATTATGAATACCTATGCTAGATTACCTGTAACCTTTGAAAAAGGCGATGGCGCGACCTTGCAGGATAGTGAAGGTAAAACTTATTTAGATGCCATTAGTGGCATTGCCGTGACCAGTTTAGGACATGCTCACCCGTTTATTTCTGAAGCCATTTGCAAACAGAGTCAGCAGCTGATTCACACCTCCAACCTATACAATATTAAGAATCAGCAGCTATTAGCGGATCAACTGATTGAACTGTCAGGCATGGAACAGGTATTTTTCTGTAACTCTGGGGCAGAAGCCAACGAAGCGGCGATAAAAATTGCTAAAAAATTCGGCAATGAGCAGAATATAAGCAATCCGACCATTATCGTGATGGAAAACAGCTTTCATGGTCGGACCATGGCCACACTTTCTGCCACCGGCAACTCGAAAGTGCATGAAGGCTTTCAGCCTTTAGTAGGCGGGTTCACGCGTGTGCCATTTGATAATGTGGCGGCTGTAGAAGCGCTCTCTAACAATAGTGACATTGTGGCTATATTAGTCGAACCCATTCAGGGTGAAGGCGGCGTACATGTTCCCCAAAAAGGCTACTTAAAAAGTCTTAGAAAAATCTGTAATGCCAATAACTGGCTACTGATGGTGGATGAGATCCAAACCGGCATGGGGCGTACTGGCGAATGGTTTGCTTTTCAACATGAAGATATCACGCCAGATGTGTTAACACTCGCCAAAGCATTGGGCAATGGTGTGCCAATTGGCGCCTGTATCGCCAATAACAGAGCGACGGATGTTTTAGCCCCAGGCAATCATGGCACCACTTTTGGCGGCAACCCTTTAGCGTGTGCAGTGGGTTTGGCGGTGATTGAGGTGCTTAAAACACACCAATTTATCCCCGCAGTGGCCAAAAAAGGCGAATTACTGCTTAACCAATTCAGATCTACGCTTGGCCAACAACCGGGTGTTACGGCCATTCGGGGTCAAGGCTATATGATGGGTATTCAACTTGACCGTCCTTGTGGTGAACTGGTCAAAATGGCCTTAGAAAAAGGCCTCCTAATTAATGTCACATGTGGCGATACAGTGCGTTTACTCCCCAGTTTTGTGATGAGCCAAGCGCAAACAGACCAACTCGTCACTGAGCTTTCACAACTGATTATCGACTTTCTGAATCCATAACCGATTCAATTACTTAATTTTAACAGTGTAACGCAAGGCACTTCCAAGCGTTATGCACACTAATAAAAGACCGAACCTATGACTGTTAGACACTTTTTAACATTAAATGACTTAACACCTGCTGAACTGCAACAGATTATGCAGCGCGGTATTGAGTTAAAAAAGATGCAAAAAGCAGGCGAAATCTTTGAACCGCTTAGCAACCAAACCCTTGCGATGATTTTTGAAAAATCGTCGACCCGTACTCGCATCTCATTTGAGACCGGCATGACACAATTGGGCGGTCATGCCCTGTTCTTATCTTCCAATGATACTCAACTTGGCCGTGGCGAGCCTATCGAAGACAGCGCACGTGTTATCTCTAGCATGGTGGACGGCATTATGATTCGTACCTTTGGCCACGATATTGTTGAGACCTTTGCCCAGCACGCTTCAGTGCCGGTAATCAATGCACTCTCCGATGACTTTCATCCTTGCCAGTTACTCGCAGATATGCAAACTTTTCAAGAACACCGCGGTAGCATTCAAGGCAAAACGGTGACTTGGGTCGGTGATGGCAATAATATGTGTAACTCCTATATCAATGCCGCTGCACAATACGATTTTAATTTACGGATAGCTTGCCCAGAAGGCTATGACCCAAATATGGAGTTGGTAGACAGCCATAAAGACCGTGTAGAAATCGTCCGTAATGCATTTGACGCGGCTGAAAACTCTGACTTGATTGCCACTGATGTCTGGGCAAGTATGGGGCAGGAAGAAGAGCAGAAATTACGTGAAAGAGCGTTCGCGGACTATCAAGTAACAGCAGAGTTAATGCAAAAAGCTAATCCTGATGCCCTCTTTATGCACTGCCTACCGGCCCACCGTGGTGAAGAGGTCGCGGCTGAAGTGATTGATGCTAAGGAGAGCGTTGTTTGGGATGAAGCGGAAAATAGACTGCATGCACAGAAGGCCTTGCTCGAGTTCTTAATGTCTAAAATCTAAATATAGAGTTCATAGAAAACAGGCTCCAATACCTTTGTGGTTGCTGTGGTTGCCATAGAAAACCCCGCCATGGCGCAATGCTGTTCACTTAAGCATTTTTGAGTGAAAAAAGTTAAAATC
>JBNJEY010000170.1:0-2539 GCA_051746325.1 Pseudomonadota bacterium
TTTTGGAAAAAGACTATTCTTAATGTAAATAATATCTATTACCATTTGCATTTGAGAAAAAAGTTGATTATCATGCTCGGTAAATGGATTTACGAATCATTCGCATTTGCATCTATTCAGTCTCTGTGTTAATCCGTCGTGATCTCTATCGACTAAATTTATTGATATCCAAAAAACAAAAAAGCAGAAAAAGATGAAGCAACCTAAGGTCTCTAAAAACCCATTATTACCCACGTGGCAAGCTGACAACTTAGCTAAACCCCCTAAAGCGTCGATTCATGATGCGAAGGTAGATACAAACAACAATGGCCTAGTCATAGACAGTGCCGATTTGTTTGCTGGGCAAAAAATATTAACCATTGAACACAATGGCTCTAACTATCTATTACGAATTACGCGCGAGAATAAACTTATTTTGACTAAATGAGAGAGCCACTCTCCAATTTATTTTAACCTTCTATTTTACATTTAAGCCAGCGAGATGTTTTTAAGCCAGCCAAATTTTACTTTTTAAATAAGGAATTATTATGTCCCAACCAAAATTTGCCTTAAAAACATTAATTATCAGTATGGCAACCGCGATCACTCTTCAGGCCAATGCTCAGACCAGTGTTCAAGAGGTCGTAAAAACTGAACTACCCCGTATTGACGTAGTGGGTACGGACAATAACGCCGTGGCCAAGCAACCGGGTTCGGTGGCGATTGTGACCCAGGAAGATCTGGAAATAATTCAACCTATCTCTATCGAAGATGCTTTGCGTTTTGTACCGGGTATTGTCATTAAAAAAGAAGAAGAGTCGGGTATTATCGCCAATATTGGCATGCGCGGCTTGAGTGCGGGTGATTATAAAACCTTAATTTTAGAAGATGGCGTGCCCGTGGCCCCCGGCCTGTTTGTTGGTAATGGTCGTTACTATACCCCGCGTATTCAACGTATGGAAAGCATAGAGGTCTTAAAAGGTGCGGCCTCTTTGCGTTATGGACCCTCCACCATTGGCGGGGTGATTAACTTCAAAACCAAGACCCCTGACGACGGCGTGAGTGTCAGCTCTCGCGTCGGCTCGTGGGGCTATAAAGAGAGTACTATTGAAGCGGGTGGGTCTAATCCCTCTGGTGATGCTTATGCAGGTGTCGTCTATACCAAAGCCGACAGCGATGGCTTTATGGACAAAGACTTCAAAATGAACGACCTTATGGTTAAAGGCGGCATGAGTCTTGGCAATGACCAATGGGTCAGTGCTAAATTTACCCATTATGACAACGAGGCTAATATTTCCTATCGTGGCTTGTTTTTAGATGCCTACAATGCAGGTAAAACCTTTAACCCAGCGCCCGACGATTATTTCTTAACCGAACGTGACTCATTCGACATTAACCATGAATGGGATATCAATAACAATATGCGACTCAATACCCTAATTTACTGGAGTCAAACCAGTCGTGATTATTGGCGATATGACCTAACCGATGCTAAAACAATTGGTACAGGTGTTGACCGACGTTGGGACTATGCCGATACCTTAGGTGGAAGGAATCGAGCATTTGAACGCCAAGGGGTCGATACCCGCTTAAATATTACGCACAATGCTTTCGGCATCGCCAATGAAACCGAATTGGGGTTGCGTGTGGATTATGAATCGATGAACGATCGAAGAGTTAACGCAACACGAGACAATCCACGTTCTGGAACGCTTACTAAGGAGATAAATCAATCTGCCGACAGCATGGCACTGTTTGCCCAAAACCGATTTATAATTGATGAGAAACTTGCCATTACCGCTGGTTTACGGGTAGAAAATTACACTCAAAAAACCGTTAATGAATTAGATCAAACTAAAAACGGAGAGACGTCAAATACCGAAATGATGCCGGGCGTGGGGGTGACCTATCAAGTGTCGCCCACAGCACAATTTTTTGGGGGCGTTTATAAAGCCTTTGCGCCGGCTCAAAACACCGATGCAATCAGTAAAGATGGTATCGATCAGGAGCTAGAAGCGGAGCGCTCAACTAATATCGAAATTGGGGTACGCGGTGGTAATCAAAAACTCAGCTATGAAATTACCGCCTTCCAAATGGACTTTGAAAACCAAGTTATACCCTCTAACAGTGGTGGTTTTGTTACAGCCAACGGCGGCGAAACACTCCACCAAGGTTTAGAAGCGGCATTGGGTGTTGACATGGGCGCGGGATTCACTCTGGATGTCAATACCACTTATATCCCGACCGCCAAGTTTGTGGGTGATCGCTACCAGGCTGATGGGGTTACAATAGATATTGCCGATGGCAATCGTGTGACCTATTCACCGGAACTTGTCGCCAATCTTAAACTTGGCTACCAAACGGGCGACCTTAAAACGGCATTGATTGCTAACTATATTGGCGAACAGTATAGCGATCCGCAAAACACTACTGATATTGAAGAAAATACCAGTGGCTTCTTTACCGGTAAAGTGGACGCCTACACCACCTTTGACGTGACCGCTAACTATGCAGTTAACAAACAGTTGAATCTCTTTGGTGCGGTTAAAAACCTAACCGA
>JBNJEY010000171.1:0-2504 GCA_051746325.1 Pseudomonadota bacterium
AGTGTTTAAATTGAGATAAAAAAGGCTTTTTAGCTGTAAATTGTCTGCACTAAAGATAAAATACGCTTTTAGTCAATTTAAGATAGGTTTAGAATCGTTGGAAAATCTGCAAATAGGGACCTATGGCTGGCAGCATAATAGCTGGCTAGGGAGTTTTTATCCCGAAGACCTGCCACTCGATTGGCAACTGGATTATTTTAGCAATGCTTTTCGAGCGGTATTGGTGCCCCAGTCTGTCTGGACGGGTTGGAGTGAAGCCGATCTTCAAGCGGTTGACGAGGCCGTTGAAGCGCCCTTCTATTTCTACTTTGCCGTTGAATCTGGGGACGATTTTGATCGCGCGCTTTTGCCGCAACTAGAAAAGATTATTGCGGTTTTAAAGTCGCAAGCGATGGGGGTCGTCGTTTGGTCAGAAGGTCTCTTTAACCAATCTGAATTGGCAGGCTTGCCCGTCACCTTGATCTCGACACAGCACAAGCTGCCTGGTTGGCATTGGCAGTATCAAGGAGTTTGGCTCTCAGGCCAGCCTTTGGCTTATCTTTCGCAGTTGCCCCAGGATCCTAAAGCACAAGTGAAGATTCTTAAGGACTTTATGCAAAGCCTCTCGCTTGAGGTAAACTCTAAGTCTGCAGTAGACGTTTTAGAGTCTCAAGGGCTTTGTTGTATTGTTGGCGGGGAAAAGATTGATATGCAACAGGTGGCTAATCTTAAAGTAATCGGTGAGTTTTTAGGGTTTTAACCAGATTAGACTCTAGATATATTGTCTTGTGTTGCTCAGACGACAAGCACACTTTAAAGAGATGGAAATTGATTTGGAAAAAAGTCGAGTAAAGAATATGGAAGAGACGCAAACGTTAATTGAAATAAAAAACCTCTGTTTTTCGCGTGGAGATCGCAAGATATTTGACGATATTACGCTCTCTATTCCTAAGGGCAAGGTAACGGCTATTATGGGGCCCAGTGGCAGTGGTAAGACGACTTTGTTAAAGTTGATTGCCGGACAATTGGCACCCGATGCGGGCGAGGTTTTCATAGAAGGTCTCAATGTGCATGCCTTATCGCGTAAAAATATCTATGAATTGAGGCGAAAAATGGGCATGCTGTTTCAAAGCGGTGCTCTTTTGACTGATTTGAATGTCTTTGACAATGTTGCCTTCCCGTTAAGAGAACATACCAAGCTGCCAGAAGAGATGATTTATGCCTTAGTGCTGATGAAATTACAGGCGGTTGGATTAAGAGGGGCGAAAGCCTTAATGCCGTCTGAATTGTCTGGCGGTATGTCACGACGCGTAGCCCTGGCCAGGGGGATTGCATTGGATCCGGAGATGATTTTTTATGATGAGCCTTTTGTCGGGCAGGATCCCATTACTAAAGGGGTGCTGGTCGAGTTGATTCATAAGCTAAATAGCAGTCTGGGGCTCACCAGTGTCATTGTCTCGCATGATGTTGAGGAGGTGCTATCGATTGCTGATTATGTCTGTGTTATTTCGGAAGGTAGAATAGTTTCTCAAGGCACAAAAGAAGAGTTGCTAAAAGAGTCGACCGGTTATGTAAATCAGTTTATCCATGGTTTGCCAGACGGTCCCGTTCCGTTTCATTTTCCGAATCTCCCTTATATTGAAGATATCGCCTCATATGGTCAGGCCAGGGGGAGTGAATAATGTCACGATTAATTGATTTTGTTCAATCCGTAGGGCGCGACATAATAACAGGCTTGGCCACTTTTGGCCGTGGATCATTGTTTATCGTTTCTGTATTGTCCGCCGCACCGGGTGCGATATTACGATTGGATTTACTGCTTAAACAGATCTATGTGGCCGGTGTCCTCTCTCTGCCGATTATTTTAACGGCGGGATTGTTTGTCGGCATGGTGCTCAGCTTGCAGGGTTATAATATCTTGGTGGATTTTAGTGCCGAAGAAGCGGTGGGTAGCATGACGGCCTTGTCACTATTAAGAGAGTTGGGTCCAGTGGTCGCAGCACTACTGTTTGCCGGACGAGCGGGTTCAGCACTCACCGCTGAAATTGGTTTAATGCGTTCAACTGAGCAAGTATCCGCCCTAGAAATGATGGCGGTAGATCCGTTAAAGTTCATTTATGCGCCGCGATTTTTGGCAGCGATTATCTCTCTACCCATGTTAACTTTGTTATTCACGGGTCTGGGCATTCTGGGGGGGTATTTAGTCTCAGTGAGTTGGTTGGGTGTAGATGAAGGTGCATTTTGGTCACAGATGCATAGCCATGTCGATTGGCATGAAGATGTTATGAATGGCATTATTAAATCGATTGCCTTTGCGGTTTTGGTTGCCATCGTTGCGCTTTTCCAAGGCTTTAATGCGGTGCCGACTTCTGAAGGGGTGAGTAGAGCGACCACGAAAACAGTGGTGCACTCTTCCTTAGGTGTGCTTGGTTTGGACTTTATCCTAACGTCTTTGATGTTTACCTGATTAAGTGCTTAATAAGTGGCTTTTATAAAATTCGAATAAAATGTTCTATAACGAACGG